>SCSF01000109.1 GCA_004298435.1 Beijerinckiaceae bacterium
TTGGCATTTGAACCCGGCGAAGCGTTCCAGTTCGACTGGTCCGAGGACTGGGCGATCATCGGCAATGAGCGCACCAAGCTGCAGGTGGCGCATACGAAGCTGAGCTACAGCCGGGCCTTCGTTGTACGGGCCTATCTCCTGCAGACACATGAGATGCTGTTCGACGCCCACAATCACGCCTTTCGCGTCTTTGGTGGCGTGCCCAGGCGGGGCATTTACGACAACATGAAAACGGCCATCGACAAGGTCGGACGCGGAAAGGAGCGCGACGTCAACGCTCGCTTCCTGGCCATGGCCAGCCATTATCTCTTCGAACCCGAGTTCTGCAATCCGGCGTCGGGTTGGGAGAAGGGCCAGGTCGAGAAGAACGTCCAGGATGCGCGGCATCGGATCTGGCAGCCCCTTCCGCGCTTTCCTTCCCTGGATGCTCTGAACGCATGGCTGGAGAGCCGCTGCAAGGAGCTTTGGCGACAGACATCGCATGGGCGATTGCAGGGAACAATCGCTGACATCTGGGCCGAGGAAGCCCAGGCTCTCATGCCGGCATCACGTCCGTTCGACGGCTTCGTGGAATATACCAAGCGGGTCTCACCGACCTGCCTCGTCCACCTGGAACGCAACCGCTATAGCGTTCCGGCCTCCTTCGCCAACCGCCCGGTGAGCATGCGGGTTTATCCGGAGAGGATTGTGGTTGCCGCCGAGGGGCAGGTGATCTGCGAGCATCGCCGCATCATCGACCGTTCGCATGATCGGCCGGGACAGACAGTCTACGACTGGCGGCATTATCTGGCGGTCGTTCAGCGCAAACCTGGCGCTCTTCGCAACGGTGCCCCGTTCGCCGAGCTTCCTGATGCCTTCAGGACATTGCAACAGCATCTCCTCAGGAAGCCGGGCGGCGACCGCGAGATGGCCGACATCCTGGCGCTTGTCCTTCAGCACGAGGAGCAGGCTGTGCTCTCTGCCGTCGAACTGGCGCTGGAGGCAGGCGTTCCGACGAAGACGCATGTATTGAATCTGCTTCATAGGCTGATCGACGGCAAACCCGTTGTCCCACCGACTGTCGCTGCGCCTCAGGCTTTGACTCTCACCCATGAGCCGAAGGCCAATGTCGAGCGCTACGACGACCTGCGGAAGACGGTGGAGGCGCGCCATGCATCATAACCCTGCCAGCGGCGCAATCGTCATCATGCTCAGAAGCGTCAAGATGCACGGAATGGCCCAGGCCGTCAGCGAGTTGGCTGAACAGGGTTCACCGGCCTTCGAAGCCGCCATTCCGATCCTGTCCCAGCTTCTGAAGGCCGAAACGGCCGAACGGGAGGTCAGGTCGGTTGCCTATCAGCTCAAGGCGGCGCGGTTCCCCGCCTACCGCGACCTGAACGGCTTCGACTTCTCGAGCAGCGAGGTCAACGAGGCGCTCGTGCGCCAGCTCCATCGCTGCGAGTTCATCGACGAGGCCAACAACATCGTTCTGGTCGGCGGCCCCGGCACAGGCAAAACCCATCTCGCGACAGCCATCGGTGTGCAGGCCATCGAGAACCACCGCAGACGCGTGCGCTTCTTCTCGACCGTCGAACTAGTCAATGCGCTCGAGCAGGAAAAGGCGCAAGGCAGATCCGGACAGATCACCAACCGCCTTGCCCACTCCGACCTCGTCATTCTGGATGAATTGGGCTATCTGCCGTTCAGTGCATCCGGTGGCGCACTGCTCTTCCATCTCTTGAGCAAGCTCTACGAGCGCACCAGCGTTATCATCACCACCAATCTCAGCTTCAGTGAATGGGCCAGCGTGTTCAGTGACGCCAAAATGACGACCGCATTGCTCGACCGCCTGACCCACCACTGCCACATCCTTGAGACCGGAAACGACAGCTTCCGATTCAAAAACAGCTCGGCTCACGAGCCCAAAACCAGAAAAGGCAAAAGCAGAAACTTGACCACCGCACCAGACCCGAAAGATACATAAAAGGCGGGTCAGTTCTCAGCGGAAACGCCGGGTCAGTTCTCAGTGGAAATCAACACACAGGAGACTTCTCGAGCCGGGCTGCTGACGCAAGCCCCAGCCCTGGACAAGATCGCAATAGCCCGAACACAAGGCCAATGATATATTAACGTTATTACGGCCCGACTCGCGGTCACACCGCCAGCATACAATCTCAACATCAGCGCCGAACCGGATCACTCAATGGACACTTCCCAGAAGCCAACGGTCAACCTCGACGAAGGCCAAGCCGCCATCTTCAAACAGCAGAACGGCACCTGGACCGGATTCCTGAAGCTCGAAGGCCATATCTTTCCGGTCCAGCTCACCGAAGAGACCATCAGCGAAAAGCAATATTTTCGGCTTCGCGGCACCTGCCCCGAGACCGGCGACACGATCGTCGCCCTGCCGCGCCTCTATCAGAAGAGCCCATCGCTTTCCGAGAAAACCCAAAAGCCGCGCCCCGACGTTCTCGGCCGCGTCATGACAATCAATTCGAAAGCCGAACGCTACTTCGCCGGATGGTTTGCCAAAACGAAAAAGTCAGGAACCCCCTGCATCTCATGCCGGCTCAGTCCGCTGCCGACACCCGCTCCCGCCACCCAGAACTAAAACATTTTCGAGCGAAGTGGTTTCCGCTTCGCGTGAAGAAAAAGAGTTAAAACAAAGGAGTAGAGCCGTGGTTCCGATTCCGTCAAAACCGGAACGGCTCTAAGACCGACATGCCAAATCCCGCAACTCACGACCCAGACCAGGTCTGGGTCGTCGCAGACACCGAAACCACCAGCCTCGACGTCAGCAAGGGCGAACGCATCGTCACCCTCGCAGCGATCAAGGCGACCTTCTCCAAAGAGATTGACTCCCTCTATCTCGTCCTCGACACCGAAGGCCGCCACAGTTCGCCTGAGGCTCTGGCCATCCACCAGATCAAGATCGACGACACGCGCCAGATTCCCGAGGCTGACGCGCTCCGCCAGTTCATACCCTTCGTAGGCAATCTGCCGCTTATCTTCCACAACGCTCCCTTCGACATGGGATTTCTGCGCGATGCCTTCGCCCGCAGAGGCATCGCCATGCCGGACTGGCAGATCATCGACACCGTCGTCGAAGCACGTAAACGCCTTCCCGGAAAATCCTCGAAACTCGATGTTCTCGCCCGTCACTACAACATCGACGCCGGGATCATGGGTCACAGGAAAGAGCGCCACGATGCGCTCGAAGATTGCAGAATCACGCTTGCCGTCTGGAAAGCCATGAACATGCCGGAAGATCTTCTCGGTGCAGGTCTGCCAGGCGAGCCAGAACCTCATCTTGCCACCCGGGCCAGCGTCATCCCCGCAGCCGCCATGCCGGATATCGAACTCGACTGGTGATCCCGGCACGCCGCGCCAGCCTGTCACGATTTCCGAAAATCGCTCCGTCACCCTGAGGCGCCATGCTTATTCTCAAATCCGCCCAATCGCTCGCGAGCCCTGCGCCCGACAGACTCGCAATCCATGCACCAGCCGACCTGCCAAAGCTCGCAAAAGCCCGCGGCTGGCCTCATGCTGTCCTGGCCGACGAACGCACCATGGCCAGCGCTCTCGATTTTCTGGATGCCGGCAAAAAAGAACACATGCCGGTTTCAGCCGGCATGCAGGTCTCCGAGCTCTCAACCCAGGCCGGCCGCGTCACGCTGGTCTTCATTCCGCTCGACCAGGCAGGCCTTCACAGGCTCATCTCCCTCGCTGACAGCCTCGCCCTCTGCGACACGCTCGACGCCTGCTCCAAAGCTCTCGCGCCATCAGCCGCAACCGACGGGTCAAAACCCAACCTTGCCGTGATGATTCTCCCAGGCCGCGGCTTCAATCCGGCCCGCGCGGATCTCGTGAAGCAGGCTCTCGGCCACCTCGGCCTCGGCCTCGCTGTCGGCCTTGCCTCCGTCTGGGACGAAGAACTGCGCCACGCGCCGCGTCAGACCGCGATCCAGGTCGCGACAGACGCCCATATTGCGCTTGCCGAACTGCGTTTTGCTTATTCCGAAGAACCATTCGACAAAGCTCTATCCGACGCTCTCATCAGCATCACGAAAGATGCCGACACCCACCGCCGTAAAAGCCGGCTTGAAGACTCCCAGCCGCAGACTTTCGAAGACCCGACGATCCCGTTCTACCGGCCCGTCGACGAAACCAATGCCGCCCAGCGCAACGCTGACAAGATCGCATCGCGCTTCGGCCAAATGACCTTGAGCCGCGATCCATATCTACCTGCCAAGGCGGGCCTCAAGGAAGGCGATGATTCAAACGCCATCCTCCTCGACCTTGCCAACCAGGGCTACGCCATCCGCGTCGCAGCCGGCCTCCTCGCAGACACACAGGAAGCTCGGGATCGCCTGGCTGAAGAAACCGGCCTCATCGTCAAACTCGGCTTTTCGAACTACTTCCTCATCATGCGCGAAGTCATCGGCTACGCCAAAGCGCGCTCCATCCCCGTCGGCCCTGGCCGCGGCAGCGCGGCGGGATCTCTCTGCGCTTTCGTCCTCGGAATCACCGACATCGAGCCGATCCGGAACAAACTCCTCTTCGAGCGCTTCATCAATCCGGAACGCGTCTCACTTCCCGACATCGACACCGACTTCTGCGAACGCCGCCGCGGCGAAGTCATCGAACACGTCGCCCGATTCTACGGCGACAGCTGTGTCGCCCAGATCGCAACCTACAGCCATTACAAACCACGAGGCGCCATCCGGGCCGCCGGCCGGGCCCTTGGCCTGCGCGGCGCTGCAGAGCGGGCTCTCGAGCTTATTTTTCAGTCCGGCCGCCCGGAAGAAGACTTCGCCTCAATCCTCTCGGAGAGCCAGGACCCGGAAATCCAGCAGGTCCTCGCTCTCGGCGAAAAACTCAACGGAATTCCGGGTCACGCAGGCATCCACGCTGGCGGCATCATCATCTCCGATGAGCCGATCACCAACCACGCGCCAGTCCTCCCGACACGCTCCGATAACGGTCGCCAGGTTATCGCCTTCGATATGAAAGGCACCGAAAAATCGGGCTTCGTCAAATTCGACTTCCTTGGCCTCAAAACGCTCAGCGTCATCCAGATGGCACTCGACACCATCGCCGCGACCCACGGCACAAAAATCGACCTCAACGCCATCCCGGGTCACGACGAAGCCGTATTCTCGATGATCAGGCGCGGAGACACACGAACCATCTTCCAGCTTGAATCAGGCGGGATGACGCGTGCCGCAGCTGAGATCGCGACGGATAATTTCGAAGACCTCGTCGCCCTCGTTGCCCTTTACCGGCCAGGTCCGATGGACAACATCCCGATCTACGCCTCACGCAAGCACGGCCGCTCGCCTGTCCAGTATCCGCATCCCGATCTTGAGAACATCCTCAAGGATACCTACGGGATCATGATCTATCAGGAACAAATCATGGCGATCGCGCAAGTCCTCGCCGGCTATACGCTCGGCCAGGCCGACCTCCTGCGCCGCGCCATCGGCAAGAAAGTCCCGAAAGATCTCGAAGAACAGCGCGCCAATTTCATCGCGGGCTGCGTCGCCAACGAGGTCACCCGCGAAAACGCCAATGAAATTTTCGACCTCATCTTCAAATTCGCGAACTACGGTTTCAACCGCTCGCACGCGGTCGCCTATGCCACCATCTCGTGGCAGACAGCCTGGCTCAAGTATCACTACCCAGCGGCATGGTATGCGGCCGCAGCGACGTTTGCCTCCGAAGCCGAAGACAGAGCCTACATTATCGCCGAAGCCGCGCGCCGCGGAATAACAATCCACGACGTCGACATCAACGCATCAGAGCCGGGCTTTCACGCAATCCTCTCGACTGATAAAGGCATGCCTGATGCAATCAGGCTGCCGCTCGAATGCATCAAGGGCGTAGGCGCGGCAGCGGCCGCTCTCGCAATCGCTGAACGCAAACGCAACGGCCGCTACAAGAGCTTTCGCGATCTAGCAGCACGCTCCAGCGCTTTCAACCGGGCCCAGCTCGAGGCGCTCGCCTATGCCGGCGCCCTCGACAAACTCAGTTCCTATCCGGCGACGATCGCCAGAGCTCATTTTGCTCACATGGCGAGAACCGAAGCCGTCGCCGTCGTAAAACAGGACGACAGCCAACTTGGTCTCTTCGGCTCGGCGGAACTCGCCGACCTCACCGATCCAATCCCGTCCGTCACGCCACTCGCGCCGGACGAAGCCGCAGCGACGCAAAGGGATTATCTTCAGGGCCTTATGTTCCATGAGCGCCGCCAACTCGCAGCAATCGCGTGGCGCCGGCAGGTAGAATCCCTCGTGACCCTCGACCGCGGTCTCAAGATGACCAAGAATTTCTCCTGTGCCTCGATCGGAATCATCGTCTCTGTCGGCGACAAAATGCTGCCGACGCGTGAGGGCTCGACCAAGCGCATCGTAACCATGACCCTCGAAGACGAATCCGGACGCAAAACTTTCGACCTTGCGCCTCAATGCTCGATCCCGCCGGATCTCGTCACGGCCTACAATATCCCGGTCAAAATTACGCTCTGCCCGCCGGCGGTCACAGAATTCATCGCCGCCAGACCAATGATCACCCGCGTCGAAATCCTTGGCGATCCTATGACGCCGCCTTACACCTATCCGATCGCCCGCATCGATCATGAATTCGACGACGCAACACGAGCAGGCCTGATCGATGTCATCCGCACGACGAAACGCGACGCACCAGCCGCACAAAAACTCGCCAATCACCTCCTCGTGCTCACACCTTCGCGTGCGATCACCGCTCTGCCGCTTCCGGCGCGGAGCAATCTCCCGAAGCTTGCGAACACTTTCAAAACTGTTCCCGGCTTTCTCGAGCTTCTCTACTGAGCGCGCACGCCGATGCCCGAAGGAAGTAAAAAGCTCACAGCGGCTAGACTTATGGCGCTTCGCCTCCTCGCAAAGATGTCGGCCAATTGCTCTGGGACAATCGGCTGATCGCTCCATCCAACGACCGGAAGTTCCGCTCGGCCAGCAGGCCCCCGCTGCGCAGACCAAACCAACCAACAAGGTCCAAAATGCCGACAAAAGAGATATCGGCTAGTCTCGATCTCGAAAACGAGCGCATGCGCGTCGGGACCTTGCAATGGTCCGGCGAAAGTAACCTCGCAACCTTTGAGTACGACCCAGCCTTTCTCAAGTCCGGCCTGAACATTTCACCATTCAATCTGAAACCCGCGGCGGGAGCCATCGCGGCAAAGCCTCTCCCATTCGATGGTCTTCACGGCGCTTTTGCAGACAGTCTGCCCGATGGCTGGGGCAAATTCCTTGTCCATCGCCAGATCATCGTAAGCGGCAGGAAACTGAGCGCCATGACACCGCTTGACCACCTCGCCATCACTGGCTTGCGCGGCATGGGAGCCCTTACCTATGAGCCCCATGAGAGCATCGTGGCAGCCCCAACCGGGTCTCTTCAACTCTATTACCTCGCGCGCCAGGCCAACCGGGCTCCGATCGTCATGATCGAGCTCGACCAACAGGCGGCTCAAACCATGCTCGCAGCAAGTGGCAGCGCGGCAGGCGCCAAGCCAAAAATTATGATACTCCGCGATCCAGAATACGGTGACCTTCGCTTCGACACCGTGGAAATAAAATTAGACCGGTTCGAACACTGGCTCCTCAAGCTCACACTCAAAAAGGATGGTCAAGACACCGGCAAAGTCGAACATGCCTACGCCCAAATGGCCAGAGCTGCTGGAATTGACTTTCCGAAAACAATCCTCGTCAAAGACGAAACCGGAATCTCACACTTCGCAGTCAAGCGCTTCGACAGGACAGCAACCGGCCGACTCCACGTCCACTCTCTCGCCGGCCTGCTCGACGCCGATATTCGCATCCCGTCGCTCGATTATACGGACTTCCTCAAAGTCACGAAAATCCTGACGGACGACCATCTCCAGGTCGAAGAAGCCTTCCGCCGAATGGTCTTCAATATCCTGGTCCAAAACCGCGACGATCACGCAAAAAATCACGCCTTCCTGATGAACCGAACCGGCCATTGGAAGCTGTCACCTGCCTACGACATCACGCACTCAAAAGGAATCTGCAACCAGCACAACATGACTGTTGCGGGAGCAGGCAAAGAGCCACAGCAAGAGCATATTCTGAAGGTCGCGCAAGATAGCGGGATTCCGCCGATAACGGCGAAACGCGTAATCGACGAGGTTGCCAGCGCCCTGGTCTCCTGGCCAAAACACGCCGAGGATGCCGGAATCAGCGCTGCTGTCACTCTAACTATCGGCGCCAGGATCGACTCTCAGGCCAAAATCACGCTCGACCTTGCAGGTCTAATCTCCAAGGCCAGCGTATAGTCAACTGTAGGTCATAGACCCAGAACTCTCCGACCGTCTTTCTCTAGGAGAGCAACAACCCTATAATCAGTCCGAAGACCATCCAGATGGAGGCTCACATGGCCTCGAAAGCTAAATCATGGGCCGGACACGATAAGCCTTGTCCTCACATAAGACGGGCCATTCGGAGACAGCCGGCTCGATCGGACCGTCCACGTCCTCTCGACGCGGCCATTCCTGCAAACTCTCGAAAACATGAAACTAATCCCATCTGCCAAAGACGTCATCGACGAGATCGAAACCAAAACCCGGCGTCACATCTCTCGCTACTCAGCCGACCGACTCGCCCTGTTTGGCCCTACAGGCCGCTCACGGAGTAATTGGACTCAAGGCTTGAAACAAAAAGCCGGCCGCGGCGTAACCGAGTAAGAAAGCAAAAAACCGAAATAGTACATACAATTTAAGTGTACTACCCGCCCTCTCCCCCTGCCTAATTACAGAGGTAAGTAACAAGCGAAATCCCGCGCTCGCCCCACATCTGAATCACAGAGCGCAGATCCGTCGGTTTTTGCGCAACCTGACATTCCGTTGCAGACACCGCTTCACAATTCGGCGGGAGGAATGACGAAAAACTATGGCTCGACATCGCTGTCGTGAGCCTGTTCCAGGAGCAGGAATAGCCCATCCTCGACAGACCATAAGAGCAAATCCCGATCGTAGCCCCGACCATGAATACCCGTGCAGCAGCGCGAAGCACAGAATCCTCCAAAGATATTAAGTTGCACGAAGGAAGAGTGGCCTCAGCCTACAGTTCCGAGACGAAGGCCCGCGAAACGTTCAAGAACACGGACAGGACTTTCGAAGATGCGCGGCGCCTGGCTCTCAGCCCGCGCGCCGACCCAGATCAGAACCCCGCCGGACGCTCCGGCAGCCGCTTTGACACCACGGCATTGAAAATCATCGAGCCCCAGAAACTCAGCGTCGTCGACGCCGATCACGACTCCCGGACTCTTGTAGAAAAGATGGACCAGGAGATCGAGAACGCGCGCACTCGCATTCGGCCCGCGCACGGATTTGGGATCAATGATCGTCAGCCCGGGCGGCAACTCGTCAAGCCGCCAGTTCCACGCGCCGGCCGAATCAACAAGAACCACGCCGCGCCCGCACGCCGATGCTTCGCGCAGCAGGCGCGCAAGTCGCGCTGAGCGACCCGAGCAAGGAGAACCTTCAATCGAAATGACGCCCGAGGCCTTTTCTATTTTCATTTGCTGCCTCAGACTGCGAAGCTCGTCTTGCCGGCCTCGCCCCCGGAATAATTCATGTAGAGCTTGTCCCAGGAATACGGATCGATCGCCTCGAAGTGCTTGCTCCAATAACTCGAACGCGCCGAAATGAGCCCGTCGTCCCACGATTGAATGAAAAAAATTGTCGCCAGGTCGAGTGCGTCATTCATCGGCAGCGAGAACTTGCCGCTCGCCTTGTCGTAAGACGAATCGAACAACCTCATGGCATGCACATAAATCATCTGCGCAACCGCCGGCTTCGATAAAGCCTCCTCTGCGCCAGGCGGGATCGCACGATTCGGCTTGAACTTGGGATGATTGAGCATCATCTCGCGATCGATAACCAACGGTCTGTTGCCCTCGACCTCATGTTCTTCGACATTCGTGTCGAATATTGCGTCAGGCTTGAAACCACCGTTCTTGCCGCCATTCACCGCTTCACCGATCCCGACATCGCTCATCTTGCTCTCCAGCCATTACAACCCAAAAGAAAAGCCGGGCTCAGACGCCCGGCCACGCAATACGGCGATCACACAAATTCAGCATTGCGATCGCCCATGTCGGACGTCAGCGCCCCGATCTCTCCGGCAGTCGGAATCTCATCACTGAGATTGGCTCCTGCCGCGCCTGCAGCCGGACCGCCCTCATCGCCTTCGTCGTCACCGGCGTCGGACTGCGCGAGCCCGGTTCCGAGCTTCGCGTGGTTCTCGATCTCGACCACCGTCAGATCGTAAAAATAATCAACGCTGCGCTGATCCTTGTGCTCCGCGGCCCAGCGCCCGTAATTGTACCCACGATAGCGCCAGCCGCGCTTCGCGTCGCAATTATAGGCCTTTCCGGCTTCGACATCCGCAAGCCCGAGATTGAAACCTTCCGCAAACAAACGGCGCGAATCCTGCGGCGCGCGCTTGCGCCCTTCTTCCGCGATCGGAGCCACACCTTCACCAGCGCCAGATTCGCCCCGCGCGATCCTGAGTTCTTCCTGAAGATTCTCGATCTCCGCAAACAAGGCATCGACCGTCACTTCGCTGCTCGCATTCGCCCAGTCATCTTCGGCGGCCGCAAGCCTTGTCTTCACCTCATCCATCCGGCTCTCAAGCTCGTCAAACTCCAGTTTGAGCGCGCGGCGAAGCTTCCAGATCGCAATCGGATCGACACCAGATTCGCCAGAGGTTCCAACAGCGGACATCTTTAACTCCTTGTCGGCCACCATCGGCCTGACGCTTGAGCGTTAAACATTCAAAGATGGCTACGCAAACACGCCTTAATATAAAGCACAATATCACGAAAACACAATGCACTTATCGCGCCATAACGCGATGCGGATAATGCGCGGACAATGGCTGGATATTACCGGATTCCCATATCGCGAAACGCCTGGGTCAGCGGCACGGCACGCAGAGCCGCATCATAGAGGTCGTTTCCGCCGTTCCAGCGCGACCGAATCAGCCTCTCGCGCGAAATCTCAAACAGCAAGGCAGGCGTCGAGGCGGAAATTTTGGCAAGAACATCAGGTGTGACGGGTGGCTTCGTTCCGTAATGTTTCATCGCGTGAAGCCACGCCCTCGCAACCAGGCCGTCAAACTTCCTCGGCAATGAAAAGACGCCGTCAGCTGTATCGATTGCAACGCCACAATAAGCCGGCGATTCCGCTTTCGCCCTGCCGACCCTGAGGCCCTTGACGCGATCAACAAGAGCCGCCGGCGCCAGAACGTAGAATTCCGGATCGCGCAATGCGCCGGCGTAATCCTTGCTCGTCCGCTCGCAGCAGGTAATGCCGCCATAAGAGGTCCCGCCATCATCACGGCAATAAGGACTGCCGACGCGGTAACAGGCGAGAGGTCTTGCCAGGTAGTCTTTATCGATAACGAGAAGAAGGGCCATATGCGCCTTGTCCTCGTCTCCAACGCCACTCATCGCTGGGCAGTGCGTCGGATCAACAAGCTGACCGTGAATGTCGAATTTGCAGCCGCACAATGGGTCCGTTGCGTAAACCGTCCCGTTGAACCTCGGTACCTTCGCCGTCCGCGGCAGAGTCCTCAAAACATCTTCGTTCGTCGGCAGGTTATGTCCGGCGAAGACGGCTTCAACAAAGCTCTTGGTCACAGACGACAAGAATCGCCACCGCGCGGCGTAATTCGAATCGAACGACCGCGATTCATCAAACACCGTCCACCCGTCAGCGTGCGCGGAACCATACTGGCCCAGCATCGCCAGAGCGCCGAAGCAAACTGAAAAGCCGAGCCTGGCCAGATATCGCGCCTTCATACTATTCTCCGGCTTTCGTGACGATGGCTTCGATCTGGAATTCCGGGACCGGCCCCTTCCAGGACGAATGATTGCGGCCATAGCGCCCGCGCCCATAAAATGAGCCATGGAGTTTTCCGATCAACCCGGCTTCCCCGGCTTCGATGCGCGCCAGAGCCTGCACCACAGACGGGTTCTCAAGCCCTCCTGCCAAACGGCTCTCGAATCCGACCACCTTCAGCTTCTCGGATCCTTCAGGCTCTATCGCAAACGACTTGGAACTTCCGAGCTGCCGCACGCGCGAGCGCCCGAACGGCACATAGACGCTCGGCTCCTGGAAGCTCCTGCCGAACGGCCCGAGCTCGACAAGCGGCTTGGCGACAGCCGCCAGCGCCGAACAGTCCGCAAGCGCCAGATCGACCGCTTCAACGCCAGGTTCACCTTCCTCAATCGAGACGGTGCCTGCCGCAAGCGCCTCGCCGAGTTTGGTGCAAAGTTGCAGCGCCATATCGACTGCGAAGCGCCCCACCAGAAGCTTCGCGTCCGCTTCGGCCGACGCTGCCGGAAGCCTCAGTCCGAACGCCGCGGCGTGACCGCCGCCTCCGCCGCCACATAAGGCCGCTGCGCTAGATGCCGCCAAAGAAACATCGATCCCGGCGGCGCGCCACAGGCTCGTCTCCGGGCACCGGCCCGATCCACTCCACAAGGCTCCATGCCCCAGCGATGGGCCACCTACGGCTATCGCTGGGCAATCAAACGTCTCTGCGAGCCGTGCCGCCACGAGACCCGCGACACCGCTTGCAAGCTCCTTGTCAACATAGACCACGAACAGACCGGGATAAGCGCAGGCAATCCGCCCGAAACCGCCTTCCTCACCTTCCGACGAAAAGCCAAACATGCCGGACAAAAATCCCCGGCCGAGCCGTCTCTTCGCTGCAAATGACGCCAATTCCAATACATCGAGTTCGCCGCCGGAGCTCGCCCTCTCCATTGCCGATCCGCAAACCCGCGCGGCATTCTCCACACAAACCGTCTCGATCTCGCGACGCTGTGCGTTAAGCGCATCGACGCCCGCCGCAAACTCATCAGCGCATCCATCACTCGCGCCGATCAACTTCAGTGCCGTTTCGGCTTCACCCATACGCCCACAGGCATTCAGCCTTGGCCCGATCTGATAGCCAAAGAAACTCGCATCAAGCGCGCAATCCCACAGGCTCGCTGGTGCGCCCGCGGCCTTTACCTCGACACCCCGCTTCGCAAACACCGCGTCCCTGATCGCAACGAGCCCTGAAGGTGCCTTGCCGTCATCAAGCGCCCACAAGGCATTGCGGACCATTGTCCGGTTCCCGGCGCGCAGCGGCATGACATCCGTCACACTCGCAACCCCGGCCAAGACGCCGAGCCTCGCAATAAAATCTGCGTTCTGACGGCCGCCGAGACGATCGAGAACCTCAAGGACCGTCGCAAATGCGACAGTCGCAGCACAGACCTCAACCTCGCCCGGCCAACTCCGGACAAAGTCTCCGATTCCTCCCTCCATCCAGGGGTTGGAAATCGCAAATCCTGCCGGCGCGCCGTTCCAGAATGCCGCCGACTCGACCGACGCCGGATGATGATCGAGCACCACGCACCGCACGCCACTTGATACCGCCGCAGTCATGGCCGCCAATGCATTCGTGCCGTTATCGCAGCAAACGATCTGCCTCAGCCCGCCAGCCTCGAAGCGTCTGATCCAATTTTTCGAGATTCCATATCCGTCCGACCTTTCAGGCACGATTGGAAGTACGGATGCGGCTTCGGCGGCAAGATCGAGGCCTTGATGGCGCCAGATGCCAAATACGGCCTCTGCGCCAAGCCGAGCCGCGGCGAGTCCAGCAGTCATCACCGCACAGGAAGAAATCCCGTCAACATCATAATCGCCGAACACGGCGACTCGCTCGCCCGACTTTACAAGGCCGGCAAGCAATTCCCCGGCGCGGCTTCGAATGGACGAAAACCCGGCAACAAGCGATTCGAAAGGGATCTCTGAGGCAGCTTCTTCCGCGAAGCCCGGATCCTTGCGCGCCTTTGAAACTGCCGCCGCAAGATCCGCCTTTCCAGATCCTGCACCGAGCAACCCGGCCGGAACGGCAAACCGCCTCCCGTCGCCTATCAGCGATTCACAAACGCCACCCGCCGCTCCGGCCTCGATCACATCAGACACGATCGCCCCTCACGCCTAACGCACGGCTTCCGCGCGAACGCGCACACGCTGCACAAAATCCTCGATATCCGCGATCCGGCCCAACATAACTCCGAGCGCGTCGACCCTCGGCTTATCCTCACGGTCGACAATCGAGTCCTTGAGAAGCCTCTCACCCCCGGCGATCACGTCTTCGGTTTTCACCTTGACTTTGACCTCGCTCCTGATGTTGCCGAGTTTCGGGTCCTGGAAACCTTTGACCTGATTAAGGAACACCCTGTAATCGGCTTCGACTCCCGGGCCGAGCGGCACAGGCGGGCGAAACGACAGACGCCCCGTGGCAAGAACCGACCCATCCGGGCGTCTCAAATCGATCGACCAGTAGAAACCGTCGATCGGAATATCGAGAACGTTGACAGCGCGGATTGTTACCGAAGGAACCATCCGCCCATTCTTCTGCACCGGCACGAACGCGATACCGCGCGGCGCAAAACGTCCAATCAGGTCGGCCACCTTGCCGGAAACCCTGAGCTTGCCCGCGATCGTGTCTTTGATCCGGTCACGCATGGACCTCACGGCATGCCGCTCGGCTTCCATGGCCGCCATCCATTGACTGAGCCCGGCATCGAACGCAGTCCAGACCGATATCCCCGTGAAGGCGTCACGTTTCTTGACAAGGGCGCTGCAGGGATCAAGGCCGTTCTTCGCCGTAATGATCCATGAGCCGGCCACGTCCGGCGGGCGCGACGGATCGAACCGCCGCATGATTTCAGGGTCACTCACGCCAAGCGCATAGGCCTTGAAAAGATTGGCGACAAGATCTGTCGGCTCTCCAAGCTTTCTCGACAGATCGACAACCTGCCGCTGGCAATCGGATTGAAAAGTTTCGACCTTTTTGGTGTCGAAGTCCGCACGCGAGCATCCCGAGACAAAGGCGCACAGAACGGGCAGGAGAAGAAAGCGGGCTCGAATCACGTTTACACCGGATACGTCTGACGATCGCCGGATTATAGCGACCCAAAAAGTCCGATGCGACACAAAACACCGAATGCCGTTAATAAAAATACCGCCAGCACACGCATTGCGTACCATGCGCATATTGGCTGTTTATCCGCTCTCCGTAACCCTATAGGATGTGGACAGAATTAGCCTCGATTCGTCACCCCGACAGAGACAAACATGAGAAAACCTGGATCACATACCGCGGCGCCGCGTCTTGCCATGCCTCTCTGCACGGCCGCGGCAGCGCTCTGCTTTATCTCTGCGTTGGCATCTTTCAATACGGCGGACGCTCAAACGGCGCCCTCGCCCCGGACAGGGACCGCCCAGAGCGCGGCGTCTACTTCCGCCGCGGCCCAGGCCGAATTCTGCGACGTGAACAAAAAGACCTACCAGGACGTCATCACGCTGCCTCTGACCAACGAACACAAGACGCCTCTTAATGCCGTGACCTTCGGCGTCTACCGGAACATGGCCGCGATGCGCCTCGAAATCCTCGCCTGGGCCGCGAAATGCGACCTCACGCCCTACCTCGAGACCGAGCGCAACCACCTCAACGCTCTGACACGGCAATCCGGCGTCCGCGGCATCCGCTAAAGCGCCCTATTCCTCCGGCCGGTACGATCCATGCGCTCAACAAAACTCCTCTTTCTTGCCCTCGCGCCGCTCTTCCTCTCCGGCTGCGCCGTCACCGAGTCCCTTGGCCTCAACGACATACTTCCAAAGCCGATCGAGCACTACAACTTGCCGATCCATAACGAGGCCAGCCGGGCGCAGCCGTTCGCCCATCCTCTCGGCTATGCAACGCCTGATACCGCGTGGACGCGCGAGGGGCCGAGCGAAATCGAGCCTTGGACTCACAAATAGACTGAGCTTTCACGAGCGGTTGAAGGACATCATGACCGGCAAGCCAATTATCGACAGTTCTGGGCGCTCCACCATCAACCCGTCGGATGTGCCTACCAATTGTTCTGGTACGAGAATCTTGACCGCTGGCACCGAAGCTTTTTCGGCCTCGCCTTTTGAGTTTGCAGCAGACGCTAACGGAACCAGAATTCCGAACGCTATAGCCTATGGAGACTCGTGTCTCGAGCTCCTGAAGCCGTCTGACCCTCATACCCTGAGAAACAGGTCCACGCTACGTCGCTAGGACAACACCCGCTTGTTGCGCATCTAACACACATCACACATTTACTAAACATCACCGCCACACGATACGCCGCACACCCGCGACAAGTGCTATGTTTGGACATCAGACCACACCGGCGCGGCGGCACGATATGACCCATATTTTCGATGCGATCCTGGCAATTTCAGGCGGGGCTACGCTCCTCACTCTCTTCGGTTATGCCGCCGGTGCCAAGCAGTCCTATATCCCGCCAGGCACACCGCGCGTCCGCCGCAAGGCTCTTCTCACGCCAAACGAGGGAGAATTCCTGGCGCGTCTCACCTATGCGCTGCCTCACCATCTTATCTTCACTCAGGTTGCCATGAGCGCGCTGATGGAGCCAGACACTGCGCCGTCGCTGCGCAAACACTGGTACGCGATCCGCAAACACTTCGCCCAGAAGTACGTCGACTTCGTTGTCTATGACCAAGCCCGCCAAAGCGTCGTCGCAGTCATCGAACTCGACGACCGAACGCACGATCATGCGAGAGACGCGGTACGCGACGCAATGCTAATGCGCGCCGGCTACCGTGTTCTGCGCTACCAGTCCAACGATAAGCCGCACGTCGAATCTCTGGCGCGGGACGTTCTCACTGCCGTCCCGCTGAAGTTCCGCGGCAAGCGCAAACAGGTCGCTGACCAGACCGTGGATCTTCCTGCCGCCAGCTAAGATCTAGCTCTCAAAACCGATACTACCGCAAGCTAACTTTCGTTGTCTTTCGCCTAAAGAAGCGGTAAAGTTTGAACTGTTCAATCGATTATATTTCATACGCATTTATATTCCATTGGTGTTTTCTTTGGCGCATGAATCTCTTTGCGCACACCGATTTTTAATTGGTTCTTGCGTTGCCGGACCACCAAGACCTCAAGAAAATACCCTCCGGGCCGCATCGTTCGCGGAGTCGGGCTTATGACATTTATCAAAGCCATGAGCGTAAAGCGCTACGGACGTCGTCCGTTCAGTCTGAGCACCGTCATACTGCTCGCATCCTTGATCTCCGCTCTCGGATACGTCCATGCATACGCGCAGGGAGAGATCTGCCAGACCGAGGGGCAAGTCAGATCCATGCAAGGATCGACTCCTGCCTCCATAATTTTTTCTAACGGAACAGATCTCGATCTTGTCGTCTACTGGCTCGATTACAACGGGAAACGAGTCTTCTACAAATCACTTAGACCAGGCGAAGCTTACACCCAGAAGACCTTCCTGACGCATCCATGGCTGATCGCCGGGTCAACCGGCGCATGCAAACTAATTGTCGTTTCGCAGCAGTTAGTACAAAACATCGCATTGCTTCCCGGCGCTCTTCAACCGCCGATGATGCCTATGACCAGCAATGGAGATCCAACCGAAGCGGCGCGCAACTGCGTCCAAGCCCACTTCAATACCGACCTAAATCGCTTCTCAGCATGCTGGGTCATGCAAATGGCATCCGAGCCACAACGGCGGATAGGAAATTGCATCATCACGAATAATAACTGGGACAGTGCTGGTTTCTGCATGGCCGGGAAATATCTCTCGCCCACAGAAGAGGCGGTTGCACGATGTGCTCAACACGCCGGCAATCAAACGCAAATGATTATCGCCTGTGCTTCCGTCTTCTCGAAAGTGAATCCGGAAATCTTACGCCTAGCTGGATGCGTCGCTTCGAATCCCACCAATTCCTGGGGTGCGGCGATGTGCGTGGGCGGAGCGCACCTCACACCAGAGCAACAGGTATTCGCTGAATGTGCCTTCCAAACAGGCTTGCAGCCATACGCCTTCGCCGTATGCGCTACGAATCAACTCACGATCAACGAATTTCAGAAATGTCTTACAATTGGTGTCGGAGGCAACGGCTGTTTCGGCAAAAACAACACCATCGTGAAACTTGTCCACGACGCATGGAAAGGTATCTCCGGAGGACCAAACTCTGTCCTGAATAGGCCTGGACAGTTATTCGGAGGACCTAGATCAATTTTTCACGATCCCGCCCAGGTATGGGGAGGACCTAATTCAATGTTTCGGAATCCTGCACAAGTATGGGGCGGTCCCAATTCCGTTATCCGTAACCCCGACCAACTGCTCGGCGGGAAGAACTCATTCTTCCATAAGCAATTAGGACTCCATTGACTCCGAACTAACGTTTACCGACAGCGATCTCGGCTCCGAGTATCCCAACCATCGCTTCGCGCAGATGGCGCGCGTTGAACTGCGCCAACTCAACTTTCGTCAAGACACCAAACGAGCGCTGAACAACGTCTTCCGATAATTCAAGCGCCCCCTTCGCTTCGTCGACATGCAGGCGGACACCGCCGATGATCGGAATGCGCGACAAAATCGGCGCCACCGCTTCCTCAGGATCTTCTCTCGCCAGGATACCAAAGGGCCTTGTCGTCGCAACTTCATCTTCGAGATCAATGACCTCGTCTGGCTCCATTGCCAGAATCTTGCTGACATCAAACCCATTCGGAGGCTCGATCCGGTCGGCAAGGCCGTCTTCTTCCGGCAACCCTTTTATCCCGCCGCCAAGCCAATTCGGCAAAGCCTCATCATCTTCCGTAATGCCAGCAGACGCGTCCAATTCCGCATCTTCCATCACATCCGATTCGTTGCCTTCGGCAGCAAGCTCTCCCACGTCCTCGCCAGCAGCATCACTGCCGCCAGCTTCCGGCATCTCTACTTCATTGGCGGCTTCGATCTCCTCGGGAGCCACGATCCTGCGGCGACCTTCGGCCTGAACGGCCTCCGCAACGGGTTTGTCCGGATCGAACTTGTTCTTGCGTTCATAAAACCCTGGCGTCGCAGGATCCGGCCGCACAGGAACAAGCCCCGAATGGCGGACAGCACCATCGGAATGCCACTCGAAACTCGGAGCCTGACACTCGAACAACAACACCTGCGCCGCGCGCGCGGCGCTTACCGGATCGGCTCCGCCGTCAGCCAAAAAGAAATAGACTTCTCTGGTATTTTTAGCGCCGATAACGCCCCCAAGGCGCTTCTCGATCCCCTTCACCGAATCCCCGTCCGATTCGCTTAGCTCATCGCCGATGCAGTACTCCGACACCCCCGAGAGGAACTCGACTGCAGCCGCGGACGAGGAAAACTCGCCGAAAGAAATCGCGAAAGTCTCATCCGTTTCTGGAGCGCGCTTCCCGAAAAAGCGTAAAGCGCCAAACTCTTCAACTGCTGCAATCCTGGCCCGCCAGCCGAGCTGGGATGGAACAATCGCCGCGGGCAACGCGAATCCGGGCGCCGCAAAACGAAACCAGGCCTTGGATCCACTTACGAGTGTCGACATCTCGAGTCCTCTACGTCACAGCAAGCCGGACCGTTTGATCCAGATTCCCAATGCGGAATATTAGCACAGACGCTCGAAAAGACACGCAAAAAGCAATTCATTCGGACGCCACCGCACAAAACGGATAACATGCCTGCACACTGCCGAATCATTGGACGTAGATAGATGTTTACCAGACGCGCACTCCTTTCCTCGGGCACAGCCGCTCTCGCAGCCTCCTTCCTGCCGACGCTCGCCCTGGCCAACGTCTTTCCTTCTGCGCCCGTATGGACTTCACGCGTTGGGCCTCAGCCGGTCCCCTTCGACCTGACGGGCAATCCGGACAATGACCTTACGCAATTCGTGACGGCCGGTCAGGACTTTCTCCAACGCACGATCTACGACGACATCCCTGCAATCCTCAGGGAAGCCGGTGAGCCGGACCCATCACAATTTCTCGATACGGTCCGCTCTCACACCGATCGGCTTGCCCCAGTCCCGTCGGGCTTCAAGGCGCAATATGCCTGGCCTCAAACGCGGGATCCCTCAACCCGTTCCGCCTACATCACGATCGCAGGTGCGGCCGCCCTCATGCGCTGGCGCCTATCCATGCTGGCAACTCTGATGGTGCAGATCCCAACCCTCGCAAAACGGCCTGCCCGCGTCTATACGCCGACACCGCAGTACGAGGCTGATGGAGCTCACGCCGGGCTTCTTATCGACCGGCTCGCCTTCGGCTACGGCGCCAAACCATTATTGAAGGGATTGCGCGACTGGCAGCTCGAATTCATCGCCAATTACACGGAACAATTCTTCCAGCCGCTCGCAACGACGTCCTACAGCACGAGAGCTATCGCGCTCAATCGCGCACTCGGCTATCCCGACCTCCTGTCCCATGGTGACCGCAAGATGAAAATCGCCGAGACCTCGGAAACGAGGCTCGTAAGGCATTACGTCTCTAAAATCCTATTCCCGCCGCTGGACCGCGCCGTCATCAGCGCTTTCGAGGCCTGAGAAGCTAGCCGCGCTCTGTCCGATAATCGTGAAGCGCAATCACCCGACCCAACCCACGACGATACACGCAATCATCTTCATTCGACGGTCTGAGCAATCCGCTTGCAGCGCTCCGCCGGCAAGACCCAGCCGCCGCCATTGGCATGTCTCGGCTCATCGTCGGTCGCCACGACATATTCTGCCGTCTCTGACCACAACGCAGAAATTACGCCAGGTCCCCTGTCCGTCTCGACCCTGATACCCACGCCAAACTCGAGCTTGATCCCATCACGCAGAACCCATTCGCCGACGAGGCGACGATGGGCTTCCATCTTCTCCGATGAGGCACTTTCGAGAATTTCAACGAGGTCGAAGTCTGGCAACCATCCGCGCTTCTGATCAAGCGCGCTCGCAATGGTATAGCCGTCGCCGGCGCCATGGCTCGGAGACCTGATAGCGCCCTTGAGATCCGACAGAACCTCATCGTCCGAGCTGAAATCACCCTGACTTTTCAGCCAGGCCATCACCTTCGGCAGTAATGCACGCGCAGCCGCATCGATAACCTCTGCGCAGTTTCCAGACGGACGAGCAGACAAATCTTCGTCTCCCTGACTTACTCTGCGGCAACACTCATACGGCCACCAAGATTAATCTTTCCAAACAGCCTGTCCTGCTCTGCCGCGCTTGATTCATAGAACGGATTGCGCGCGACGATCTTGTCCAGATCCCTCTGGAAATCGCCGACCATCAGCCCGAAATCTTTCGTCAATCCCGGATAGCTCCGCGCCATCGCAACGCGCTCTGCGAAGAAGGTCTTGCTGTAAAAGGCCTGATGCTCTGGCCGGACGGCGAATATCGAGTAGCGCGCCCCGCACCAGCCCCCCGCCATCATTGTCACACGCGTCAAGACATTCGCCAGATACCTCAGCCTGCGCGCCAGCGCGTAATCGACGACGAACCGGTTCGCGTCGACGATTCTTTCGCCGGCCGCAAGATATTGCTCAATACAGTCGCGGAACACATCACCAGTCGGGGACTTGTCTTCCAAACTCGATATGACGTGGATCCTAATCGCGCCAGCTAGCTCACCCTCGAAATAGACGCCAATATTGGCGCTATTCTGAAGCCCGTCGTAGTCATCGAGGAACCGGCGATCTTCACAGGGCTCGATCGCCCCTTCTTTGGCATATGCCTCGTAACGGAGCCGCAAGACGGCATCGAGATCGTTTCCCGAAACCGCTTTATACTCAATCCGGCCCAGCAGATCCTTCACGCCGTCGGCAAACCCTACGCTCTTGCCAATCACTATCTTCCTCCGATCATCGCCGTGCCGGCGCCGCGCATCTGCTGCGCAGCACCAACGACCTCGCCCTCGACCTCACGGCCGATGCCCAATTCGGCGCGTTCGAAGTTGAACAAAGCAGACGCAATCTCAAACGCAAGTTTAGCGCAAGAAATAGCGACCATACCGCAGCCCATCAGGTAAAATAAACTCAACCAATTTAGGCTAGAACTTGTTCCAGAGTTGCCATTAAGGAAAGAAAATGCACCTCCATTTATTTGCGACAATACAGATTGTAAAGAAGCTGTCGATATACTTCCCGTTGCTCCATTTGATGAATTGTTGAAAGCCTTCTGGAACCCAACCTCCATTATCAGGATCGCGATCGTGTAAACGACGCCAGACACCATGAAGACCGCCGCCAGAGACAGGCCGGTCTTGACCGCCTTCATCGCGATCTCGCGGGTGGAATCAAAGATCCACAAGAAGGCGAAGATCGGCATCAGCGAGAAGATCAGCATCGAACGGATCAGCGCATCGACGTAACGCAGCCCGAATGTTACGGTGAACATGAAGAATTGCGTGGCCATCATCAGACCGACAATGATCAGAGTCACCATAGTTACTGGATTCGCACCAATCTGACCCGGCGCTGTCATAGCCAACCACAGACCTGTGACGATTCCTGCGACTCCTAATTCGTGAAGCTGATATAAAATAGCTTTCGCCGCTGTGACATGCTGCGTTCCAAGATCGACCGCAGTCGAACTCGGAGTCGTTGTGCTCCCTGCCGCGCCCGTCGACCCGCCCCCATCGCCCTGATCCGTATCGACCAAACCCAGACTTATCCCGGGATCGGTCCCAAACGTCGCATTCGATCCGCCACTGTCGCCCGACGACAAATCACTCCCCATCGGATTGCCGCCTTGTACCGGCAACACCGTCGAAACAACTTGCGCGAGTTTTGTTCCAAGTTCTGTTCCCGCCGCCAATGGGCCATCGACGAACCAATCGGAGATCATGCTGCCGCTCGACGAGACAACCGTAGAGCCCAGGAACACAGTGAAGATCACCACAATGCGTACAAAGAACAGACGCAGGCCAGCCATCGCCCTATGCGCATCCTCTGTCCCAAGAAGGATCGGCAATACGCGAATCAGGACCGCCAGCGCCAGAATCGTCGTCGCCAGGGCCATTGCCGATGAATTGCTCTGCACAAAGAACTGGTAGGACTGATCGACAAGCTGCCGCATCCCGGTGAAAACCGCCCCGTAAATCGTGCAAGACCAGCAAGCGTCCTGGGTCGACAGAGCCTGAGCGATTTGCTGAAGCCGCGTCGTAGCGCTGCTCGTGGATGCGCCCGATGCCGACGAGCCATTCGTCGTCGAATTTGCTGCCGTATTCGGACTGTTCGTAGTTCCCTGCTGCGTACCTGTCGGCGCAGTTGTCACATTCCCGGACGTGTTCTGCGTCACCCCGGTACTGCCCGGCGTGCCCTGTTGCTGACCCACAACCGGATTCGTGCTCGCTGACGTAGACGCTGTTGCCGTGGAATTATTCGACTGCGCAGGCGCTTGAGCGCCGGAGGCAGGCTTTTGCGTTGATGACCCAGGCGTCGGACTCGACGTTGACGTCGGCGTGCTATCGCTCGACCCCAGTCCGGTCGTTGAAATATTCCCCAGATTGAACGAATCGAGCGTCCCGACGCAGCCGCCCGCCCCGCCACAAGGATCTTCGTTAACGCTCCCGGCCGCGGCGTTCCCGACCGCTGCCGTCGGTGATGAGGTATCGCTCGATCCCGTCGTCTGGCTTGCCGAGGATGACGTCGAAGCAGAGGGCGTTGTCTGTGCGACCGCCCCAGCGGGACCAAAACACAGCGCCGCCATCGACAATAAAACAAGCGCAGCCCGCGCAAGCCGGCGCTTTTTCAGGACCTCTACCCCGGACATACCGTCTCTCCTCAAGACCCTGCAGCAAGCTCAATTGCCGTCAGCCGCAACACCGGCCCATACTTCGCCCACCAGCAGCGCACGGACCCATGATCGTGATCCGTCGCCGCGCGGCGGGCGAGAACCTCAACATAGCGCCCGGGCCGCGACTCAATCTTGGTCACCACAGGCCAGGCGTTGTCCGATGGATCGCGAATCGCCGCAGCGAACTGCGCGATTTCGGAATTTGCGATCACCGCCGATTTTCCGCCGATATCGAAAAACACCAGCGCTCCATGCGACGCCTGGACGATTTGCGCCACATCCATCAGACCGCCGCAAAACCTCACCGCCTCGGCCTCATTCGCCGCCGAGAACGGAAAGAGCTGCTGAACAGACAGGGCTTTCGCTTCCCCCGGCAGCCCGAGAGCGACAAATGCGGCCAAGATCAACGGCAGACGACTAACCATAATATCCAAGTGACCGCTGGCAGATACCAGAAACACACGAGTCGAGGATTCACATTTAGGCTATTAGCTTATAAGCTCAACACCGGATAGAAACCCGAATCGCATTGGACGCGTACAGCGCGATCATAATGGCCAGTCTGGATAAAACAACACAAGATCCGTTCGATCCGGAAGCCGAGCGCGAAACCATCGCGGCCGCGCTCGCCAGGCGCAGCAGGCGCGCGGCGCTGCTTGACCTCGTCATGTGCCCCAAGCTGCAACCAAAGGATTCGAAAGACGTCGCGATCGCGGCCGTCCCGCACGGCGGCTATCTCGTCGATGCCCGGAAATCGCAGGTTCCGTTCTTTGAAGCTCTCGGGCTAAAGCCGAAAGGCATTTCCCGGCCGACCCCGGCCCGCGGCGAAACGCTCAAAACCACCACTCCGATCCAGGAGCAGGCGATCGCAGCCTTCCTTAAGGGCGATCTTGTTTCCTCCCCTGCTCTGATCCAATCGACGCTTTCGGGAAGCTCATTCGATTTTGCCGCGGATCGCCCGACGACGCTTACGATCGCTTCAGCCTTCGGACTAACGACCTCTGCCTACCACGCTGACGTCCGTCTTGATGTCCCGAATTTCCCCCGTGTCCTCGGGTTGGCAAGATTCGCAACCCGAAAAGTTCTCGACAAGCTCGCAGCTTCAACGCTCCAGGTCACGGCCCTTGAGAGTCCAGATGCTCTCCTCGTGCCACCCTTCCTGACTTACGCTGCTAAAACACGATCATTCTTGTTCGTCTCGCACCCGGATGCCGGCCTCGACGAAGTCCTCATCGCGGCGCAATTCCGGCCTGTCGGCGAAGCCTACTGGATCTCGGAGCAGCCGCTATCCGCCATGAGACTGAAGGCCTTCGCCGATCAGACGCTCGCAATCCTGCTCGAAACGATCTATGCGCGCTGGCCGTTCGCTCTCCGCAATGTCACGATCGACGTATTCTCGCAGATTGCCTCCACCCAAGGCGGCACGAAACCGACGCCCAGGAAGGCGACACAACCTCCACTCATCACCTATGACCGGACACTCGGCTCATTCCTCACGGAAGATCCGGCATTTGCACTGACGGCTGGGTTTGCGCCCCTGTCAGCCGACCAATCTCAAGCCGGAAAGACGGTTTTCAGCACAACCGATCTCTCAGTCGTTCTCGCACATCGCTCCGAATGCGACGATGACGCCGAAGCGGAAATTCTGGCGCGGCTTGTCATCGCCGCAGTGAAGCCGGCGCTCCCCGACACATGGCTGCCGCCGGCGCCCGCACAGCCGTACGCCTATGATCCAGACCAGATCAACGCGATCCGGTTCGCCATGCGCGGCGAGAATATCCTGATCGGCGACGACATGGGTTTCGGCAAAAGCTTCGAAGCCGCTGGGATCATCGATTCAATCGCTGTTGAGATATTGGACCAAGGCCGGAAACGGCCACCCACGTTTCTCTATCTCCTGCCGGCCAAAGAGCGCGACAAGATCGGTACTCTCATGGCGGATGTCCCATCGACCCGCCTGCAGATCCGCCGTCTCGATAGCGAATACGACGGTAGCCATCCGGCAATCATGGCCGTCACGCCCGACACCCTTCTCGATCAGCCTAAGGACTGTCCCGGATTTGTTGTTGTCGCTTCTTATGAGAAGGCCGTCGATACCCCTGAGATCTTCTCGATCGTCTGGGACGGCATCCTGTTCGACGAATCTCACAAGATAAAAAACATCCAGTCCGGTATCGGAAAGACCCTCATCGGAACCAATCTCACGACAAACCTCAAAGCCGGAAAATATGTCTGGATGTCAGGAACCCAGTTTACCGACACGATGACCGATTACTGGCCATTCCTGAAGGTTCTCCTTGCCAATGACGTCACACCCCTTAAGCGTTTCAAGGCTATTTACGCCTACGACAAGAAGGATCCGGAAAAATCTCCGGAAGCGCTCGCGCGGATTGCGCGGCTCTCCGAAGCTCTCGATTCGGGTGTCAGACTAAGACGCACCAAGGAAGAGAAGCGGCTGACGCCTGGCAAATATGCGCCTGAGATCGTGACAATCGAGATCGACGACCCCGAGATCGTTCTTGCGGCTCAGGAAGAAAGCGATCTTTACGATTCCTACCATGCTGTAGGAAGCCCGAAGGCAAAGACAGCCATCAAACACAAGATCAACGCGCTTCGCCGCAAGACCGGTGCAGCAAAACTTCCCGAGATCGCAAGAATTCTCGCAAGCGATGCCGCGAAGGCGCCGATCGTTGTTTTCGCCTACCACACCGATATCGCCGACGCCTTCGCCGCGCAGCTCGCCGCCGCGGCGCTCCCCAAGACCCTGCGGATCGCAACGATCCATGGCCGCAACGCCACGCCAGGCCAGCGCGCAAAGGTCGGACGCGACTTCCAGGCCGGTCTCTATGATGCGCTTATAACCACGATCGACGCCTCGGCTCTCGGCGGCGATTACACCTACTCCCGCGATGTCTCGATCATCGAGCTCGACTGGAAATGGTACAAGATTGCTCAGGCAATCGACCGCCTAGACCGGCGCGCCCAGATCGACCTCGTCCGCCAGCGCTATTTCGTCATCAAAAATTCCTTCGATGACGTCGTCGCACGCAACATGACCAGCAAATCACGCGTCGCAATCATCGCCAATGGCGACGACCGCCGCGCACTCAAGACGCCGCCACGGCCAGCGCCCGCCTATCCGCAATCCGCGCTCATCTGATCGAACAGGAACCCCGCCCATGCTCGATAGCCTCGATACCGTCGATCTTGCTCAAAGCGTCCCACTCGGGAGCCTTGACCAATTCATCAAGCCTCAAAAACCGCGCAAGCGCCGCGCCAAGGGCGACGGCTATGAATTCTACCCGACGGAACTCTGGGTCACGCTCGCGCTCCTCGAACGCTTCTCGTTCCGCGGGCCGATTTGGGAATGCTGCTGCGGCGACGGCGAACTCGCATACGGCCTCCGTTTGCGCGGCTACGACGTTATCGCAAGCGATCTTATCGATCGCGGCTACGGCACGCCGGGAATCGATTTCCTGACCAAACAGCCAAAACGCCCCTTCGGCTCGATCATCACCAATCCGCCCTACAAGGACGCTGCCGCCTTTGTTGCCCGCGCACGCCAGTTCCCCGGCGTCATGGTCGCCATGTATATGCCGCTCTCATTCTGTCAGGGCGCAAAGCGGACCGAAAACTTCTGGCCAGTCGATCCGCCTGACCTCATCGTAACCGTCGCCGACCGTGCGACCATGTATCCGCGCGGCCAAGAAGGCGAAAACGCCGGGATGATGGCGACGGCCTGGTACATCTGGGCCGGCGGCCCGCCGAAGCC
Organism: Beijerinckiaceae bacterium; assembly: GCA_004298435.1. Taxonomy (GTDB): domain Bacteria; phylum Pseudomonadota; class Alphaproteobacteria; order Rhizobiales; family Beijerinckiaceae; genus Methylovirgula. The sequence continues at coordinate 27,447 of SCSF01000109.1, forward strand.
CGGCTATGACCCCCGCATGAAATGGCTCCGCGGCGGCAGTCACAAACGTTACGCTGAGCCCACCAACGAAATCCGCAAAATCCTTCTGGAGCGATATGAAAACTTCTCGCCGGTCCCCTATCTTCGCGCCGTAGAGGAAGCCGCGGCGTGAACACCTCGCCCACGCAGTCCAGTGAGACTGTCGAAGACCCTTTCGAAGAGATCAAGCGTCATCCATACATTGCCGCCGCAACGACGGCAGCCGACCTCAATCTTCTTGTCGGTTTGACGCCGGAACAAGCCGCAGCCCTACGCTCGATGGCGTTCGGTCACGACACCGTCCTTTCGGGCGCCGGCGGCACCGGCAAATCCATGGTGATGACGCGCTGGCTTAATCATCTCAACGCCAGCGCCCCGGAAATTGACATCCACCTCATCTCTCTCACACCTGAAAAGATTCTTCCCGGCGCCACGGCCTTCCGTCACACGGAAATCCTCGAGGCGGCAAATCTCACTGCCACCTCTACCAGAAAGACAATCCTGGCGATCGACGAATACGGCCATCTCCCGGATATCGACTTCGGGATTCTGGATGGCTACGATCAAATCATCGCAACGGGAGATCCCTACCAGGACTCAAGCCTCACCGGCGGCCGTGCGACACGCTTTGTCGCCTTCATCAAGGCGATCGGCGGCGACGCTCACATCCTGGATATCGCCTGGCGTGGTGCCGGCCTTCAGCAGACATCGACCATCGACGCCTACACCTACCGGAACCAGCATGCCAGCATGCCTATCTACAAAAGGGAATATCTCGACATCCTGAAATATACCATGGCGAACGACGATCCTCTCGAAGTCGCCATGAAACTGCTTGCCCGGCTTGTCCGGAACAACCACCACAATTCCGATTTCACCTACTGGATCGCCCTGCGCAACCGGGACGTCATTGCGCAACTCAAGCGGCTCGCGCCAGCCTTTCCCTTCAACCCGAAGCGCAAATTAAAATTCACGATTATCGATCCCGTCGCGCTCCAGGGCCTCGAGACCGAAATTCTCCTCGTCTATGCCCCCGACTTTGATCGGATCTGCACGAGCCCGCAATACGCTGCAAGGACCATCATCAACCTGCTCGGCAGGACTACAGACCATCTCGAAGTCATCTTCGCGAAGCCTGCGGACTCAGAGCTGTCACAAAAGGCCTATTTTTCGACTCTCCTCAAATGCGTCCTGCAATTCGAGATTCTTCCGACGCTCAGAACCACTGATCCCGAAATCGCGGCTCTTGCCGACAAGATCAAGGCCCTCGGCCTCACCGTGATCCCACTCGGCAACGGCTACATGATCTATAAGCCGGAAATGAACAAACCCTCGATCGTAGTTGCTCCGATCGATGATGCCGCCTCAGACGGGCAGATACTCACCCAGCTCTTCGACCAGGCCATACTCAAACAGCGCGGCTGGGCTGTTTCCCATACCCTTAAGCCGGTACTCCCTTACTTCGAAACGAACATTCCCGTCATCAAGGGCCTTACCAGGCCAGTAAAACAATCGGCACACAAGCCGAAGCGCTTAACAAAGACTGGATGAACCTGTAGCTTCAGTCGAGATTCGCACGACACAAACACGCGATCCGACACGAAAGGCAGGTTCCATGCTCACGCCAGAGATACTGAAAACGCTCCATCCAAGAGATCTCATACTCCTCTACGCTCTCCTCGTCCGGATCAACTCTTCCGCAGAAGCAGACGTCGATTACCATCGCGGCGAGATCAAGAGCCTCGCCGACACCGCTCCCGCGAAAGACCTTGTCGCCAAGCTCGGCGAGCATTGCGAAAACATCAAAAAGATTACCGAACGGACGCCGGCTATCAGCAACCTCATTGCCGAGGCAGAAGTTCTCCTCTCGGAACAGGAGATTGATGTTAAAGCGCCTGGCGGGCCAGTCGAAAGCATACTCGCAGAGTTTCACAGTATGTTCGAACTGGATGACAGGCATCCGGATGATCACCGCGCCGGAGCCGCGGCAACTGGGGAGACAAGACTGATCGAGGATGATCTTCCTCTCGACGGCCAAAATAACAACCCCGTCGGCCGGCTGGACCCGCAATATGATGCTGCCCCCGGCAAAGATGATGACGACGCCGATGACGGTTTCGGTTTCGGCCGCAGAACCATCACGCAGGAAGAACCTGCAGCCTCACATCATACCGACAATGGTGACACCCACGACCGCGGATACCACGGCACACCGCAATTCAGCAGGAACGGCGGCGGCCTCATTCGGACCTGAACCAAACTGTCCATCGTACCAAAAGAAATGGCCGGATCAGATCCGGCCATTTTTCGTTCGCAAATTCTGAAATCTGAGATGCCGCGCTGACGATCTACATTCGTTCACTCTTGAGTATGTACTCTAGGTACAACAGCGTCACGAGCAAAACTGCGCCAATCAGCAACAGCCCACAAACGACAAATCTCAAGAATGAGTCCGCGCTGCCGACCGGAATACGACCAAGCCAACGACCAGCGGCGAACACAATCAGCAACCCAATGTACGAAAGAACTCCACCGAACGCTAAGATCGTATTTCCGAGCTCCCTCGCCTTATCCTCCGCTCCTGCGAACCAAATACCGACAAAGTCATCGACGACTGCCAATGCAATGCCGATAACTCCCGCAAACAACAGCACTGCGGCACTGATCCACCCCGTCACCTCGGAGTAACCTTTCGCCGCAGGCCAAATCATCGCGGAAACCACAACGCAGACCGTCATCAAGACGGCTAAAAAACCCGCCAATCCGAGGATACAATCGATCCGGTCCGTAGCCTTTTCAGACTCCAACATCGTCTCCTACTTACAAAATCCCATTACCTGCGCTCAAACAGCGACCATCCGCCAACGACGCGTCTCAGCCTGAACGAGGAGTAGAATCTATTCCGACTCCTAATCCTCGCCTGCCTCGAACGAGGCAAGCGTAGAGAGTCCGCCGGACCGCGCAAATTCATCTGTCTTGGCGCGCTGCATCCGCAATGTCACGACCATCGACATGATCGCGATCCAATCCTTCTCCGGGAACTCCGCCAGGCCGTCACGAATGATCGCGTCGACGCTCTCGCAGCTCAAGGCAATCCCAAGCCCAAGCGCCTCGCTATCGTAAAGACGCTCAAGCGAGAGATCGATTGCAGACGCAGCTTCAGACAGCTTTTTCAGCCGCCCTTCTTGGGAGATGGCTTCTTCAGACTGCATGGCGCGGCACTTCCCTGACGAGCTTCAAGGCAGAGCTCAACTTGTCCCTGGCCTGTTCAAGCCAGGCTTTCACATCTTCCAGTTCACGCGAGGCTTCAAAGAAATTGAGCCCGTACTGAGCGCCGATATCATCGACCGACTTGTCGAGCACAGACACCTTCGGCTCGTCGTTCTTCTCAAGCAGGCGCAACAAGCCGGCGTCACACCGGGAGAGCTTGATCACCGGGAACGTAAATTTCCTGGCCATAGCCCGGATTTCCAGCATCTCCGGCGTGTCGCGGAACCTCTCGAAAGATCCCTGGACTTCATTGCACAAAAATACGATCCGCCTTACCGGAAACACGTCGCCGCGAGCGAGTTCGCGCGCGATCGACAAAGCATCGCCGATTGCCTGAGGCGAAGCCACGAACGGTATAACCAATTCCGCCGCAACGAGAGATTCCTTGCGCGAAAAGAAGTCGCCGACATGGCTGTCGCGCGCCCAGGAGATCATCGAATCGATCACGTTCGCGCCGAAATCCATCACAACAGGAGACGCCTGACGTCCCCCTGCAATCTTCAGCCCGATCCCATCCCAGAATTTGCGGTAGACCTTCGGGTCACGCTTCATCTCCTCGGCCGACGGCCCGCACCCGACGTCATCCACATCATCGAATATCCGTCCGAGCTTCGATTTCTTCGAGGCTCCGACAGCTTCGACCGAATCCGCCGCAATCACCTGCCTCTCTTCCGTCAGCAGGGAGAGCAGGATTTCCGTGACCAGCGTCTTTCCCTGACCGCCCGTCCTGTTCCCAACCATAATCAGCGAACGACCCGCGGCTCCCCCGCCGATCGCAAACGGGCCAGTCGGCGTCTGCCACTGGAACTTCGCCGCATCATTCGATTCCGACGCCTCTGCGCCAGCACCACCCGACACATCATCGGATTCCAAAACCCGAGTCATACGTTAACTCCGCGATTATCGGCCTACAGCCTGAAACAAACGGCGAATCGCATCGCCACGATACGCCGACATTACGCCGAAACGGCCTCTATAGACAGCGCCTTATGTCCGGATAAACACGGACCGCCTACGCCGGGATCACGTCAGACTGCCCGGCTATGCGGCAACCGGCACCAGCTTCGGCACATGAAAACTGCGCCCCAGAATGACGTCGCGCGGAAAGAAGGTGAATAGATAGTTTTCTTTCAATTCTCGTGTCGCTTCATCGAACAGGATGATGTCGCAATACAAAAAAGAATCGATCAGGCCCTGGCTTGCCAGCGCAACGCCTTCGAGCCTGAAAAAATCGACGACGGGATAACGATAGCCAACCAGCCCCTCGTTCAGTCCGCCGAAAACCATGCGGCCGCCCTGCTCAGGCCACATCACAAGATTCCAGCCGACAATATCCTCGAGCGCAGGACCCTTCCCGTAAATCCAGAACTGCGGCCAGCCGGATCCAATCACGAAATTATCGAGAGACACACGGAACTCAGGAATAGCGATAGGACATTTCGCCATGCTCAGCGCCCACCAAATCCACGATCCAAATGCGATGCAGGCTGACGATAAGATCCCTGGATGCGCTGAAGCTTCGCACCACAGAAGCGCATAACCCTCGCGTAGATCGCCTGTCCTACATCCGACTGAGGCTGCCGCAAATTGCGCTGGACATGCATGAGAAAAATCATCGCCTCACGGTCATTCCGCATCGGCTTGAAGGTCCCAACGCCAAAATCGACCGCCGGCCCGCGATTGAGAAAATCAGGCCCTTCAAGGCCGGTAAAATGCTCATCCAGAGATGGGTCACGACCAAAAACACGGAACGAAGTTGCGAGAATGACGTGGCTCTCAGGATCTTTTCTGTGCGCTTTTGCTTCCGCAGCGATCTTCGCCCACCGCGCTCTGATGCCCGTAATATTTTCGCTCGTAATCAGCATCGTACCTGTTATCCGAAAAGCCCGACCTCGAAAGGCCAGGCTTTTGTTCTCGATTACGAAGGTGTCTCCGGCTCGCGCCGGAGACCCGATTACATCTCGGCGCCGGCTTCCTGCGTCTGCTGGCGATTCTTGTTGATGTTCGCCTGCCTGCGCGCATGCACGCCGAGCGCCGTATAGCCCGCGACAGCCTTGTCGTACTTCTCGCCACGCGAACCGAGGTTGGCGATAACGCCAATCATCTTTTCACGGTCGAAATGCACCGCACGGAACTGACTGTTTTTGAACGACTTCGCGACATCCTTCAACGCGTCGATACCTTCGAGCGTTTTGCCGGTCTTCTCGCGCTTCGGCTTACCGTCGTCGCCCTTCACGTCCCTCATCACGTCACTCTTCGCCGCACTGGCGAAATTCACCAGCGAAGCAACGATCGAAGGCTCTACCCCTGTCGCCTTGTCGAAACGCGTCGGCACCGACTCGACGCCGGAGAGAACGCCGACAGCCGCGACAATTTCATTCTTGTTCGCGTAATAAACGAAATTCTCCTGCGGCCGGCGGCTGTCGCCCTTGCCGGTCATGTTGGAGTTTTCGACAGTCTTGCGCCATGTATCGACAATCGTCTCTGCCGACGCGGTCATCAGCTCATCAGCCTTCGACTCGCGCCTGCCACCGGTCTGTCCGGCCTCGTTCATCGTGGCAGTGTCAGATTCCATCGCCATTTGAGTTCCTCTCGGAAGTGTTCTCGACCAGAACCCGACAAAAACACAAAACTGGGCTCAAAGAACAAGATGCGAGGCGAACAGGATGTTTGCCTCTAAAAGAAAGCGTAAATGCAGAATTTGAACTGTCAACGCATTTTCGCGACAAAATGCAAGATCGCCTGCACATCGCCGCCACATCTATGTCAAACCGTTCGGATTATGGCGGCGCACCAGACCCAATCCTGCGATCAATTCTGAGATTCTGGCATGGGATGCAGAATTTCCGCCAGTCTGGCGGCGAACCCTGATACCGCGGTCACCGAACTGCTGCCCGACTCCAGATCTTCACGCGAAACCACGATTCCGCGCGTCTCCGTCTTCTGGTCATTCTTGCCGAGACCGATCAGTGAAGACGACAGGATCTCCTTTGCCTCATCCAGGACTTTGCCGCCAAACAACAGGAACTTGAGGTCGGTCGCGCCAATATCCCGCAATACCCCGGCCAGTCCAGAAGCTATCCTGCGAAGATCCCATGAGTTCTGCGCATATCCACCCGCCGCCAGGATCGGCGCCGTCTGCTGACCATCGGCTCCCTTTCGCAGGTCCCAGACGAGACTTGCCCCGAAGACTGGAAACAAGACCGTCATTTCCCTCTTTTCGGAACGTCCCGTCTCAATCGCAAAGAGGCGGTGATCCCCGTTTTTGTCGTTGCGGACGAACTTCTTATTGCCGGCTTCCTCTTCGAGCACATATTTGAACACTTCCATCGGGGGGAATTTATCGTCCCGCGCTTCATCAGCGCTCCGCCCGCGGCTCGCGATGATCCTCGCTTCAAGATTTGCAAAGCAATCGCCACTCGCTTGATCCCAACTACGACGCGCCTCGTCTCTCGCGAGATTCGTCAATCTCTCTTTGAGAGAATCACGTTCCTTCTCAGTCTCAACCAAGGCAGACCGCGACCGGCTCAACGCCTTCTCCGCCGTCACGATATCCGATCCGGCCCCGCGCGCCTGGCGCAGAGCCATATAGAGCATCCGCTTTCTTCTGGATTTCAATGCGAGCAGAAAGTCCACCGGGTCCTGCGGCTCATTGAGCAAATTGACCGGCAAGAAATCACGAATTTCCTTCGTCATCTCGGCCCGGCGCGCTTCAAGCTCGTTTATCGCTTCGAGCCCTCGTGCAACGATATCGGCCTGCAAAGACGCGAGCGGATCACGCTCGCGGTCCTTTCCAAGCTCAATCGCTGCGCGCGAAATCTGCGATTCAATCGATTCATAGGCGTCGCACAACACATCGAATCTCTGAAGCGCATGACGGGTTTCTGCCGAAACCCTGATCTCAATCATTGCCGCCATGCCGGCTGAGATCGCCGCCATCTGCTCTTCATCTTCGCCGCGGCGCGTCGGATCAATCCGCAATGCGCGTTCACGGTTTTCGAGAGCGACCCCAAGTCTTTCGCTCCACGAGCGATGCTCAACCGAATCCGGGAATAATTCGACTACGCGAATGAGGTAGGCCTTGACCCTGTCGATATCGCGCATTGCAACCGACGCGTCGGGCTCTTTTTCGAGCAGCAACACAATATCCACGCACGCCTTGTCGAACTTTACTCGGTAGGGTTCCGCTCCAATCAGCGCCACCTTGCGCCGCGCCATATCCTTGTCCGGATCCGCGCTGTCGGCACAATCAATAACCCCAAACAGAACGGATAAGTGGCGACGCCAGTCGTCTCCTGCATGACTCATTTGCCACAAGCCGTTCGCCAGCCGATTCCAAACCTCGCGATCGGTCTCTTTCAGCTTCGCTTCCCGCGTCTTTTCGACGAATTCGCGACAGATCGAAACAACAGTCCGGTTATTCGCAAACACTGCCATGTTGGCGAGGAAGCTATTGACCTCCATTTCACTCAGAGGAACGATTTCCTTCAGAATCTCAAGGTCCGAAACGAGATGCCCTGCCTCGGCCACATCCTGAACTTCAACCTGTTCCCCCTTCCCTGAGCTTTCCTGATCCGGCTCACTCGGCCTCTTCTCAGCCTTCTCCGGCCCAACCCCTCTTCCAACGGCTCTACGGACCGCGATCTCGGCTAGATCCGCACCGACCAAATGCTCAAGGCCAAATTCCTCGTCGGCCATATTCGGATCAGGCTCTCGCGGATGCGGAACTGCTGTGCGCGCCGGCACCGCGGTTTTGCGCGCAATCCCCGCAAGCGACACCCGCGCCCCCTGCGGGGCCTGAGGCGTGTGCCTCACAACTCTGATGGGTTCCTGACGCTGTATTTGCGTCGCAGCCAACCTGCGATGAACCTCGTCTACAGCAGCCTCGACATCTGTTGAAACCCCGCCACTCCTGGACGTGTGAGTACCCGAAAGCGAGACCTCCTCCCTCACGGCTTCTGACCCGCCAGCCGCTGGCCGGTCCGTCGCGCGTTCCTGTTCCATCTGCTGATCCCTCAGTTTTGCCATCCCCTCACGGCAGGCATCCATGCCCGCGGCGTGATCGTTCCCAAACTGCTCAAAGGCGCGAACCGCAAGCGCGGCAACCTTGGATGAACGAGCAAGAACTTCCCGATTCTCCGGACTGAATGACTCGACTTCCATGAAGATCGAGCGCACCAAATTGGCATTGGCCATTCCGGTCAGCTGATACATCGCCTGCTCAATCCGCCCGCGCTCAACCGGCAAGTTGAATGCCTTCTTGTCCATCTCACCATGCCTCTTCAGAACCGGAATTCCACGCGTAACCACTTTCGTAACCGCCGGGAGCGCCTGATCACGCCCCTCTGCCGGCAAAACAGACTCATTCTCTACAGGGTCGCTTCGCGAAGCCCCGCCGCCGTTCGAACCGCTGTCTGATTTCACAACTGCCGATCGCCCATGACCAGACGACTGGTCCTCCCCGCGCTGCGCTATTTCCTCATGCGCCATTTGTTCGGACTGAGAACCAGCATCCTCGCCGCCAACGATCGTCCAGAAACTCTCCTGAACCCCGGCGTCTTCATCACCGGAACCGGAGAATGCGTCTGCCCCACTATCCTGTGTCCCGACATCTGACGGCACATCATCGTCCGGCCACGCCAGCTCCTGCACGACGGCCTCTTCATGCGTTTCCGGATCAGCGCTGACATCAACGCCATCGGGTCCTGTTCCCGCGATCTCATGTCCAGCTGCCCGAAATACCTCCTCCGATTCTTCGCCTACATCGTCGTCGTAAAACCCCTCCGGCTCCCCCGTAACTTCGATCACTTCCTCTTCGGGATCTTCGCTATCGGAAGGTTCACCAACTGCCGCAGAGACATCATCTTCGGCAATATCCAGAAAACTCACCTGCGGTTCACTTATTGAGGAGCGCAGTTCCTGCTCCGGCTCACGCAAAGAGCTTTCCGGCTTTACCCTGGAAACTTCCGCCGACGCCTCCTGCGACGTCTTCTTCGCGGCAGCTGCGGACTCTACAGAACGCTTTTTCTTTCTTCCCCTGAGCCCGTGAAGCTTCCCGACAAAGCCAGATACGGCACGAGGAAACCGCAGTGCTGCGAATACAAGACCGGCAAGGGGCAGGAGGCGCAGCATGCCCGGAAAGCCCGGTAGCGTCTCGACAACCGCAGAAAGAACCCCGAGGGTAAGCATCAGCAGCCAGAGCGGCGTCCGATTTCCGAAGTTGAAATGAAAATATTCCGAGACATCGAGGTAAAGATCGTCCCGCAAATTGACGAGCCAGAAGACCAGCACGCCAATCAGAAGAACCGTCCACCACGAGAGATCGCCGCCTGCCGCAAATATCCACACAGCGTCCCAGAACCACATAATTCCAGGAACTTCAGCGCCGAAGGCCAGATGGATTATGTCTCCACCTGCATTAAACCCATCACGCAGGACGAATTCCATCGCTCGCGTAGCGAAGATCGCAAGTGAACCCATAAACAGTATCGGAATGAAGAAGAAAACGACGGCTCCGTGAAAAATGAGCCTTACCGCAAGAAACGCAATGATCCCGCCGGCCAGCGCCACGAAATCCGCGAAGCTCGCCCCATGCCAGGGAAGAACTAAAACGCCCGCTCTAAGCGCGGTATCAAGAAAGTACCAAGCCGCGAACGGCGCAACGCACTGCAGGATAAATCCAAGCAGGCCATTGTGCCGCACGCTCTTGAGGATGTTTGATGCCCACGCGAACAATTATACCGATCCAGACCAGCCGCAGCCGGTCAATCCACACGATCAGAAATGATAACGCAGCCCGATCGAGAGGCTGTGCGAATAAGGCTCGACACCCATCGAGGCAAGCCCCGTCCGAGTCACGCCGGTCTGATCCGCGCCCGAGTAATAGCCATAGGAGCTCTGCGGGAAATCGTAACGGAACTCGTACTCCGCCAGGATACCCCAATGCTGGAACAGCGCGTATTCGGCGCCGACACCCGCATCCACAGCACCAAAGGCTCTGTCCTGCCTGTTGCTGTTGAACCCGTAGTTCGCGGCATCGATCCCTGCGCCGACGAAACCGTAGAGCATCAGCCTTGACGTAATGACATAGCCAAGATTGGCCCGCGCCGTCGTCGAAAGGTAACGCTGGAAAGGCCCAACACCGAGCCAGTTATAGCTGCCAGACAAACTTGCATCGTCGAACTGCGTCCCGATAACGAGAGACGGTCCAAACGCCCACTGGCCGTACCGAAAATTGTAACCCATCTCGCCGGAAACACCGACGCCAAGACTGCTTTTCCAGCTCGGGGAATAGCCCGAACCAAGGCCGTTCCCGGTCTTGTCGACAAGAGCCGACACGTTCGGGGAAAAACCGGACTGGTCGACACCAGCGACGCGAGCCGTGACAAAGAACCCGCCAAAATCATCGCCCGTCGGAAGAGGTGCGCCGAAAGACGGCGCCTCAGGAATCGGGATGCCGTTGAAGCTTGCAGCCGACGCCGCAGTAGCGAGACCAAACAGCATAGGGACCGAAAACAAGCCCCCAAGAAAACGCGAATGCAACATCCCTACACCTTTCACCCTGACCTGCCGATGGCAGCGCAAAATCAAGCTGCGCACCCGGCCACAGCGCCAGGATGCGAATCGCAAGCGATACCGCAAACTACCACAAAACATATTCGTGGCGCATCATGCGATCACGGCTAAGATATCGCACTAACCACGACGGCCCGATTACGGCCGGATTGCATTGCGATTTCCGCCGGATTAAACCAAAACAGCCCACAGCAGACCAAGGATTCGCGTACAGTGCCGCCGATCAAACTCTCGGAGATTCCCTCTCGTCGCGCTCAGCCGCGTAGTCCGGCCGCTTCCACGCCGACTCCGAAGACCCCGAACAAGCCAAGGCCTGAGGCCGCCGAAGCGCTGAGCGCCTGGGATCTTCCGCCCCTCGAGCCGCGTGACCAACACCGCTCCGTCCCTACGCCCGAGCCCCGCCAGGCCACGCCCGCGGCACGCGGCAGCGAAGAGACCACTTATGGGATCCAGCACGACACTCAAGGCAGAGAAGACAAGATGATTCTGTCTGCGGAGCCCATATTGCCCCACGCGACACAGGTCCTTACGACTCTCAAAGAGATCGATCACGGCAACGTTGGCCAATCTGACAAGCCGTTCCGTATCTTCCGCTCCTGGAAGAACCCAAAGGACCGGCTCTCCCTCCTTGTTGCGGCGACACTCTCCATCTGTACTCTCTCCGCAATAGGCCTGGTGCTTTACTCAGACGGTCATCACCATTCGCGCCCCAAGACGGCTCATGCCTCGACGCCCGAATTCAAGGCTCCGCGGACGAAGGCCGACCTCATCCAGCCACGTCCGGCGCTTTCCACTGCCATGGTCCCACCGGCACCAAGCGCTATCGTAACGACCCCTGCGCCGCGGCCGCCCCTCCCTACGCCAGCAGCGCCCACCCCTGCTCCTGCAACTCCCGTCGCAACCCCAGCCAGATTGGCACCTCCGCCAACAACCCGCCTCGCGCAAATCGTCTGCCTTGCGCCGAACGAGGTTCCTGCTGCCAAATCTCACCCCGCGACACATCGAACCCTCTTCGCTGCAACGATCTGGTGGGATGCTGCGGAGTTTGCTCATGCGCTGAAAGCCAGTGCCAAAGAGTGGACCGGCAACCGCAACGTCATGATCCTCTTCGACACAAAGCCGCAGTCGCTCGTTATTGATCCTCCGGCGGACATCGAAGTTCTCGGCTTCGACCAGAGAGCCCGGATGACGGCAAAATGGAACGACCCGTCGGACCATGTGTGGCTCGCGGGCGCTGCGACTGAGATCGCGAAATTCCAGAAGCAAACCTGCGCCCTTCAGGTCATCACGGGCAATTAAGCCAGAATACCCAAACCCAATCGCACGGAGGACGGGGTCGCCCACCCTCCAGTCGTCGCGGTCTGGCTGGCTCGAAAATGCCAACGGCCAGCCAGAGAGCCAAGCCACGTCAAAGATCGTCCTCGCGATACAAACCGGATATTACATGGTTAATTGCACATCCTTGCGAATACACGACAAATAGATTGATGCAATTTTATCACATATCGTTATAAAACTGTGCGCAACATCGTCGAGACATCTTGACCACACGATGCGAGTTTGAACACCATCATTCATTCGATACGCCCGCACCGTATGCGACAAGCTTCAAACGTTCGTACCCTCGTCTCGTACCCTCGTCTGTTAATGCCGTATCAGTGCCGGCCGACGCGACCTAATCAACCACGCGACGAGCACTCGAAATGAACATGCAAATCCGCCCGGACACCGGGGATACCGCATACAAGATCACGAACTTCATTTCTCCTTCCGACTCACGCAGCAACAAAAACTCTCCCTGGTCCGAGCCGGTCTTGATCGAGCTTCGCAGGCTCGCCACCCAGAACCTCCAGGCTTCAGTCATCGCAGAAAGGCTGACGAACTTTTTCGGATTTTCCATATCCCGCAACTCAGTCATCGGAAAATGCTACCGCGAAGGCCTCAGCCTCTCGGAATCAAGACCCAGTCTGCCGCGCGCCCAGCGCCCCAAGAAGCCGCGCATCCCGAAAGTTGCAATCCCGAAGCAAACGCGGCCGCACGCTTCGAAGATGATCTCCCTCAAAACCATCTCCCTGACGCCCGTTCCCACAAGAATCCCTGTCGCCGAACCTGACTCGCAGCAGGCCAAGCGTCAGGAAACCATCAAGGCGGTCCGTGAGTTCGACGCCTTCCACCAGGCCATCGTCGATTCTGCAGACACTCAGCAAAACGACGGCCAGATTGAACTCCCGCAGCTCAGCGAAACCGCTTCCGAATACTTCGGCGCGACAGAGCCGGTTCCCTTTATGGAAGCAACCGGCTGCCGCTACATCACAGCCCGCTCGAGCGCCACCAACGAAACCTATTGCTGCGGCCAGACTGTCTACGCCGGCAAACAGAACCGCTCCTTCTGCAAATCTCACTACGCACTTTGTTATCAGCCGATACGCTAATCGCCCGCGGGATCCCTCCCATCCGCGAGCAGGGGCGCCCAGCAGGCCCCGACAGGCCGGCGCGCGATCTTCGTGCGCCGGCCAGACTATCAAGCCGACACAATCATCAGCACACCGCGAAGGCGATACCCCCAAATAAGAGGCACATGATGAATATCCAGACGAACCTGCCACGGTCCGGATCCGGCGGAACCACAGGAGCCCGGGTATTCACGGCTGATCAGGCAATCTATGAGTTCTGCGCCATGGCGCGCGACTTTCTCGGCCCGGCACAGATCGCCAGCATCCCATTCACAATCACTGAACCAAGCAGCGGCAAAACCATCAACATCATGGCGCCGCAGACCTGGTCACAAGCCGCCGCAACTATCCTCGCGACGAAATATATGCGCCGGGCTGGCGTTCCGGCGCGCACCGAGGCCGACCCCGACCTCAAGCCTGGCGAAGACCGCATCCCGCCGCGTTTTCAGCGTCAGAGGCCTGCCGCAGGAACAAGCTTCGGAGCCGAACAGTCCGCCGATCAAGTCTTCCATAGGCTCACTGGTGCCTGGACATACTGGCTCTGCAGAACGGCCACCAAAGATGGTGCGCCGCTCATCTCGCATGAGACAGCGAACGCCTATTATGAAACCATCGTCGCGCTTCTGCGCGCGCAGGTCTTCTCGCCGAACTCGCCACAATGGTTCAACACGGGCCTCTATTGGGCCTATGGCCTCAGCGGCGAATCAACCGGGCATTTCTATATCGACCCGGATACCGGCACGATTCTCGAATCGAAATCAACCTACGAGCACCCCCAGGCGCACGCCTGTTTCATCAACACGATCAAAGACAACCTGACCGAAAAAGACGGCATCATGGATCTCTGGATGCGTGAGGCCAGGATCTTCAAACTCGGATCGGGATCGGGCGCAAATTACTCGCAGCTTCGCGGCGCCAACGAGCCCCTTTCTGGTGGCGGCAAATCCTCCGGTCTTATGTCGTTCCTGAAGATCGGCGACAGGGCTGCCGGCGCCATCAAGTCCGGCGGAACAACGCTGCGCGCCGCGTGCATGGTTATTCTCAATGCCGACCATCCCGATATTGAGACCTATATCGGGTGGAAGTCCCGCGAAGAAGCCAAGGTCGCAGCCCTCATCTCCGGCTCACGCCTTAACGCGCACCACGCCGAGGCGATCCACACCACAGTCACCAACAGGAAAGACCCCTCAGACGCCATAGCTTCAGCGCGCCGCGCGGGCGTCCCGGCCGGCCTCATCGATCAGACGGTCAAACTCGCCCAGCAGGGTCTTACACTCGACCTCGAGACATACTCAGACCAATGGGAAGGCGAAGCCTACCAAAGCGTCTCCGGGCAAAACGCCAACAACTCCGTCCGCGTCACGGACGCTTTCATGGCTACCGTCGAAGCCGATGGACCCTGGAACCTCACGGCGCGAACAAATGGCGAAGTCGTCAAGACGATCCGCGCACGCGATCTCTGGGAGAAAATCGCCCGCAATGCCTGGGCATCGGCCGATCCCGGTCTGCAATTTCACGACACGATCAATTCCTGGCATACCGCCGCCGAAACCGGTGAGATCACGGGTTCCAACCCATGCTCTGAATTCATGTTCCTCAACGATACCGGCTGCAACCTCGGATCTCTCAGGCTCACTGCCTTTCTCAACGCCGATGGATCCTATGACTGGGACGCTCTCGCAGCGACCTCGGCCCTGATGGCTGCAACACTCGATGCCTCGATCACGATGGCGCAGTACCCCTCCCAGGCAATCGCAGAAGGCACCCGCGATTTCCGGACGCTTGGCGGTGGATTCGCAGACCTCGGCGGTCTCCTGATGCGGCTCGCAATTCCCTATGATTCAGATCGCGGCCGCAGCCTCGCCGCGGCAATCATGTCAACGATGTCTGCGGCCGGCTATCATATGTCCGGAATCCTCGCTTCAGCGTTGGGCCCGTTCCCCGGCTACGAGGTCAACGCGCGACCCATGCGCAACGTTCTCAAACGCCACGAGGACGCTCACACCGAACTCTGCGCATTCACCTCCGACCTCACAGTCACCGCCGACGAACCCCACCGCCACCACGCTGACACCGTCATCAAGGCAGGCGTCACCCTCGGAACGCGTCTTTGGCGCAATGTCCTGTCTCACCAGCCGCACGGCTGGAGGAACGCGCAAATCTCTGTCGTCGCCCCCACTGGCACAACGGGCATGGTGATGGACTGCGACACCCTTGGCATCGAACCCGATTTTTCGCTCATCAAGCACAAGACGCTCGCTGGCGGCGGCGCAATGATTCTGGTCAATAAATCTGTCGAACCAGCCCTCATTCGCCTCGGTTACGATCCAGCCGCAATCAAGCTGATCAAAGCCTATATCGAAGCCAATAACACGCTCGACGGCTGCGATCATGTTCACGACCGCCACAGGCCGGTCTTCGATTGCGCCAACACAGGCGGAACGATCGGCACCAGGCTTATCGCGCCGATCGGCCATGTCGAGATGATGGCCGCCGTCCAGCCTTTCGTCTCCGGCGCGATTTCGAAAACCGTCAACATGCCCGCGACCGCGACTGTTGCTGAGGTCGCCGAACTCCACATGATCGCCTACAAGAAGGGCCTCAAATCCATCGCGATCTACCGCGACGGCTCAAAACTCAGCCAACCATTGACAAGCCAGGCCATCGCAGACCTTGGCGGCGACCTCGACACGCTCAACGCCGCGATCGAAACCCGTGACGTCCATGCGCTCGCCGCCGAACTCGCGAAAATGGCGACCGGCCGCAAGAAGCTGCCATCGAAACGCGGCGGCTACACCCAAAAGGCTGTCGTCGGCGGACACAAAATCTATATCCGGACCGGCGAGTACGATGACGGCCGCCTCGGCGAAATATTCATCGACATGCACAAAGAGGGCTCAGCCTTCCGCTCGCTCATGAATAATTTTGCGATCTCGATCTCGCTCGGATTGCAATACGGCATCCCTCTCGAAGAATACGTCGACGCCTTCATATTCACACGCTTCGAGCCCGCTGGTTTCGTTCAGGATCACGACCGCCTCAAAAGCACGACATCGATCCTCGACTTCATCTTCCGCGACCTCGCAATCAACTATCTCGGCCGCAACGACCTTGCTCACACGCAACCGAGCGAGACCGATGCTTTCGATGTTGGCCACGGACACAAAGAAGGCGAGCTGCCGCGCGTCGCAGACGACGAAGAACTTTTCCTCGCCGCACAAGCGATCGCCACCGATCCTGTCTCATCCCATGCCGACCCGAAAACACAAGGCTATACCGGCAACATCTGCCAATACTGTGGGTCCGCGAAGATGACCAGGTCGGGCACTTGTGAAACATGCACTTCGTGCGGAAGTACAAGCGGCGGGTGCGCCTAAACGAATAAAAAAATTTTTTGTAACGAGCAGCATAGTTTGTCCGCTGTGAACCTATGTGTGTCCGCAAATGGAAGGATAGCGTGACCGCAAAGCAAAATGCCTCGGATTCCGGGCATTTGAACGCAAGCATGGGTCAGGGAGGAAAGCAGCAAAGCTGCCAATCGCCTCGCATCTGAGCGGACCGCGCAGGGGGCGAAGAGAAGCGGATAGAGGACGCTGCTTTGGAATGCGCGATATCTAGAGCGTTTTCGAGGCGATCGGCGATGACGACCTCAACGCCTGCCTGTCGGCATGGAAGCATCGCATGGGCGAGCTTCGCCGTCCGAGAGGGAGGACCACGGGCTGCGCCGTGGTGTTCCTGAAATTGCTCGGCTTGTCTTCGCGCATTTCCGACATGGTCGGCGGAGGACTATTTAGCATCTGCTCTTGGGCGAGCTATTTGGGCGAGCCCCTGCGGGGACGGCTCCTGCTGACATTGATCCAAGTCATTGACGGTTGCTATCCGGCGGCATCCATTTTGAGCGACTTCGCACGGATAAGTGGATAGAATGACATTTCGGGGCGGTAATTGCCCGACCCATCTTATGTTGGGAGGGCTAAATATGGGGGAAGGACGCGATGGCTCGGCACGTATTTTTTAGTTTCCACTATCAAAGAGATATCGTTCGCGTAAATCAAATTAGGAACTTGCCTGAGATAGTTGATGAAGCGGCTGCTGGATTTAAGGATAGCTCCCTTTGGGAGGAGACCAAGAAGAAAGGGGACGACGCGATCAAGAAACTCATCGACAACGGCCTCGTCGGTACCAGTGTGACTGTTGTCTGCATAGGCAACAAAACGGCGGGAAGAAAATTTATCAATTATGAAATCCAGAAATCACTCGACCGAGGGAACGCCGTCATTGGCGTCCAGATCCATCATATGAAGAACTTTGCGGGTGAGGTGGATATGGTCGGCGAGACGCCCGCCCTGCTCACGAAGAATAATTGCAAGATTTATAAATATGACGATCACACCAAACTCAAGGCTTGGATTGAAGCAGCTGCGAAGGGCGCCGGGAAATAGCTCGACTATCAAGCGAAACTGACGGAAAGCTTCGGCAAATGACAGTTCCGCTCTCCCTGACGGGCAAATACCAGGTGGTGGTCCTCGGACAAAAGGGCAACTCCGAGGTCACGGCTTACGCTTTACGGCTAGTGAGCGCCGTAAGTCAGGCGTTTGATCGCCTTGGCGTGAACCCAAAAAAGTTTCTCGTGCCCTCGACGCCAGCATCGCCAAGCCCTAGCGTCGATCGTAGAATGCTTGCGGTGGCCGTCTACTTCGGCTGTGTAGCATCGCCCTCGTTGTCGGCATCTGAAACGGCGATGCTCAATCAGCTTCTCGCAGACGGAGTTTGGATAATTCCCGTTGTGGAGAGCCTCACAAATTTCAGCGGCTTTATGCCGAAGGAAATCGCTCATCTGAATGGCTGCTCATTGGCAGATTGCGGAGCAGATTTCGAACGCCTTGCTGCTCGGGTCCTTGAAGGATTCGGTTTGCTCCGAGAGAAGCGACGCCTTTTCATCAGTTACCGCCGCGCTGAGACAAGCGGTATCGCCGCGCAACTTTATGAGGCCCTCGATGCCGCCGGCTTTGATGTATTCCTCGATACACACGGCGTGTTGCGGCCAGGCGAACCATTCCAAGAACTTCTTTGGCACCGCCTAGCCGATACGGATGTCGCTCTTCTGCTGGACTCGCCCCAATTCCTTGCAAGCCGGTGGACGGAGGAGGAGTTGGCGCGGGCCAACAACTCCAACATTCAGCTTTTGCAGATGCTGTGGCCTGGTCAAACGGAAGGGGCGACGGCGGCATTCAGCACCTTCCACCCGCTCACGATTCAGGATTTCTTGGGGACCGAAACGCTTGGTCCGACAGCGCTGATGACGGACAAATGCGTTGGTGAAATTGTCGATGAAGTAGAGGGTCTGCGGGCAAGAGCCATCGGTGCCCGACATGCTTTCCTCGTGCGCGAGTTTGCAATGGAGGCGAGGAAAGAGGGCCTTACGGTTCTCACAACCCTTGAGCGTACCCTTGTTCTATTAGCGCCCAGCGGCAATAGGGTGCTCGTGATGCCTGCCATCGGCGTTCCCGACGCCGAACGATATGAAACTCTGGAGCGCCTTCATCAGCGCGATGTGGGACTAGGCCAGACATACGCGCAGCCGCCCGTCTTGTTGTACGATCAGACCGGCATCCGAACCCGGTGGCTCCAGCACCTAGGTTGGTTGAACGACCACATTGCCGCCGCACGCAGTCTAAGTATCATGGACGCACGAGCATGGCTAAGCGATCTCAAAGCGAGCGACGGCCGCTGAACGACGCCGTCGTCCAAAGAGTGTTCTTGTCAGCGAGCGTTCCGCTGCCCTCGCGAAATGCCGCCTATTTCAACACGGCTGATGTCATCGCGATTCGCGATGCCGTGCGGGCACTCACGATCGTGATCATTGAACAGAAAGCTCAATTGGTGTTCGGGGGACATCCCGCAATATCGCCCATGATCCGTCTTCAAATCGCGCAAGCCGGAATGCCTGTGGGTGATCGGGTGGTCATGTTTCAGAGTCGCTTTTTTGATCGCGCATTTCCTGACGACAACGCGGCTTTTGAGCGGGTCATATTGACCGATGCTATCGAGGATGACAGGCAGAAAAGCCTTATTCACATGCGGGAAACGATGCTGAGCGGAACGTTTAATTGCGGCATCTTCATTGGTGGCATGGAAGGCGTCGAAGAAGAATATGAAATGTTTAGGCGTCTCCAGCCCGGCGTGCCAGCGTTTCCCGTCGCGTCTACCGGCGCGGCCTCGGCGATGCTCTATAATGCGAGCACCTCTCTGAAAAAGCAGCATCCCGAACTTCAAGAAGAATTCAGTTACATTACGCTTATGAGAAACCTCGTATACCCTAGACGACCAGCGGGTCGTTCGAGCAGACGGAGAAAATAGTCGCATGGGCCGCCGTACGTTCTCTTCATTCCATCATAAACCGGACGTGACGTGCGCCTGGGTCGTTCGCAATTCCTGGGTGACCAAAGTTGCCCAAAATAGCCGCGAGGACGCCGGCTTTCTCGACAGCTCGGTTTTTGAGGCGAGCCAGCGAGAAGGCGATGAATCGCTAAGCGATTTTTGCGCGAGGGTCTACATAATACAATTGTGACCGTCGTCTTGGTAGGTGGTGACCCGCGCGGATTGAACCTCCGCAATGAATTGGCGCATGGCATGCTCAATGCCAGCAACTTCCAGTGGCACATATTCTCTCTTTCCAACAAGCGCTATGCCAGGATGGCGCAATCGCGTTCTGGAGAGAATTGGAAGACACCTGATTTAACTCTTTATAAGCGGCGAACTTTTGCGATTGAGTATCCGAGCAAGAGCTGGAAAATACGTTACTCAACCTGCCCTGCTTATCTTCGTCTTGTGATGAGCGAGCGTGCCACGCAATTGCGTCAGCAAGAGCTTACGAAGGGAAGCGGGTTCGATAATTTCGATCTTGTCGCCCCAGACGAACAGATGGCAGGCCAATTCCGGCATGCCGCTCGCACGGAAGCGAACGATAGCGCTGCCATCCGGAGAATTCTCCACCGTCTGGCCTGGATGAAAGCGGTAGTTCCTGAATTCGTCCATGCCGTGCGGGAGGATCCTCAGTGCGACCTCCTCCTGCGGCCCCTCGAAAAAACCGAAGGACCTGTTCGCGAAGGCCGCAAGGTCAAAATTCTCCGGCCGTGCCGCGGCCGTCTCCAGGCATTTGACTTTATCGATGCGATCGAGCCGCCAGTTCTTCGGTTTCACCGTTCCCGCATCGGCGCCGATCAGATAATTCATACGACCGAAGATGATGCCGTAAGGGACCACGCGGCGTGATGCGCCGGGCTTTGTTCCCCCACGGTAGGTAAAACGCAGCAGCTTCATGCCGAGCAATGCCTTGCGCAGTTCCGTCATGACCTCGGGGTTTTCTTGCGGGCGCGGTCCCGCCCGGACGGCGATCAGTTCGGCCCGCAAAAGCGCTTCGACATCGACTTCCGCGGCGCGTCGGCCTCTGAGGCGCATGGCGGCACGGATCTTCCGATCAAGCCCAGCCAGGGACTCCGCGCGGCCGGATGCGCCCGAGTGGCGTAACTGCGCGATTGCCACGCCGAGGTCGCTTAATTCCTCAACGCTCGGATCCTGAAAGAAGCCGTCGAGTCCACCCGGAATGCGGAAACGCTTCGTCGGATGATCGGCGATTTCCTCGAGCTGGGGGAAGACCTCGCGGATCGCATCGCGCATCCGCTCGACCGTACGTCGCTCGCATTGTATCTCGCGGCACATCTCGTCGAGCGTGAGGCCTTCCGCCGTGCTTGCAAGCGCGCGGGCAAGTTCGAGAATCTTCGTCAGCTTTTCATAGGCCATTCTTCATTGGACCCTGCGGCTACGTCGGATTCTGTCGCAGCAGGATAGCAGGATGATGCCCTTCAGTCTTGAGCAAGCGGCCGGAAGCCGGCATCCAGGTTAATGGCGGGTAGCATGAAGAAGAATCCGGACCTGTCCGAAGATCAGCAGGCGCAAGAGGCGGACGAAGCCGACAAGGCCGATCCCCGTCATAAACGGGGCCGGTTCCCGATTCCTCGCGGAAAAGCCGTGAACCTGGATCGCGTTCCGGATCGAGGCTGTCCCGAGACACCGGGGCTGTCCGAGTTAGTAGGCATACGGGGGATAAGCGGTATTAAACTGTTTGTCCGCAATGAACCTGACGAGGTCGACGACCAGCCAGATTTCGACGTCGATGGAGGACCGGCCATCGACCTCTATGACGAAGACGAAATCCGCAGGAAGCTGGGGATCAAGCCTAGCGCCGAATGCCTCGCAGGTTCAGACGTGCTGGGCGAACAGGCACGGTCGACCAATGCTTCAGAGGCCCTCGCCGAGTGGGACGCCAAGCTCAGAGACATTCTGGACGATCCACGCGGGCCACGCCGGCAACTCATTGTGGCGGACGATCCGCTCCTCGATCGCCTTTCGAGCCTCCACGCCGAATGCCCGGGCTTCGCACAGGTCATCGACCTGATCCTGCGTGCAGCCCATCTATCGCAGGCTACCGGCTCACCCTTGCGTCTGCCGGCCATGCTTCTGGCCGGACCGGCAGGTATCGGCAAAACCCATTTCGCGCGGCGGCTCGCGGGGGCGCTCGGCGTGCCAATGGAGTTCATCTGTGGCGATCTCCTCTCAGATCGAGGTACCATCACCGGCCTGAACACATCTTGGCGCGCCGCAAAAGCAGGGCGTGTCGCAGCGGCTCTTCTCGATTCGACCATCGCCTCACCGCTTTTCGTGATCGACGAAGTCGACAAGGTCTCTCCCATCCACATCCATGAGAACCCTCTCGCCTTCCTGCATACTGTCCTTGAGGCGGAAAACGCGCAGAAATTTTGCGATGAATATCTGTCGTTTTCGCTCCGCGCGGATCATTGCTTCTGGATCCTGACCGCCAATGAGACGGAGAGCCTTTTGCCATCAATTCTCGACCGGCTTTTGGTACTGACGATCAAACCGCCAGACCAGGTGGCGATGGCTGTCATAGCCCGCAATATCTATCGGGACGCCAATGCGCGGCAGGCGAATTGGTTTTCGCCGGAACCTTCAGAAGAGTTCATCGCCGTCCTCGTGCGGCATAATCCCCGGAAGGCATCCAGGATCATGGACTATGCGATGGGATTTGCGGCAGCCGACGGCCGGCGCGATCTGTCACCCGAAGACGCGGCCGCAGCGGCGGCGCTTTTGGAAGGTCACGAAAGCGCGAGGCGGAAAGCTGGGTTCCTGGCGCCCTGAGCGGAGATAACAGGCCATAAAACCCTCGAAGACAACTCAGAAGGCCGCCGTCACCAGATTCATGACAAGGCGAACGGTTGAACCGATTATCTTTGAGAATAGCGAGACTCATCAATGTCAAAAATCACACCGGCGGTACGGTTCCTGGAGCAGACCGGCGTCGCCTTTTCCGTACGGACCTACGATTACGATCCGAATGCGGATAGGGTCAGCCTGCAGGCTGCCGAAGCCGTGGGCGCAGATCCAGCATGCGTGTTCAAGACATTGATGGCGCTCGTGGACAACAAGCCCGTATGCGCAATCATCCCGTCCGATCACGAACTGTCCATGAAGAAACTAGCCGCGGCTTTCGGCGGGAAACGTGCGAAAATGATGCAGCCGAGCGCCGCCGAACGGATAACCGGCTACAAGGTCGGCGGCATAAGTCCTTTCGGGCAATTGCGCACTTCGCCAACCGCGATCGAAGTCCAGGCCCTGACGCATGAGCAAATCTACATCAACGGTGGTCAACGCGGGCTCCTGGTTCGCCTTGATCCAAACGAAGCGGTTCGTATCTTGTCCGCAATCGCCGTGCCGCTTGCGGCGGAATGAGCATGTTCATCTGGAAGAGCAGGATCTGTCTGGAGCGCGGGAGAACAGGATCATCTGCACAAGTTGCGGTGGCGCCGGCCCGGGGAGGACGATTGAGCGTGCCGAGCGCAAATGGAATCAAAGAAAGCTGTTGCCAGTTGATTGCGCAGGTACGCCCTCTTTTGTTGTTCGCTGCGCATAACGGCTGGCATGTCGCTGAGTGGGGACCCTGAGTACGGGCGCGATGAACAGGGTCCGTTCGTATGGCTACCGTTACCGCGAGAGCCGGTCGAAACGCAGGAGTCGAATACATGAGATGCGACCAATGCAAACATTGGCTTTCCAATGATGAGGACTGGACCGCGAAAGCCGTCGGATTCCGGCCATGTGGCGGTGTCATGGCTCGTTGGAAGATCGAAGATGATGCGAGCAAAGATATCAGTCTGACGGATATGGAAAAGCGTCGCGCCTCTGAAAGAGAGGCCTTGAGGGCGGCACGAGCCTACGTTCAAGATGGAAGCGAATATCGCGCCGTTCTCTTTACCGGCCCCGATTTTTTCTGCGCCCTTTTCACCCCGAAATGACAGACCCGGTTTTCACATCGAAGCCGGGCCATCACCCTGATATGACGGACAACCAAAGATTTTTGTCCCGACGGTGGCGCTGACAACGCCGTAGCAACCCTCAGCAAGAAAGGTGGCTGCACCAAGGATCTCGGGAGCCAGCCCTGTATCTCGAAACCTTATTCATTCCGCTCGATTGCGATCTCAAGGGATGGATCGCGAATCCACTCGAAATACGCCATGTCGGTGATGCGTCTGCCATCGAGATAACGCGGATCACCCCGAAACCAATATTCGAGAATGCGTTTCGGAACACTGTTCTCGCACGCACCGCCGAGGCAGCAGTCGACGTTCGGAGGATCTCCATAGTGGAGTTCTTGCGATCTGATCGCCTCGGCTATGGTGCTCTCCCCGAAGTTGACGGCGGACATCGCGACTCTGAAGATCCGGCCGCAGCTTTGGCAGGCGATCTCCATCAGCGCAACCTCATGGACATAAATACTCGCCGATCGGTCCGGCGAAAACGGGCAATACCGGGGCACGCTATATTCGTCGAACCAGATGGGCGGCTCCGCGATCCGCGATGTAATATCGTCATAGGTGTTGTGCATCGGCCTCTCACGCGACGTTTTCACTGAGAGAAATGTGTCTCAATACCCGAGCATTAGCATTATTCCTTTAGAATGTTGTTGGCATCGCGAGAGTCGCGGCAGCGGCCGTAGACATGGATAATTTGATATGGCGACATGTCGCCATCGTAATGGAATGATGCCTTTGCCATCTGCAATTCTGAACGGGCGCGTTGAGTTGCTCGTCGGCATAGTCATATGTGTCGGCTGCGTTTTCGCCAATATTCAAAATGTCGACGATCTCGATTTTATAAGTTCTGTTTTCAGTAACATAGACAACGATGGACACGCTCTCATGACCAGTTCCGTCACGGTCTCTGCACTTGTCCGCTCATGCACGGTCGACGTCCTTTATCCTTTCGATCGGCACATATGTGTCGAGCGTCACATATTCGCGTGATATTCTGCTCACCACGACAATAGAAACCATGTCGTAGCCATAAGGTGGTGTCTGCATGATGTAGAGATTTTTGCGCAGATGACTGCGCAAACCGCAGCGATTGAGCAGCGGTAAATCCCACATGACCACATTCACCGTTCCATCTTGATTGATGCCAATGATCTTGGCCTTGTGGGAGAAGGTCATAAGGACGTTATCGCGATATCCGGCAAAGTGCCAGGTGCAGGGGTGCTCGTCGACATCATAGAACCACAACATCAGGCTCCTCCCCCAGTGCATAAGCATAGGCATGCATGAGCCGGACGGCATCCGGGCCGGCGCGATGCGGCGCCTTCGTTGCCTCCAGAAGCGCTCGCATGCGATTGCACACGGGATCGACATGAAGCCCGGGCATCGCTTCAATCGACTCAAGGCGGAAAACCGGTTTGAGATTGGCGGCGCTATAGAGCTGCCGCATCCAGCCGAGATCGCTGTCGCCGCCGTCGCAGAAAGCAACAGGTGATGCCGTCATGCGTGCATTGAGTCTCTCGGCAACCCGTGCAGGATGCGGCGCTCGCAGCAATTCCTGGCGCGTGATGCCATGAACCTCAGCGGATTCATCACTCCACACGATATCCTCCACCGGATAAATCAGAGACGACCATGTCCTGATCGGACCGCCACGCTCCCATAGTGCGATGCCCACCTCGATCGGTTCGCCCTGCATGGCGAGAGATGACGCCTCAAAGTCGATCGTTGCGATCATCGGATTTGAATCCCCCCGCCCCTATTCGAGGTTCACGACTTGTTGGCCGCTGTGAAGCACGGGTTGGCGTCAAGTCCCCAAATTCCACGATCCGATGAGAGAGGCGGACACAGGGTGGCAGATGCTTCGCAGGCACATGCGCGACGCCCCTTCGATCGCGATGACGGATCTGGCCGCCGCATTCCCGCAGCAGACGACCGGAACGATAAAGCGTGCCGGTCTGCTGCGTCAGCTAGTGACGCAGCCGCCAGTTAAATCTGAGACGCCAGGAATAGCCCCGAAGCTCCTTTTGGGTTCGAGGGAGAGGTGTTGACTCTCCCGAATGTTCACTTTATGTTCTTCCCTATCAAAGGCAATCCATATGTCGGATCCGGTTCTGCGCAATTGGCGCCTGATCGCATTTAAGGACAGTTCGCGGCTCGGTATCTTTCTCGGCGAAGTGACAAACCATCCGCTGCTGAATGACGGATGGATCATTACCTCGCCGGTGCGATGGATCAGCGACGACCGGAACTGCACACGGACGGAATCGCGTCTCTATAAGCTCGGAGACGAGTTCCCTCGCGATCAACCCTTGCCCGAGAAGCCGCGCAATATTCTCTTCACGCGACTTTTCGAGAATTTTGGCAAGTCATTCGGCGTCGCGACGCTGGAACAACTCGGCGAGCTTATGGAATACGCAAATCACCTGTGCGGCCCCTTGTCGTCGGCCCATTAGCGGGAATGCACGCCATGACAGACAGGAAGCGCAAAGTTCCAGCGAAGGGAGCCGCAGCAAAAACCGAGGGCAAGCCATGGGATCCATGACCTATTACGTCGCTCTCCCCTTCCTGCAGGACAAAAACGGCGCCGTCATTCCAGGAACGCCAAGGGAGTGCCCGACGCCGGCGCATGCCGTTGCGACGGCACGGCGGCTCGCAGTCAATGGCGCCGGAGCCGTTGCCTTCTCACGGAGCGGCGATCCGTCGACGGGCGAGTTTTCGGACGCGATTGTAATCGCAACGTTCGGCGAGACCGCATCGCTCGACGATCTGGTCGATGCGAATTACTGATGGAAGAGTCCTTCAAAGATTTCGAGATCGAGCCAAAAGCCATGGATGAGGATCTTCGCGACAAAGCCATCGCTAAATGCCGGGAGGCGCTTGAAGCGGCGCGTGAGGCGGGAGCCGGCGCCGCGGTCTATATGATTGAGATGGCCTTGGTCGAGTTGGACACCAATCCCGATCTTCCGCGGAAGAAGCCCAGACCGATCTCTTATGACCGGCACCGCCCCATCGGGCGATAGCCTGTCATATCCGGAAGATCATCGAGTCAGGATCCATGCGTCAGGGCTATGAGGATATCATCAGGCGGGCCGGCCGGCCTGATTGGTTCGATAAAAACGGCGTACCGAGATATGGAAGGTTCATACCCGACCGTGTCGCCAATGTTTATGCGCGGGAGGCGGCCCTCGTACGCATTTGCTGCCGGAATTGCGGGACCTCTTTCGACGTCGCGTTTTCACGGCCGAGTCCGTCGCCCGTCCCGAGCCTATCGCTCGCGGAGCTGATCAAGACGAGACAGCTATCCTATGGCGATCCGCCGAATATCAAATGCTGCCCGAAAGGCCTGTTTGCCGGAAGCGCCACGAAGAAGGTTCTCGAATACTGGCATAAGTCGGACGTACGCACCGGATGGATCGAAAGGAAGTTACGATAAATAAAGCCTGGTTTGCCGTATTTTTGTTTATCAGCAACCTGCTTACGCCGGTGCCATTCCATCGTCATGCCATGCTCCTCATAGCTATTACCGCAGCGCTGACAGGTCTGAAGTTCATGGGGAATGCTGTGCCTATCATCTATTAGCCGGGGCAACTGCATTATGCCGGGATGGCTCACAAAGCTTCTCGCATCATCCGCATGCATTTGGGACTTGCTCACATCACGGTGGAGTCGCGAAGTCGCTTAGGGTCCAGACCCAAACAAGGTTGGTTTGATTCAATGGCTTGGTGAAGCCATTGGAGACTGGGACTGTGGAATCGAACTTATTCTGGTTCAGCGACGAGCAGTGGGAGAAGATCGTTCC
>SCSF01000110.1 GCA_004298435.1 Beijerinckiaceae bacterium
CGAGGATTACGATTCCAGCTCAAGATCCGTGAACACGTTCTATGCGACCATCCAGAACAAGATGCTGCACGCGGTCACCGGCTACACCGCTGCCGAACTTATCGTCGCTCGCGCTGATGCGGCTGCATCGCCGACAGCGTGCTGAACAGGAGCAAGGGCCAATCCTGAGCAAAGTCAGGGCATCGAACGTTCGGAATGCACCAATTTTTCAAGTTGCCTCCCTATGTCTTCGCTCAAGCAAGCGCGGCGATGTTGAAGATCACGTTGTCTGCCGCGAATTCTTTGCCCAGCATGATGAAATCGGGCATTTGACGAAAGTTCAGCAATTTCCATACGCTTGCTAAGCGACGATAAGTCGACCTTCGTGAGTCACAGTGATGCGCTTGTAGGTGCCGTCCTCAATGTCATGGAAAATGCGGCCATCACCAATCAACCGAAATACGAGCGCTTGCATGCTATCGCTCCGCAGAAATGTCTCCTTGGTGATCGAGCCAAGAAATTCTTCACCAAACTTGTTCTCGAACGCCTCCATCGCTTTAATGATCAGCGCGTCATCGACAACAAGATTATAGTCGATAGACGCCTTCACCATGTTCACGCTCTTGGGTTCCCAATGTGAATATTCGGTCATAACCAGAACGCTGACGCATTCCATTTCATTCGGACGTTTGTCAAACTGGCCGAACATGCCTTTGCGGATATCGAGCGCGACAAAAGAAGCTTGTTTTGCCTTCTCTGGCGTTTGCGGTCCTGCAAGACAGGCATTGAGGAGACAAAACACCCCTTCGTCTGTATGGTCCTCAACTTCCAGGATGCGACACGCGCGAATAGACTGCGGCACGTCTCTAAGGCTTTGGCCGTTGCCGAGGACAAATGCCTCTCCATCAATCGTCAGTCCGAATATGATCCGTTCGTTATTACCGACGACCGCCGTGTGGCGATCGACGCCTTTAGATTTTATTAGAATCCGCGTTTCGTTGTCGGCGCGCTCAAAGGTGATCTGAAAGGTCGTTGCCTTTGCCCACCTTGGAGCAAACCGGATATCGAAAGAGGTTCCGTAGGGAATGTGGCTTGCCTTGCGAAAGATCCGCTTGAACGCATCGTCGATGGTTTGCTCAACTCCTACCTTCTTGCACTCGACGAAGCCTGCAAGCTTGCTCATATCCGTGAGCGGTTCGCCTTTTTCGTTCAGATGAAATAGCCCGAATTCCACCTTGTGACCCGCTCCCGAAAACCCGACGAGTTTGGGCTCAAGGACGAGCCGCGCCTTTGCATTGGCGTCGAGTGAAAGGGCTGCAAGGGTGATCACTTCGAGCATATCACCTACTTTGCGGCCAATCTGATGACCGCGGCGGCGATAATGAGAGATGTATTTGAAAACATCTGATAAGTGGACGTAATCTGGGCGTTCCCTGAGGGTCTCGTTAGTCACTTCAGGGGCTACGGGAATTTCATCGTTACTTAGGTTTGCCATTTGAATCCTCAATCAGGTTCGATTGCGCATCCTGCGCAAGCTGTTCAAGACGGAAAATCGCGGTTGCGTTCATCTTTTGCGCATTGGAGAGTGTCGATAGACACGGCGCAGCCCGCCGTTGAGAGCATGTGCAGGGAGACAAGAATGACCGCAGGCCGCACAGTCATCGGCAATTCCAGAGACTGGTGTACGCCGGCGAAATATGTGCAGGCAGTTCGAAGAGTGCTCGGCGAAATCCATCTCGATCCGTGCTCGAATGAATGGTCAATCGTTGGAGCAAAGTCGGAGTGGAAGCTGCCCGACACGGACGGACTTGGACAAGCGTGGAACTTTCCAACGATCTATGTGAATCCGCCTTATGGCTCTGATCAAACGCGAGGCACGAGGATTCTCGATTGGCTCCGCAAGTGTTCTGAGGCCTACGAGGAGTTCGGCTCGGAAGTTGTGGCATTGATCCCTATTGCGGCAAACACCAGGCATTGGAAGCTATATGTATGGCCAAGCGCTGCCTCGATCTGTTTCCTCTATGATACCCGTCTCCGTTTCCTTGTTGAGGGGCGCGACGATGGAAAAGGAGCTCCTATGGCCTGCGCTGCGATCTATTGGGGATTAAACAAACCTCGCTTCGCGGATGTTTTCCGCGAGCACGGTGCAGTCGTTGATCTGGACAATATTGCTCTCCCAGAAAACGAAAAACAGCCAAAGCTACAGCTCGTCATCAACGTAAAGCGAACCGCCTGATTGGCGCCAAGCGCCTGCATCTTCACAGTCTATTCCCGATGTCAGAGAGCATGATTGCCGATAGGGGTGCTCCGTCTCGCGGGTTCCCCTCCGCGGCAATCTGGCGCGGCATACCAAAAACAAGACCCATTTCTGCCTGAGGCTGCACCTTTTCCGGACACAAATCGACAGTAACCGACCCTGGCTGTAACAACAGAAAGGGTGAAATGTTGAAGTTGATCGGTGTCGTGCTAGGTGTAGTGTCTGTTCTCGCACTATCTACCGGATTTGCATCTGCTCATACGCATCATAGAAGACATCATAGATCGCATCATCGATCTTACATGCGGGTCTCATATTATTCGCATGGCCATCGAACAGCCTCCGGCGAACATTTCAATCCAGGCGGCTATACTGCCGCAAGCCGCACATTGCCTTTCGGGACGCGCCTGCGCGTGACCAATCCGAAGACCGGCCGCTCGGTCGTGGTGCGAGTGAATGATCGCGGCCCCTATGTTCGCGGCCGCAGCCTCGATCTCGCGCGCGGCGCCGCGCGGGCGCTCGGCATCATCAAGCAGGGAACGGCCAGCGTCATGGTCGCGCAACTGAACTGAGCGTAAGGGAAGCATAACTTTACGGCGCTGGATCCCGGCTCGAAGCTCCGCTTCGGCCGGGAAAGAGAGTGAGGATCCTCAGTGCCCATCGAAGGTGATGAGCGTGTGGACCGGCACGCCCATAGCCTTGATCTTTTTCGCGCCGCCAAGCTCCGGCAGATCGATGACGAAACAGGCGGCGACGACTTCCGCGCCGAGCTGTTGCAGGAGCCGCACCGCGGCTGTCGCCGTGCCGCCGGTGGCGATGAGATCGTCAACGAGAATCACTTTCTCGCCGGCGGCCAGCGCATCCTCGTGCATCTCCATTTGATCGATGCCGTATTCGAGCGAATAGCCGATCGTCACGACCTTATGCGGCAGCTTGCCCTTTTTGCGGATGGGGACGAAGCCGATCGAGAGCTGATGCGCGACGGCGCCGCCGAGAATAAATCCGCGCGCTTCTATGCCGGCGACTTTATCGACCTTTGTGCCCGCCCATGGCTGGACCAGTTCGTCCACGGCGCGGCGGAAGGCGCTTGCATTGCCGAGCAGGGTCGTGATGTCGCGGAATATGATGCCGGGCTTGGGATAATCCGGGATCGACCTGATTGCGCTTCGCAAATCGTTTTGAAAACTCATGGGTGCAGGCTCATGGCTGTGAGATCCGTTTGATGATTGCGTCGAGTTTCTTCAGCAGGGCGGGATCGCGTGCTTCCGGTTGCGTGATGATCGCGCCATCGAGCGCCCGATCCGAGCCGATGGGACAGGCTTCGTGCTCGGCCGGAAAATCGCGCAGCAGGCGCGTCAGCAGCCGCGCGGCCTTGTCGGCATTGGCGGCGACGGTCCTGATGATGGTTGCGACATCGACCTGATCGTGGTCGGGATGCCAGCAATCGAAATCGGTGACCATGGCGATGATTGCGTAGGAGATCTCTGCCTCGCGGGCGAGCTTGGCTTCCGGCATCGCCGTCATGCCGATGACGTCGTAGCCCAAAGCCTTATAGCTCAGCGATTCGGCTTGTGAAGAAAACTGCGGGCCTTCCATCGCGAGATATGTGCCGCCCTTTGCGCAGGCGATGTCTTCGGCCTGCGCAGCCGCCGCGATCCGCGCCTGCAACAGCGGCGCGACCGGATGCGCCATCGAGACATGCGCGACGCAGCCATTGCCGAAGAAGGATGAGGGGCGGCCCGAGGTGCGGTCGACGAACTGGTCGGCAAGGACGAAAAGGCCCGGCGCCAGTTCCTGTTTGAACGATCCGCAAGCCGAAACCGAGACGACATCCGTCACGCCAGCGCTTTTCAGCGCATAGATATTCGCGCGATAGTTGATGCCGGATGGAGAAAATGCGTGGCCGCGCCCATGCCGCGCGAGAAACACCGCCTCAGTCGCGCCGATGCGTCCGAACCGCAAGGCGTCCGAAGGATCGCCCCAGGGCGTGGTGATCCGTTCTTCATGCAGGTCTTCGAGGCCGGGGAGATGATAGACGCCCGAGCCGCCAATGATTCCGACAATCGATTTAGCCATGAGTTCGCGCTCGCTTCACTATAGCCGAAAAAAGCAGAAACTGAGCCGTGTGTCAGCTTTCACGAAATGCCGTCAATTTGAGCAAAATCGACTCGATGTGTTGAAGATTTCATCAAGTGAAGCGGCTCGAAATCAGGTGCTTGGCCGCGCGTTTACTTTACCCGTGCGGTCATTGTACCTAAGTTCACGCAGAGTTTCTGTCCGGAAATCCGGTTCAAGATGCAAAACTAACTGTGGATTATTGCCTGCTGCCCTGGTGTTCTCTGTTCCGTGCCGCATGGTGACCACATTGATCTTCCAGCCTCCCGGCAGGTGCATCGACGAATCGGAAAATTTTCATGGATGTTGCGAAGTCGATTGCTCCCGCTCTCGCAGGGGCATATGGCAGTGAGGCCTTTCGCTTGAACGAGATTCGTGGCACGCGAGAGTCCGGCGCAGAGCAAAGCCCGAATTGCGCGACATCCCGCGCCACCAAACTGCCCCTCCTGAGTTTCATCGTCGTCAATTACAATTACGGCCGCTTCCTCGAAACCTGCGTGGTTTCGATCATGGAGCAGAACTACCCGAATATCGAATGTATCGTCGTGGACAATGCCTCGACGGACGTGTCCGCCAGCGTCATGGAGCGGCTCGCGCGGCGCTATCCGTCGCTTGAAATCCTGCGCAACACGGAAAATCTCGGGCAGAATGCCGCCTGCTGTCTCGGGCTTGCGCGCTCGCGCGGCAGCTATGTCGCGTTTATCGATGCGGACGATTATCTTCTGCCCTTTTATGCGGCGACGCACATCCGCACGCACCTCACAATTCCCTCCGCCGTCGGTTTCACCTCCGGCGACATGGCGCAACTGGTCGATAATACGATCGTGCGCGGAAACTATCTGAATCGCCGCTGGCGGCAGGTCAAGAATTCGACTGTGCCAGCAAACGAGGTCGGGTTCAGCGACATCTGCGATCTCTCAGCGGCCCTGGGGACGGTTTTTCTCGAGTCGCCGGAGTTCGCAGCGGACATCCAGGTCATTTCGAGAGACTTCCGCGATTGGGCATGGGCGCCGACTTCGGCGAACGTCTATCGCCGCGATGCAATCAGCCTATTGGCCGCAAATCCGAAATTACCCGAGCTCAAATTTGCGACGGATGCCTATTACAATTTCGTCGTCAACGCCTTGTTCTCCAGCGCCGTTATCGAAAAGCCTTTGGCTGTCTACCGGATTCACGGCGCAAACTATTTCAGCGCGCGCGAGCATGCAAACCGCGCAGACATTCAACAAGGGCACGGACGACGGTCCGCGCGCCGCTTTCTTCGCTCTCGAATATATGCTTGCCGAGTATGAGAGTTTTCTGGCGCTTTCCGGGCATGCCGGAATTCTCTCCGCGGCTCTCAAGACGCTGAAGAAAAGAGCCAGTCACTATAACGGCTTCGCGGAGAAATTCTTTCCGCGCATCACGAGACGTTATTTCAATCATGCGGTCGAGGGATTGAAACGCCAGTTTACAGGGCCGTCCATCCTCGAATGTCTGGCCAGCGAACGCAATCGCGAGACGCCTGCTTCATAGGGCGGTTCGCGAATTGATTGAATCATAAGGTTCTGAAACCTACCCCTTCCCCGGACGAGACAGCAATGCGGTCGATGATTCGGGGTTCAGATCTGCGTTTACAACCTCTCTCTGGATCCCGGCTCGGAGCTTCACTTCGGCCGGGAAAGAGGGGGCCTCGCCGATCTGGATGATACGAAGCGCAAACCTCCGAACTCAGCCCAAAACAAAACCGCGGTCCTGATCAAATCAGAACCGCGGCTCGATTATTTTTCTGACGCGTTTTCTTCACGCGAAACGGAAGCCGCTTCGCTTGAAAACGTTCTAATGCTCGACGTTGGCCCAGATTCTCTTCTTCGTGAAATAGAGAAGGCCGGCGAAAACGATCAGGAAGATCATCACATGAAAGCCCATCTTCTTGCGTGCGTCGAGATTCGGCTCGGATGCCCAGAAAAGGAAGGCCGCGACGTCGCGTGAATACTGCTTCACCGTCTCAGGCGATCCGTCGGTATATTTCACGAGGCCGTCGCTCAGCGGCTTCGGCATCGCGATCTTGTGGCCGGGGAAGTACTCGTTGTAGTGCGGATCGTTGGGGTGCGTGTAGCCGTTCATTATGCCGACGATGTAGTCCGGCCCCTGCTCCTGATATTGCGTGAACGCATCGAAGATGAAGAGCGGGAAGGGACGCGGATAGGTGCGCGCCTTGGCAAGGTCCGACATGTCGGGCGGCGCCGTGCCGAAAGCCGCCGCAGCAGCCTGCTTGTTCGGGAAGGGCGGCGGGAAATGATCGGCAGGACGGCCGGGGCGTTCGAACATATCGCCCGAATCATTCGGGCCATCCTTGATCTTGTAACTCGCCGCGAGTGCCTTGACCTGGGCTTCGGAGAAGTCCGGGCCATCCGGCGATGCAAGATCGCGGAAGGCGACGAGATTCAGCGAATGACAGGCTGAGCAGACCTTTTGATAGACCTCGAAGCCGCGCTGCAACTGGGCTGGGTCGAAGCGTCCGAATGGACCGGCGAAGCTCCAGCTCTGGCGTGGCGGTATAGGCTCTTGCCCGCCGTGTTGTGTTTTCGCAGTTCCGGCCGCCATGGCGACGCCGCCGATCATCAGCGATGTTGCCAGCACCATGCCGGAAAGCCCCGAAATCTTACGCAGGACCATGATCATTATTCCCAAGAGCTTTTTCAGGGAGTGCCTGAAGATGTTCGCAAGTGATTGCTGATGTTGGTTCCGCGATCAGGCGTTGCCGACCGCGGATCTTTTCGGCGCGAGCACCGATTCCGCGATGGAAGCGGGCAGCTCGCGCGGCGTCTCCACGAAACCGAGCAGAGGTATGATGACCAGGAGATGCAGGAAGTACCAGATCGTCAAAATCCTGCCGATGGTCACATAGGCGCCTTCGGGCGGCATCGCGCCGATATAGCCGAGGCCGATCACGCAGGCGACAAACACCCAGAAGAAGGCCCGGTAGAGCGGACGATAGGCGGCAGACTTCACCTTCGATGTGTCGAGCCAGGGCAGGACGGCGAAGAGCAGGATCGATCCAAACATGCAGCACACGCCACCGAGCTTCGAGGGGATCGAGCGCAGGATCGCGTAGAAGGGCAGGTAATACCATTCCGGCACGATATGCGGCGGTGTCTTGAGGGGGTTCGCCACGATGTAGTTGTCGGCGTGGCCGAGATAGTTCGGGATGTAGAAGATGAACCACGCGAAGAAGATGAGGAAGCAGACGAGCGCAAAGCCATCCTTGATCGTGAAATAGGGATGGAAAGGCAGCGTGTCCTTCCCGGATTTCACTTCGACGCCTGTCGGATTGTTCGATCCCGGCACATGCAACGCCCAGATATGAAGAACCACCACGGCGGCGATCATAAAGGGCAGGAGATAATGCAGCGAAAAGAAGCGGTTCAGCGTGGCGTCGCCAACCGCGAAGCCGCCCCACAGCCATGTGGTGATCGAATTTCCGACGACCGGAATGGCTGAGAAGAGGCTGGTGATGACGGTCGCGCCCCAGAAGCTCATCTGACCCCAGGGCAGGACATAGCCCATGAAGCCGGTCGCCATCATCAGAAGGTAGATGATCACGCCGAGGATCCAGAGAACCTCGCGCGGCGCCTTGTAGGAGCCGTAATAGAGCCCGCGCAGAATATGGATATAGACCGCGATGAAGAACATCGAGGCGCCGTTCGCATGCGTGTAGCGCAGCAGCCAGCCGTAGTTCACATCGCGCATGATGTGCTCGACCGAATCGAAGGCGAGAGCCGAGTTCGGCACATAATGCATGGCGAGAATCACGCCGGTGACGATCTGCGCCAGCAGCATGAAGGCGAGAATGCCGCCGAAGGTCCACCAGTAATTCAGATTGCGCGGATTCGGGAAGGTGATGAAGGAGGAGTGCATCAAGCCCATAATCGGCAGGCGGCTTTCAAACCACCTGGCAACACCGCTTTTCGGAACATAGGTCGAATGGCCGCTCATAATCTCAAGTCTCTCAATCGTCGCTTGATGCCGGCCGGTAGCGGCCAGTCATGTCTGAGGTCTTTGATGCGCCGGATCACCCAATCGTAATCTTCGTGGCGGAGGTGAACTTATAGGCCGGAACTACAAGATTGTAAGGTGCCGGCCCTTGCCGAATGCGCCCTGAAGTGTCGTAAACCGACCCGTGACAGGGACAGAACCAGCCGTCGTAGGGACCTTGATGCCCCATCGGCACACAGCCGAGGTGGGTGCAGATGCCTATGACGACGAGCCATTCCGGATTTTGAACGCGTGATTCGTCGGTTGCCGGGTCGCGCAAGGCGCTCAGGGGAGCAGACCGTGCCGCCGCGATCTCTTTCGCGGTCCGATGTCGGACGAAAACCGGCTTGCCGCGCCATTTGACGGTAACGATCTGGCCCGCGGCTATATTGTGGAGATCGACTTCCGTGGAGGCTGCGGCGAGGGCCGCCGCATCGGGATTCATCTGATCGATCAGAGGCCAGAGAGCGCTGCCGGCAGCCACGACTCCGGCCGCGCCGGTCGCGATAAAGAGAAAATCCCTGCGTGTCGGCTGGTCTACCGTTGCACTGGCCAAAAATTCCCTCCCCGCGAGCCTTGAGGCGGCGCGCCGCCAGTCAAGCCGGCCTGACATAGAGGCATCCGAGAAAGTGCCGCAATGCGGCGCTTCGCCACCCTCGCAGCCGT
>SCSF01000111.1 GCA_004298435.1 Beijerinckiaceae bacterium
GCGTGACAATGAGTCATCCGACTTTATTAGCGAAATATTCGGCGATCCTGCACAATTGCGTTTTGCTTCCGCGAGCATCGCGTCGGAAATGTCTACGCCGACAACTTCATCGAAGTAGCGCGCCAATCCCAGAGCAAGCCGTCCCACTCCGCAGCCAAAGTCGAGCGCGCGATTGCGGGGGGCTTCGCCATAAAATCTGGTTATTCTGGCGAGAACGGCATCGATCTGCTGCCGCCCCATTTCAAAAAAGCGATCCCTGTTCTGCTTAAAATTGGCTGAATGGAATTCAGGGAAGCTGACGACTCCAAAATAAGGATCCAGAGTTCCCCATTTTTCCCAGGCAATGTCGGAATCTTGCGCCATGTCTGCTCCAGTCACGACCTCGCGAGAACGTAGCTTGTTTGGAGCGTATCGGTTCGTTGTTAAGTTTTAATGATCTGTGTCAGTCGAATCCGGGAATGATGGTTCGGCTCGGCGACAGGTGAGCCGACTATTTCATTCAACCCCAGAAGTCCGGCCGCGCCGGCGAGAGCCTGCCGCCGATGCGCACAGGAGCAATTTTTGCGGCAAGCCCGCGCGCATTGGTTTCGACCGCGACGCCGCAGAGCGTGGCAGGCCCTGCCGCAGGCTCAAGCCGGGCGCCGGGCACTTTGCGGGTGAAGCGGCGCACAGGCTCCGTCTTTTCCATGCCGATGACGGAATCATAATCGCCCGTCATGCCCGCATCGGTCATATAGCCCGTACCTTGCGGCAGAATTTGATGATCGGCGGTCGGCACATGCGTATGCGAGCCGACGACGAGCGACACACGGCCATCGACAAAATGTCCGAAGGCTTGTTTTTCGCTTGTCGTTTCCGCGTGAAAATCGACGACCGTGGCGTCGCAGGCCTCACCCAATGGACAGGCCGATATTTCAGCTTCGACGAGCGCGAAAGGATCATCGAGTGGATCCATGAACAGGCGTCCGAGCGCATTGATGACGAGAACATGCGCCCCGCCGGCTGTTTCAATGAGGCTCGCGCCGCGCCCCGGCGTGCCGCGCGGATAATTCAGCGGACGGATCAGCCGTGGCTGATCGTCGATGAAATTCAATGTTTCGCGCTGGTCGAAAGCGTGATTGCCGAGTGTCACGCAATCGACGCCGTTGGAGAAAAAATCATGGAGGATCTGCTCATTGATGCCGAAGCCGCCGGCCGCGTTCTCGCCATTCACGATGACGCAATCGAGCGCCCAACCCTTGCGCAAGGCGGGCAGCTCCTGCCGCAGGACCGTCCGCCCCGCACGCCCGACGATGTCGCCAATGAAGAGAATCCGCATCCAAGATCCTGTCTACGCGCGCATGGCGCGCCGAGTGAAGGCGCGTTCCTTCTCCCTGTGGGAGAGGGTGTGCCTTAATCGAAAACGCCCGATGCCTGGATGCGCGGATCAAGTCCGCGCATGACGCGCTGGAAGAATGCGCCGTCTCACCGGCAGACGATCCATTCCCGGTCGTTCAGCACATAATCGAGCTTCTCATCCGTGGCGTCGACCGGGA
This sequence comes from Beijerinckiaceae bacterium, assembly GCA_004298435.1. Taxonomy (GTDB): domain Bacteria; phylum Pseudomonadota; class Alphaproteobacteria; order Rhizobiales; family Beijerinckiaceae; genus Methylovirgula. The sequence goes on from SCSF01000111.1 coordinate 1,536, forward strand.
TTCCCTCCGCCTCCTGCGCCGCATAGGCGACGCCGATGGCGATGATGGGCTTCATGCTCCGCAGCCGCGCGAGTGTGCGATCATAATAGCCGGCGCCATAGCCGAGCCTGTTGCCACTTCTGTCGTAGGCCACAAGCGGCACGAAAAGAAGGTCGGGAAAGACTTCCTCGGCTTCTGCTACAGGCTCCCTGATGCCCCATTGCCCTTGCGCCAGCGGCTCGCCTTCCTTCCAGAGACGAAGAGCCAGCGGCTTGCCGCGTCCCAGGATGACGGGCAGGGCCGTGGCGATGCCCTGGCGGGCGAGATTTTGCAAAAGCGGAAGTGTCGGCGGCTCGTCGCCGATCGACCAGAAGACCGAGGCGAGGCTTGCCCGCTTTTCGGCGGCGAAGCCGGCGCCGACGGCGGCGAGCCGCTGCCCGAAAGCTTGCTGCTCGGTTTCGGTAATGTGGCTGCGCCGCGCCAGAACGTCTTTGCGCAGGGCGGCTTTGGCGGAAACGCTATCCATGGAACCGGTGAGGAGAAGTTAGGGGGCGGGCGCTTCGCGCGAGGCTGAAGGATCGCCGTGAGGGTGGAGAAAGCGCGGGGCCGCAGTAGCCGTGGGATTCGATCCCGGGAACCTACAAAGTAGGTGGGCGCCGTATGCCCAAGCCCACGGGCGAGGACAGGGACAGCTCCCGACGAGATCGATAAGGCCCCGGGGAATGTGATCCGCACGCGCCCCGCAGCTCCGCGCAAGCAATGTAGAGCCGCCCGCAGGCAAATGCCAGAGGCGTGCGGGCAGAAAGTGCCATCACTCAACCCCAGTCCAGCGCATATGCAGGGTGGCCAGACCCGAATGCGGGTTGACTCCTTCGCTTATTTGCCGAAATCCGTGCTTTTCGTAAAAGCGGACGGCGCGCGGATTATCGACGTTGACCGAGAGGCTGAGACCTTTCCGGCAGCGTTCTTTCGCCGCCTCCAGCAAAAGCACGCCGAGGCCGCTGCCGAAAAGCGCTGGCGCGATCGCGATCTGTTCGAGGGCCGCATTCGCCGGATCGAGAAGGATGAATCCCGACAGCGCGCCTTGCGGATCGGAGGCGCACAGCATTATACCGCCGCGCCGTTCGATCTCCGCGACATAGGTGAAGAACCATTCCCGCCGTGCGGAAAAATCGATCGCCGGCAGGGTCGCTTGCCAGCTTGCAATCCACAGGTCGGCGACAGGCGCAAGATCAGGGCCACGCGGAGCCAGCCGATAAAGCGCAGCGCGATCCTCTGCCTTGCTGGACATGCAGCGCCTCATCGGTGCAAACGATCATAAACCCTCATGCCGGAGGAAGCCGCGCAGCAGCCATCCGAAGCACGAGGGAAGCTTCCGCATGTATTTTAGCAATTGCAGGCCGATCCAGCTACGCAAGATCCCATGTCCTCCATCAGTCGCCTCGTGCTTACCGATTTTCGTTCCTATCCGGCCCTCGATCTCGCATTCGAGCCGGGGCTCGTCGCGCTCTCCGGCGAGAATGGGGCGGGCAAGACCAATCTGATCGAGGCCATCTCCTTTCTTTGTCCGGGGCGCGGATTGCGCCGCGCGGAACTCGGCGAATGCGCGCGTTTCGGCAGTTCCGGCCGCTGGTCGATCTTTGCCGAAGTTGCGACGGCGGAAGGCCCCCGTCAGCTTGGTGTCGGCGCGGAGGCGCAGCTCGATAGCTCATACGCCCGCCGCTACCGGCTCGATCGCGAACCCGTTGCGTCTCTCAAGCCATTCGCCGAAATCGTCCGCATCGTCTGGCTGACGCCATCGATGGACGGCCTTTTCGCCGGCCCGGCTGGCGAGCGGCGGCGTTTTCTCGACCGGCTGGTTCTCGCCGTCGATGCCGAGCACGGCACGCGCGTTAACGCGCTGGAGCGCGCCTTGCGCAATCGCAATCGGCTGCTCGAAGAAAACGCCGAACGGCGCTGGCTCGATGCCGCCGAAAGCGAAGTCGCCGAACTCGCGATCGCCGTCGCCGCGGCGCGTGTCGAAACCGTGCAGCACCTCGTTGCGCGCATCGCCGCTGCACGGGAAGAAGCGTCGGCTTTCCCCCATGCTGAACTCAGCCTGCAAGGCGATGTGGAGAGACTGATTGGTAATAGGCCAGCGATCGAGATCGAGGATGCCTATCGCGCGATGCTGCGCGAAAACCGCAGCCGCGATGCGGCGGCGGGGCGCACGCTCATCGGGCCGCAAGCGACCGATCTTCTCGTCCGGCATGGGCCGAAGCAGGCCGATGCCGCGCGTTCTTCAACAGGCGAGCAGAAGGCGCTGCTCGTTGGCCTCGTGCTCGCTCATGCGCGGCTCGTCGCCGAAGTGTCGGGCATCACGCCGATCCTGCTTCTTGACGAGATCGCCGCGCATCTGGACGCGGCGCGGCGGGAGGCGCTTTTTGAAACGCTGATCGCTCTCCGGGCGCAGGTTTTTATGACAGGCGCGGATGCGGCCGTTTTTGCAGAGCTGAAGGGCAGGGCGCAAATGTTGCAGGTTGCTGCGGGCCGCGTCAGCGCAGCCTGGCCCCCGGGAGCGGAACATCGGCGCGGATTGTGAGTTGTGTGGCCATCTATCGTGTTTTCACGCGAAGGAAACCGGTC
>SCSF01000112.1 GCA_004298435.1 Beijerinckiaceae bacterium
CCGCGCGCCGGCCCAGGGATGATCCGACAGATCCGCCGTCATTTCCGTTTCGCCCAGCCCGCCGGGGCCTGCCGGCAAGGCGAGTGCGACGCTCGGCGGCGCAACGAGCGAGCGCATATGACCCTTTGCGCCTTCGATATGCGGATCGGAAAATTCCGCCGTCGCACCGACGACGCCATAGTCGTCCTCGATCTTGTATGACAGCGTCAGACTGCCGCGCAGATTGGAGCGCGGCGCATCGGTGAGCTCAATGCGCGGTGGCTTATCGGGAATAACCGCAAGGTTGAAATTACCGAGCAATGCGCCTGAATGCCTAATCTCCAGATGCGCGTCGCCGCGCAACACCAGCCGGCGTTCGTGCTGATCCGGCGCCGGATCATCTGCCTTTTTGGCGGAAGGCGCTTTCGCAGCGGATTTACCTGCTGTCTTGTCCGCGGCTTTGGGCGGCACAAGGCCGCTCGTGGCGTCAAGCTTGAGGTCGCCGCCTGACGTGCGGACGATGACTGTCGAGCCGATCGGAACCGCCATCTTTTGCGGATGTTTTGCATCGATGCCATTCGCCGCCAGCTTCAGGAGGATCGGCGGCTTTCCCGTATAATTCGGCGGATCGATCCAGGCATCGACACGATAGCCGGCTTCCTCGCCCGCAACGCCGCGCCAGTCGAAGGCGCTGGCGATACGCGCGTATTTTTCCGGGCCTGCAACGAAGACGCTGGCGATCAAAGCGACGAGCACGAAGGCGCGCAGGGCATAGCGGTCGAAATCGACCATGCGCGGCGAAGGAAGGCCAGCCCTGAGCGCCGCGATATTGCGCGCCATCCGCTGGCGATGCAGCGCCCAGAGAGCATGGGTCGCCGGGTCATCGCCCGGATTGGCGAGCGCATCGTCGAAGCTCGATGCCGGCCGATGCGCGATGCCGGAGCTTCGATCGATACGGTCGAGCGCCTCCCTGCGTGTCGGCCGGCGCAGACCGAACAGCGGCGCCAGCGCAGCAACAAATGCGAGCGCGAATAGTCCCACCCCGGCCATGCGCCAGAAGCGCGGCAGATGCAGCCAAAGCCCGGCAAAAGACAGGGCGACGAAAAAACCGACGACCAGCAGAGGCGGAAGAACCGCGCGCCAGAGTTTTTCCCAGAGGAGCGCAGCGCGGGCGCGCTCGACAAGCCTGTCGAGGCGGGCAGAAAGTCCGCGGCTTGCAATACGGCTCCGGTTACGTCGCTCGACCAATCAAAACTCCAGATGCAGGCTCCAGAATGGAGCGCGCCAATAACCCATGACATGGCGCGCCGCCCGACACCAATAGATAGGTGCGGCAATGAAAAGACGACGACAGGAAAAAGTTGCCAAATAAGGGCGCCGCCGGGGGCAAAGTTAATGCTTACGCCAACCAGGCCGGAATCTTGTCGAGGCCGATCAAATCGGCGTAGCTTCCGCGCGGCCTGATCACGGCGTAATCGCCGCCTTTCACCAGAACCTCGGGCACGAGCAGGCGCGAATTATAGGTCCCTGCCTGGACTGCGCCATAAGCGCCAGCCGACATCACCGCCAGCAGGTCGCCCTCGCGCGGCTCCGCCATCTTGCGCGACAATGCGAGATAATCGCCCGTCTCGCAGACGGGGCCGACGACATCTGCGACGATCAGGCCTTGCCCTGCCTTCGGCGAACGCACGGGCACAATCCCGTGATAGGCCTCATAAAGCGTCGGGCGCACGAGATCGTTCATCGCCGCATCGACGATCACGAAACGCTTGGCCTCGCCAGCCTTCACATAGAGGACGCGCGTGACCAGTATCCCGGCGTTGCCGACAATCAGCCGGCCCGGCTCGAAAATCAGCCGGCAGCCGAGGTTGCCAAGCCGGCGTCTGACCACTTCGGCATAACGTTGCGGATGGTAGCTCTCCGGGTCGTCGCCATCCCGATAGGGAATGCCGAGACCGCCGCCAAGATCGACATGGTCGATCGCATGGCCATCAGCGCGCAGCGCCAGAAGGAAATCCGCAACCAGCGCAAAGGCGCTGTCGAACGGCTCAAGCGTCGTGATCTGCGAGCCGATGTGCATATCGAGCCCGGCGACTTCGACGCCGGGCAACGCCGCCGCCACGCGGTAGACATCCCGCGCCCGGGAGATCGGAATGCCAAACTTGTTTTCCGATTTGCCGGTGGCGATTTTCGCATGCGTTTTGGCATCGACATCCGGATTGACGCGGAGCGCGATGCGCGCCGTCTGGCCGCGCGATGCAGCCAAAGCCGAGAGAGTGCGCAGTTCGGGTTCCGACTCGACGTTGAAGCATAAAATGCCTTCATCGAGCGCAAGGGCCATCTCGCCCAAAGTCTTGCCGACGCCGGAAAAGGTGATCCGCTCCGCCGGAACGCCGGCTGCGCGGGCGCGGCGCAATTCCCCCTCGGAGACGACATCCATCCCCGCGCCAAGCTGCGCAAGGCTTGCCAGAACCGCCTGATTGGAATTCGCCTTCACGGCGTAGCAGACGAGGGTTTCAAGCCCTTCGAAAGCAGCTTTGAAGACGCCGTAATGGCGCGTCAGGGTCGCCGACGAATAGCAATAGAAGGGCGTTCCAACCTCGGCGGCAAGCGTCTCGAGATTGACGCCTTCGGCATGCATCACGCCATTCTGCAACGCGAAATGATGCATGGACCAGTCAATCGACGTAGGGATCGAGAAAGAAGGATTTGAGCATAGGCTTTGTCGCCGGAGGCTTCGGCTTGGCAGGTTTGCCCAGCGCTTCCCTGGCTTCCTGTTTCGGTGAGGTGGCCGTGGCCCCGCCGGTCGTTGCCGCCGCGTCGAGAGACGGAGACACCGGGCCGGTTGACGGCGTGCTCAAGCCAGAGTCCGGCGGCGGCTCAAGCGCGCCGCGGCGGCCACAGCCAGCCAGCGCCAGGACAAGCAGCGCCAGGATCGCGGCTCCCGCGGGTTTACGAAAAGAGATTGGAATCACGCCAAGGCTCCGGAACGGAGCGCTACTATATAGTCGAAGCGCCGCCGGGACGAAAGGCCGGGTCCCTCATGCTCCCCGGCCAAGCAGCGTCAGCCAGCGGCGCGCCTGAGCCGCCACATTTTCAGGCGCGGTTCCACCGTAGCTCGTGCGGCTCGCGACCGAATTTTCGACTCCGAGAACGGCGAAAACATCCTGGCCGATCCGCGGCTCCACCTGCTGCATTTCGGCGAGGCTCAGTTCCTCAAGCCCCGCGCCCTTGCCCGCCGCCAGGGCGACGAGGCGGCCGGTCACATGATGCGCCTCGCGAAATGGCATGGCGAGATTGCGCACCAGCCAGTCGGCAAGGTCGGTCGCGGTGGAAAAGCCGGCGCCAGCCGCGGCCTTCATGCGCGTAAGATCGGGTTCGCAATCGCGGATCATGCCGGTCATCGCGGCAAGACAGAGCGCCAGATTTTCGAGCGCATCGAAGGTGCCTTCCTTGTCCTCCTGCATATCCTTGGAATAGGCGAGCGGAAGCCCCTTCATAACGACGAGCAGGGCGGCGAGCGCACCGAAGATCCGGCCTGACTTGCCGCGCACCAGTTCTGCCGCGTCCGGATTGCGCTTCTGCGGCATGATCGAGGAACCTGTCGAGAACTTGTCCGACAGGCGCAGGAAACCGAATTGCGGCGTGGTCCAGATCACGATCTCTTCGGCGAGACGCGACAGATGCATGGCGCATATTGACGCGGCAGCCAAAGTTTCAAGCACGAAATCGCGATCGGAAACGCTGTCGAGTGAATTGGCGGTCGGCCGGTCGAAGCCGAGCGCCGTGGCCGTCTGCGCCCGATCGATGGGAAAAGATGTGCCAGCCAATGCGGCAGCGCCGAGCGGACATTCGTTGAGTCTTGCCCGCGCATCCTTGAAGCGCGAGCGGTCGCGGCCGAACATCTCGACATAGGCAAGGAGGTGATGACCAAAGGTGACAGGCTGCGCCGGCTGGAGATGCGTGAATCCGGGCATCACCGCTCCGGCATAGGCCAACGCCTTTTCGGCGAGAGCGATCTGCAAGGCCTCAATGCGGCTGTCGAACAGGTCGAGAGCTGCGCGAATATAGAGGCGGAAATCCACCGCCACCTGATCGTTGCGCGAGCGCGCCGTATGCAGGCGTCCAGCAGTCGGACCAATCAGATCCGCGAGCCGCGACTCCACGTTCATATGGATGTCTTCGAGCGCACGCGAGAAGGTGAAATTTCCGTTCTCGATTTCGCCACGGATTTCGATTAAAGCCTCGCCAATCGCCAGGGCGTCGGCCTCCGCGATAATTCCGGTCCTCGCCAGCATGGCGACATGGGCGAGCGAGCCCGCTATATCGTAATCGGCGAGCTTGCGGTCGAAGCCGATCGAGGCATTGATCTCCTCCATGACTTCATCAGGCCCGGTTTCAAACCGGCCGCCCCACATCTGGTTGCTCATAGTCTCAGGCTCCCGCGCTCTCGCAGCAAAATCTCTTAACAGGTCAAGCCGAAATGTCAGAAGAAGACGCCCCGTCCGGCAATGCCTCGGCCAGCACTTCCTTTAATGGGCCGCTTACCGCTGTCATAGCCGTCGCGCTGGCTCTGGCGTTCCTATACGGGACAAAGCTGCTCCGCCGCAATGAAGCCGCCGCAGGCCCAACAGCTTGCGCGACGACGGAAGCGGCGATCCAGCGCATGAAACCCTTCGTGCATGGGGAAGTCGCAGCGCTGGCGCTCGCGAGCAGACCGCAGCCAATGCCCGAGCTGAAGTTTACTGACAAGGACGGCAAGCCGGTCAAACTGTCGGATTTCCGCGGCCGCGACATTCTCCTCAATCTCTGGGCGACATGGTGTGTCCCCTGCCGGCGGGAGATGCCGGCGCTCGACCGGCTTCAGGCGAAAGTTGGCAGCCCGGATTTCCAGGTGGTCGCCGTCAACATCGACACGGCCCGGCTTGACAGGCCGAAAGCCTTCCTCAAGGAAATCGGGGTGAAGAACCTCGCCTTTTACGCCGACAGCTCGGGCGATATGTTCGCGACGTTGAAGCAGGACGGCAAGGCGCTCGGCCTGCCGACAACCATCCTCGTCGGCAAGGACGGCTGCGCCATAGGCTCCATGGCCGGCCCGGCTGAGTGGGACAGTAAGGATGCGCTGGCGCTGATCAGCGCCGAAACGAAGGCGAACGGCTCCGGTTCCTAGAGCCGTTCACAATTTGATGGAACCGTCCGCAATCCAGATCATCGGGCACCCCTCTTTCCCGGCTGAAGCGCAGCTTCGAGCCGGACCCCGGACCACCGACTGCTTTGCGGTCTCGTCCGGGGAAGGGGGTGGAGCCCGGTTCGCATGAAGGACCGTTACGCCTCGCCCGTCTGCTGGATGGCGGAAAGCATCCAGGCATCCGGCCCTGCGCCAGCCGCGCGAACGAAGGTCCAGAGTTCCGTCACCTCGTCAGGCCGATTCGGATCGCCTGAGACAATGCGGCCGCTGGCGCGATCCACCATTGTGTCGGTCAACTGATATTGCATCGCCACGGTCGCATATTCCGCCCCGCCCTCGCGCCAGGCCTCGGCAAGATCACCTTTCAGCAATCGTATGCCCGAGAGGCGATTGACGACGCCGCGATGCGCATTGCCCTGCAATTCCTCGTTGAAATAACCGACCATCTCAGGCGTCGCGAGCCGATGCAGGCGATCAAGATCCTCCGCGCCGAAAGCTGTCTGCACTTCGCTCAGCCGGTGTTCGAACGTGGTGTAATCCGCAGCTTCGACCCCAATCGGCGTATCGCCGCTCGCGCCACCCATGCCGCCGAAGCCGCTGCCTCCATAGCCTGGCTGCGGACCCGCGCCTGAGTAAGCCGAGCTTTGCGGACCGCCATACGCAGGCTGCTGACGGTTGCGGAAATAGTTCAGCGCGAAGCGCACCACGAGATAGATCAGGCCGATCTGGAGCAACAGGCCGAGGAAAGACGAGCCGCCGCCAAGGCCGCCGAAGAGTCCATGTCCGAACAACAGGCCGAACAGCCCCGCACCAAGGAAACCGCCGAGCAAGCCGCCGCCAAGACCGCGCCCGAAGCCGCCGCCGAACAAACCCGGCGAACGCTGATAGGGCTGGTTGTAGCCTCTGGGCGTGGCCGAGCGCTGAATGGGCGCCGTCCGGAACGGCGAGGTTGGGGTCATGTGCGGGGCGCTATAGGTGCGGCCGCCCCGGCTGCCCATGGAAAAGCCGCCGCCGGCGCGCGCGAAAGCATCGCCCGCCATGCCCAAGCCGAGGAGAGCGGCAAGGATCAGCACGAAAGTCTTGGACCGAAAGGACAGGGCACGAGAGAACATGAAAACTTCCTGCTGGATCGAGCGCGTTTCGCGCGGCCGCCTCAATATGGGATGAGGCGCGGCAAGTGCAAAGAGCCATTCGCGCGATGGTCTTGCGCAGCCGAAACGATTAAAAAGACGACATGATTCATAAACATCCATTTTTTGGCCAGAGCCCGTTCGCCGAGGGCCGCCGTGGCTACCACCACGGCCGGCTGAAGGATGCCCTGATAGAGGCGGCGCGCGCGCTCATCGCTGAAAATGGCCCAGCGGGCTTCACTCTTGCGG
>SCSF01000113.1 GCA_004298435.1 Beijerinckiaceae bacterium
TCAAGGCAAGCCCATTCCTCGTCCGACATCAACCCTCGAATCAAAGCCGCCTCCCTGCGAAAGCGACTTTGAATCAGAACCATCGCCGATTGGGAATCCTATTCGTCAATAGGACCTAGATTTCCTGCGCCCATAGGCCGTCAAGATAAACGAAATTTTTTGCCTGACGCGACCGTTGGCTCGAAAGACGATGGTGCGCTTTACCCAATGGTCTATCGCAGGCGCATACCATGTCACCCAATCAGATTTATATTGCGTACGATGATTTCTTGTATTGTGTGCCACGAATGATGTTTCAATCTTAAAGGCATCGAATGTGCCGGCCGCTGTCGTCACTTTCTCTTCGCTCACAACTCTCGATGTTCCTATGCGCCTCCACGCTCTCCCGTTATTGGAATTTACGACATCCGCGCGGAAAGACCATTTGTTGCCCACAACGAGCGGCAACTTTACACCGGTCCCATCCCGCGGTTCATACCGCAAATCTCCATTGACATAGAGGTTCCATGCACGATCATAGGTGCGAAAAGCAAAGGCTCCATGCTTTCCTTCGATATTGCGACGAATACTAATCTTCTTGTCAGTCGTGTCGGTGATTGTGGCCGTAATAGTCCGTTTCAGTTCGTCGGTAATCTGGTCACGCACTTCGTAAGTCCAATGGTCCCCGACGGCTGCTTCCGGCATAGGCCTTACGGCGTCCGCTTTCGCCGCTAATTGAGATGCCGCGACCGGTTTGGGATTCGCAGAATCGACTGGATCGGCGAATGCAGGCATCGCAATGAGCGTGCCGCTGCAAAGCAAATAGAGAAACATACAGACGAGACGCATGCAATTCATCCTATATCGCGAACGTGGGCGAATGGGCGTGCTGATTAGGCAGATGCCAGTTGCCCCGAGCCTCATCGCATCGTGAATCGAGTAATCTCAGGCGCTTAAACCTGAGCTTTATTCGCCCTGCTCATATTCGACGAGTTCCAGGCTGTAGTGTTGGCGTAATTGCCCCTGGAAACGCATCGTCCGCTCACGTTTTACCCAATGGTCGATGCTGGGCGCGTACCATGTTTTCATCAGGAAACTAAAATGCTTGGTCGGATCATTCGAGTTGCGTGTGGTAAAAGACGTATCGATTTCGTAGGTGTCGAACGTTCCCGCCTGTGTGGTCAGAGTCGTCCGTGCCACGACTTTCGAGGTCCCTACAGATCGCAAATAGACGTTCTTGCCTGCGAGCACCTGGTTGGAGTGAAACCGCCATCTCTTGCCTATGGACAACGGCAGCTTGACGCCAGTGCCATCGTTCGGAGAGACCCTCCAATGGCCGTTGCTGATCAGATTCCAGGAGTGATCATATGTGAGAAAGCCGACACCGGGTTTCCCCAGAGATTTGACCCGCACGCTGATTTCCTTGGGAGAGATGTCAGTTACGACTTGCGTGAATGTTCCTTTTACTTCGCCTGAAATCTCGTCGCGCTTTTCATAGGTCCAGCGATCCGCCACCGCGACCTTTTTAATCACTGGTGCTGATGCGGCAGGTTTCGCCGTCGGCGGTGAACTTGCAGCACCACTTTGCGAGGTTGCTTGGGCGAATACAGGAGAAGCAAAGAGCAGGATAAGGCCGATGGAGCCGCCGAGTGTCACTCGCCCTCTGCGCAGATTTTTGTGCGGCAAAGGAAATTCATAAGCGAGGCGCGCGATGCGCCCGCGGCAGAAATCGCTGAATTCAATCACTTCAATTCCCCCCGGAAATCCAATCTGCTTTTACAATTCGAACCTTCACCCAACTTCCCATCGCCAAATGCGAGTGAGCGTAAGCGTGAGCATATCCTCACCTTAGCCGATCGCCCAGCAGGAATTGCAGGGCGCGATCGAGCCTTATGTGCGGCAAAGGCAGAAGCTGGCCGGCAGCATCGCGCTGCGGAATCGGAGGCCGAAACCGCAGGAAACGATAGTCGGAGTCCGGGATCTCCATCGGCGGCGGCCCGCTGAAGAGCGCGGCAGGATCGGCCGGTAATTCGCCCGGGAATATCGCTGCTTCCGCAATGCCGTCGAAAACCTCCGCGTCCAGCCGTTCACCCTTCATGGGGATGCCGACGACAGCCGGCAGCTCCGTACTCGCGCCGAAAATCCCCGATTTCGCCGCTACCTTCACTTCCTTCGTGGCGCGCACTGCCGCAAGCGCAATGACATCGACGCTTGCCCCAAGCCCTTCGGCGCGGCTGATCGCCCGCACCGTCAAAAACCGCAAAACCGCTTCCAGCCTGTCATGGCTGATATGGTTCAGATGGTCGGCCTTTGTCGCTGCAAAAAGAATCCTGTCTACTCTCGGCCGCAGCAAAGAGGAAAGAATGGTGTTCCGGCCGGTGCGAAAAGCGTGCAGGACTTCGACAAGCGCAGTTTCAAGGTCGCGCAGCGCAGCGGGGCCAGCATTCAAGGCTGACAAGGTATCGACGAGCACGATCTGCCGATCGAGCCTTGCAAAATGATCGCGGAAAAACGGCCTCACAATATGGGCCTTATAGGCCTCGTAGCGGCGCGCCATCATGCCGGCGAAACTCTCGGGCGCGATTACTTCATCTTCCACCGGAAGCGGCGAAAAGGTGAGAAGCGGCGAGCCTTCATGGTCGCCCGGCATGAGGAAGCGGCCAGGCGGCAGGGCCGAGGCCGAAATAGGTTCATGCCGGCATGCAGAAAGATAGGCCTTGAAGAGGTCGGCGGCGCGCCGCGCGGCATCCTCATCGAACGTGCCATTCGGATCGATCGCCGCAACGCACTGGAGCCAATCCGCAGCGAGAGCCGCACGCGCCGGCGTTGCCGCAGCTTCGAGCGTTTCGCGCGACCATTGCGCAAAGGATTTTTCGAGCAGCGGAAGATCGAGCAGCCATTCGCCGGGGTAATCGACAATGTCGATTGCGAGAGTGGAAGGTCCCTTGCGCAAGCCGGAGACCCGCTCGAACTCAAGGACCAGCCGCAGTTCCGATACGCGGCGCGTGGACTCCGGCCATCTCCTGTTTTCTATCTTGCCGCCCGGCCCTGTTAAAGCAGCAAGATGCTCTTCATAAGCAAAACGCGGAACCGCATCATGCGGCTGCGGCACAAGAAAACCACGCGACAGCCGCCCCTCTGCACGAACGCGAAACACGGGCAGCGGATTTCTCGCCGTAAGGCCACTCTCCGCAACCGTGGTGAGGTGCTGCACAAGCGCGGTTACAAAAACCGACTTTCCTGCGCCAGAAAGACCCGTGACGCCGAGGCGCAACGGACGCCCCGTCAGCGATTCCGCCAGATTTTGCGCCGAGCCGACAAGGACCTCCGCCGCATCCCGCGCCCGGTTCCCGGCCTCCGCCAAAAGGTCTGTGAGACTGGGCAAGGCGATGCTCTATCCCTGGCTGGCCGCCGGCAATTTCGCCAGCATGGCTCGGGTCAAAAAAGTCTCAAGATGGCCGTCGCCCGCCATCGCTTTCGGCCAACTCGCAACATCGAAGTCGATGACGGCGAGAGAAGGCGTCGAAAAGCGCTCGCGCATTTTCGCAAGTTCCACCTTGTCGGTTTTGCCGGCAATCGCGCCGGCGAATTCCGCCAGACCGGGATTATGGCCGATAACGAGCAGAAACCCGACGTCGTGCGAAACGTCTGCGACAACAGAGGTGAGCGTTTCGATGCTGGCATTGTAGAGCGCGGACACGAAGTCCGCCTTCAGGGTCTGTCCGGACCCGCGTTGCAGCCCATCGAAAGTCTCGCGTGCGCGCCGCGCGGGCGAGACCAAAGCGAGATCTGGAACAAGGCCGCTATTGCAGAAATAATGGCCCATGCGTTCGGCCATGCTGCGCCCTGCAAGCGTCAACGAGCGCTCGGGGTCGCCGCCCTCGGCAATCGGCGCAGCCTCGGCATGGCGAAGAATGGCAAGACGCAGCATAGGGAGCAATCTGAACAGAGAGGGTTACACGCGGGAGGCCAGGCACCACATTATCGTGCCGGGACCCCAGGTTTGAAAGAAAATAGCCGCCGCAGGCGCAGCGCCGTCGTCATGCTCCACATTCCGCGCCAATCGCATGGCGAAGCATCGCCTGCAAACGCAGAACCCCATCATGGTCCGCCGAACCGAAAGATGTTGCATCGATCACCCGGCAGGGCGCTACAAGCCGCAGGCTGTTCGTCGCGAAAATAGCATCTGCCTTAAGCAGTTCGGCATGCGTTATGGAACGCTCCTCAGCCGTCAGGCCAAGGCTTCCGGCTTGCGCCAGGACAAGGCCCCGGATCGTCCCCGCAACAGCACCATCTGAAAGCGGCGGGGTGACAAGACGCTGCCCGAAGACAGCAAAAATGTTGGCGACCGAGAGACAGGCGATATGGCCAGCGCTGTTTTCGAACAGCACGTCATCGAAACCGCGCTTGGCGGCGTCGCGCAAAGCGAGGATGGCATCGAGATAAGGCAGCGCCTTGAGCTTTGCCGCTGGAGATGTCTCGTTGCGGCGGATCGCCGAAACCGCCACACAAAGCACCGGAAAGGCTGCACCTGCGGGAAGTGGCGCTGCTGCGCCGAAAAGCAGGGGCTTGGGGTGCGCCGGCAGGGCAAGCCCACGCGCGCCGCCGCCGCGGGTCAAGGTAAGACGCACAATGCCATCGCGGACACCTTCGGCAAGCGCATCGAGCGCCTGCGCCGCCGCCACTGCATCGAAAGGAATCTCCAGCGCCGCGGCGCTGGCTGCAAGGCGATCGAGATGCGCCTTGCGCAAAAACACCTTTCCATTGCGGGCGAGCGACGTATCGAAAAGCCCATCACCCAGCGTCAGCCCGCGATCGCTGAGATCGACAGACGCTATGGAACCGTCATGCAGGGCGCCATCAAACCAGAACACGATCGGTGCGCTCTCCGGGAGCGTTCTCCCTCGCGAGTTTTACGAGCTTGAGGAAATTCGCGAACAGCATATGGCCATGTTCGGTGAGGATCGATTCCGGATGGAACTGCACGCCATAAGTCGGCGCCGTGCGATGCGAGAGCGCCATGATCTCACCCTCCTCCGAGACGGCATCGATCAGGAGCGCCGCATCGAGAACCGGGGTCGGCTCGACGATCAGCGAATGATAGCGCCCGACAGCAAACCCCTGCGGCAGCCCTTCGAAAAGCCTTTCGCCGACATGCGAAAGAGGCGAGGCGCTCCCATGCAGCGGCCGCTTCGCCGGAACGACCGGCGCGCCGAATTCCGCGCCAATACATTGATGGCCGAGACAGACGCCGAGGATCGGAATCTCGCCATTCAGCTCATGCACGATCGCTTGCGAGATCCCCGCCTCGCGTGGCGTGCCCGGACCCGGCGAGATGACCACTGCGGCGGGGGCGAGCTGACGCACGCCCGCGATGTCGATGGCGTCATTGCGCAGAACGCGCACCTCCTCGCCCAGCTCCTCGAAATAGCGGGCAACGTTGAAAACGAAGGAATCGTAGTTGTCGATAACGAGGATCATTGCAGGGTCTTTTCCAGCTCCGGCTGCTCCTGAATGTGGCCCGTGGCGAAAGCATCGAAGATGCGCTGCGCCTTGTCATAGGTCTCCGCATATTCGGCGGCGGGATCCGAAAGCCAGGTGATGCCGCCCCCGGCATGGAAACGCGCCTTGCCGGGTTTCAACACGACCGTGCGGATCGCAATGTTCATATCCGTCGTACCGTCAAAACCAATGTAAAGAATCGTTCCGCAATAATAACCCCGTGGCGTCTGCTCGACAGCTTCGATGATTTCCATCGCCCGCCGCTTCGGCGCGCCGGTAATCGAGCCGCCCGGAAACGCGGCTGCGATAAGATCGGACTCATCGCGTCCTTCGCCAAGTTCGCCGGTGACGACCGACACAAGATGATGGACGTTGGCGTAGCTTTCAAGGCCGCACAGCACCGGAACTTCAACCGAATGTGGCCGGCAAACGAGCGAAAGATCGTTGCGCAAAAGATCGACGATCATAATATTTTCAGATCGATCTTTCGCAGAAGCGAGAAGCACCTCGCCGCGATGCACATCTTCGCGCAGATCGCGCGACCGTGCCGCCGTGCCCTTGATCGGGCGTGCTTCGACAATGATGCCGCGCTTACGCAGCAAAAGCTCGGGCGAGGACGATGCAATGATCGTATCGCCGAAGGACAGATAGGCGCCGAAGGGCGCCGGATTGACCTGCCGCAAACGCTCATAAAAGCCGAAACCGGAAAAATCCTCCGGCAGATCCGCCTCGAACCGCTGCGCTATATTGGCCTGATAAATATCGCCTGCAAAAATATGGGCGCGAACTTTTTCAATCGCGGCATGATAGCTACCTGCGGTGAAATTCGAGCGCCAGTCCGCTGACGGGAAGGCTGCATTTACAGAAGAGGCTTTGGGGCTTCCGCGCGGCCTGTCGATCAGCGCGAGCGCCTCCTCAATGCGCGCGGCGGCGCGCCTTTCGCGCTTTTCGTCCTGTTCCGGGAAACCGGAAGAGAAAATGAAAAACCGGCGCTCCAGTTGATCGAAAGCAAGGATCAGATCGTAAAAGGCGAGATGGACCGGCTCCGCCTCGACGACGTGATCCTGCGCACGCAGGATTTCCAGTTGCCAGCCGAATTCATAGGGAATCGCCCCGATGACGCCGCCCTGAAACGGCGGCAAAGCCGGATCTGCCACAAGCGAATATTGGCGCAGCAGATCACGCAACGCCTCGAGCGGCGGCGCATCCAGCGCCTCACCGTTCCAGGCTGTCCGCCCGTTTGTCACAGTCAATGTGCCGAATGGATCGATGCCGATAAAGGAGTAGCGTCCGAGCTTCCGGTGGAAAAGCGCGCTGTCGAGAAAGGCGAAACCCGGCACATCGGCGAGGGACTTCGCGACGTCGAAGGGATCGCGCCAGCCGATCTCGATTGTCCGTGCGCTCTTTCCCGCCACAAAAGCACTCCTTATGCCAGATGCAATCTGCTTACGTCTGAGGACCAATGCCGATTCTTAGTCCCCTCCCATTGGAAGCAATATATATGCCTTCGATCACGATGTGTTCAGGCCGAGGCGACCCAGCAATCCACGAACGGGCGTTTCACTTTAAGGCTTTGTTCTATCGCATGATGTTCTACAGATAAGTTCGCAATTCTTCGGCACCCTGCTTTAGCAGTCCCCAATTTCGGAAGTCACAGCTATTTTGCCGCAGAGTTCCAGCCGCTGCCTTGGCGAAGGGCCGGCAGCTCGGCCGTCGGCGTAGCAGTTGAGAGAGGCCCAGTCCGTATGTGGCGCGATCTTTGGGAGCCGGCGCTTCTGTTTTTCACGCCGTTCATCGCCTATGCCGGGCTTCTTCTCCTGCGCCGGAAGACCCCGTTTTCAAGCCGGCACTGGACGCAGGGCGCAGTTTCGACTCTGACACTCTGCGGCCTCGCCATCGCAATCGTCTTCATGCTCGGCTACGGTTTATTTGCCGAGCGGCACAAGGGCGCTTATGTGCCCGCCCATATCGAAAATGGCCGGGTCGTTCCGGGACGGATGGAATGAACGCGACGTCCGCTAAAGTCATTGCCGCTCCGGAAGCGGCGCGGCGGCTGCTGCAAGACCCCGCGCTTTGCCGCGTCTTGTCGGTCCTCGATACGGACGGCGAGGAAGCCCGGCTTGTCGGCGGCGCGCTGCGCAATGCGCTGCTGGGGCGGGAGGTCGTCGAATGTGACATCGCCACCACCGCAACGCCGCAAATCATAATGGCGCGCGCCGGCGCAGCGGGCCTGCGCCCGATTCCAACCGGCCTGGAGCATGGCACCGTCACCCTTCTGGCGAATGGAAAAAGCTTTGAGGCGACAAGCCTGCGCGAAGACATCGAGACGGACGGCCGGCATGCAAAAGTCCGCTTCAGCCGGGACTTCGCCGGCGACGCCCGCCGCCGGGATTTCACCATCAATGCGTTTTCCATGACGCGCGATGGCGCACTTTACGACTATGTCGGCAGCATGGAGGATTTAGACGCCCGGCGCGTCCGCTTCATAGGTGATCCCGCGGCCCGCATTCGTGAAGACTACCTACGCATTCTGCGCTTCTTCCGCTTCGCCGCCGATTACGGTGAAGGTCCGTTGGATGCGGCGGCTCTGCATGCCGCTCTTGCAGAACACGATGGGCTTTTCCGCCTGTCGCGCGAACGAACCCGTAACGAAATTCTGAAGCTCCTTGTGGCGCGCCGCGCCGGGGAAGTGACGCGGATTTTCTGCGAAACAGGCTTTTTCGGTCAGATTGTCGGCATTGCGCCAAATTCGCCGCGGTTCGAAAATCTGCTGCGCTACGGTCGCGAAGACCCCCCGGATGCGATTTTGCGGCTGGCGGCGCTGTGCCTGAACCTCGTTGAAGACGCCCAAAGGCTGCGCGACGATCTCCGCCTCTCCAATCAGCAACATCGGCGGCTGGAATGTGCGGCGCAGGCTCTTCTGCCATTACATGGCCTCGATGAGCCGCCTGCCCCGCAGCAACTTCTGCGGCTGCTCTTTCGGTATGGGCGCGAAGCGGCCTGCGACGCAATGGCTCTGGCGCAAGCGGAGACAGCCCCAAGATTCTTTGCGAAGTGGCGGGATGCGATCGTATTTCTGCGAGAAGCAGAAGAGCCGAAGCTGCCATTTTCGGGAGCCGATGTCATGGCGCGCGGCATAACCGAAGGACGGGCTGTCGGTGCCGCGCTTGAGGAGCTTCGGCGGCGCTGGATCGATGCCGGCTTCCCGAAGGACCCGCGCCAGTTGTCGGCTTTGCTGGAGGCGGCGGTTCTGCCTCAGAATCGTGAATGACGGCGATCCGATGCCAGCCGAACGCGCGTATCCCCTGCTAAATAGCCAACCCACGCCTTATATAGATATTTTGAGATTTGATTGGCAAAAGGGTGGACTAAAATCGGCAGGCTGAGCGCCGCCGCGGGACCTCAGCCGCCACCATGCGAAGGAGGATCTCATGTCAAGGCATTGCAAAACCATGAGCATGCTCGCGCTTGGAGCCATGCTCGCCGGATCGGCATTCGGCAGCGCACTGGCGCAAAACCAGACGACGGGCGCCGACGGCTATCAAAGCAATAATTTGCTGAACCGGCCTTACCTGACATCGACGGGGCAGGTTGTGCCGAAGCCGGGTGCATTGAAAGACCTGCCACAGACGCCGCCGGACCGGAAAGCGCAGCAAAAAGAGGACGCGATCCTGAACTCGATTTGCAGCAATTGCTGAGGCCTGGTTTTTATATGGCTGCCGTCGCCGGCAAGCTGCCGATATAGACAGGAACGATGCCGTCGGCGTCGATCAGCACCGCCCCGCCTTCGATCCTGAGCGGGTATTCGGTGAGCCGGCAGGGCTTGCCTTTGATGCACTTGCCGTTTGTCGCATCGAAGATCCATCCGTGGTGGCGGCATTCGATCCTTGCGCCATCGAACCAGGCGTCTGCCAGCGGCTCCTTCGCGTGGGGACAAATCGCCTGAAATGCGCGCGGCTCGCCGCCTTTCGGCCAGATGATCAGCACCAGCGCGCGCTTTGCCACGACGATTTCATACTGGCCTTCGGCGAGTTCGGAAAAATCGCAGACCTTTTCATACATGGAGAGAGCCTGAAGTCTGAAAGATCGCCGGTGAGCGCAGCGGCTTTCGTTCCGTTCGGTTCTGGCCTATCGTAACCGTCTACCGCGTTCTCGGAGTAGCGTTATGAGCGCAGAACGCAAAACGCATTCTGAAAAGAAACCGGCTGACCTTGCCCGCCGTTTCGGCGAACGGGCCTCCCAACGCGCATCCAAATGGGATAGCTGGCGGCGTGAGACCTATACTTTGCCGCGTGGCGAAGCGCGCGACAAAGCTCGCGAGTGGTTCACCGAATTTCCCAAGGCCGCTTACATGACGGAAATCGAGTTCTGGCGCGAACTCGCCGACGGCCGCATTGAATTCACGATCCGCCGTCTGCCCAGCGCGGACTGAAAATTGCGATGCGGGCCAGAGACTCGCATAAATTCCAAAATGGCCAATAGTTAACAGCCAGCAGTTGGAGAAACGCTGTAATTAACTATAAAAATTACACGCCGTTAATACTTATGATTAATAAATACATAACGAAATATATTTGTACTTTACGTTTGTTTTATTTAATTTCTAGGTAACCACCCTGCCCTAAACATCTCCTCGAGCGTAAACGAAGAGGTGTCGCATGAAACGGAGTTTTTCGGCCTTTCTGGCGGGGACCGCGCTGGCCGCGCTGGCGCCATTCGCGGCAGCCGCAGCGGATTTGCCGTCGCAAAGGAGCGCCCCTTATTACTCGGGTCCTTATTCGGCCCCGCCTCTCTTTACCTGGGCCGGCTTTTACCTCGGCGCCAATGGCGGCGTGAACTTTGGCCGTTTCTCGGAGGGCGGCGACCCTTATTTCGGTGATGCGTTCGGCGGACTCTTCGGCATCACTGCCGGCTATAACTATCAGTCAGGCCCCCTGGTCGCGGGCGTTGAAGCCGATCTTGATTTCGGCAGCGTCAATGGCACCGGGCATCCCTTTGGCGGCGTCAACGCCAACGGTAACGTCACCGGCAACGGCAGTCTGCGCGCACGGTTCGGCTACGCCATGAACCGCACGCTGGTTTACATAACGGGCGGCTATACCGGCGCCGTGCTCAAGGGCAGCATCGCCGATGCCGGCGGCGCGCCGAATATTTATGCGAGCCAGTCGAACTATCTGAACGGTTTCGTAATCGGTGGCGGTCTGGAATTCGCCATCACGCAGAACATCTCGCTGAAAGGCGAGTATCTGTTCAACGACTACGGCTCGGATACGTTCTTTTCAGGAACGCGCGATGCGACGACTGCCGGGGTGAGTTTCTCAACCGTCAGAGCCGGCATCAACTATCACTTCTAAACGCATTGACAGACGAGACGAAAACGGCCCGGACTTGTTTCCGGGCCGTTTTTTTTGCCATTATGGTTTGGCGCGCGTCTCTGCAAAAGCCGGGACTTCCGCCTCGAAAGCGGCGAGCCATGCGACAAGATTTGGATGGCCCTGCCGCCATTTTCCGCCAAGCCGCAAATCGAGATAACCGAGCGCGCAAGCCAGGCCGATATGCGCCACATCGCGCTGCCCCTTCGGTGGCGCAGCCTCGAAGACAGCAAGACCGCGCGCAATTTTATCAGCCTGCCGGTCCTTCCATTTCTGCGACCGCTCCTCCGCTGTGCGAAGCCGCTCCTCATAGATGGTGAGAAGCGCGGCATCGAGGACGCCATCGGCGAGCGCCGCCTGCGTCAGGACCGCAAAGCGCGCCTTGGGTTCGGCGGGGATCAATACGCCGCCGCCGGCAAGCCAATCGAGATATTCCAGAATCACCCGGCTGTCATAAAGCGCCGTCCCATCCTCGAGGATGAGAACGGGTATCTTGCCGAGCGGGTTTTGCTTGTGCAGCACCTCGGCCGGATCGTTCGTGTCGGCGACGACCACTTCGATCTTGTCTCTGACGCCTGTTAAAGACGCGGCAATCTTGATCTTCCGCCCGAAAGGCGAAGGCGGCGATGAGCGCAAAATCATCATGTTCAAGGGTCCCTTGCATTGAAGAGGATCGAAGCGGCAAACCGTTCTCGGCTGACCTCACGCTGTAAATCGAATCCGGTTTTGATGGAACCAGAACCCGAGAGCGTTTTCGAGCGAAGTGGCTACCGGTTCGCGTGAAGAAAACGCGTCCTGATAAATAAAAAGAGCGGTTCTGATCCATCAGAACCAGACCGTCTCAGATCCGGGCTATGTGGTGTCCCGCACAGCCCGGCACGCCGAGAACCTTCACAAGCCAGGGCAAAATGGTCCGCGCTTCCGCTTCGAGCACATAGGGCGGGTTGACCAGCACCAGACCATTGCCGGCGAGAGGCAGGTTGGGGTTGATCTCATCCACCCGGAATTCGACGCACAAGCCATCCTTGATCCCGGCGGCCACCAACACATCGCCGATCTGGCGATAAAAGCGCGTGACGCCCTCGCGTTCCTTGATCGGGAACCAGACCATATAGCTTCCCGTAGGCCATTTCCGCACAGCGCCTTCGAGGTGCTTCACGATCCGGGAGAATTCGTCTTTGGCCTCGAAAGGCGGATCAATCAGAACAAGCCCGCGGCGCTCGATCGGCGGCACATAGGCGCCGAGTCCGATGAAGCCGTCGATCTCGATGACTTTCGCGCGCCTGTCGCGGCCAAGATTATGTTTGAGTCTGGCGGCTGTTTCGGGATGCGCTTCGCAGAAAATCATCCGGTCCTGTTGCCGCAACAGAGCGGCGGCGATAGCGGGGGAGCCCGGATAGCGCGGACTCGTCTCGGCAAGGCAGGGCGCGGCGATTGCGAGATAAGGCGCGATCAATTCCTGCACTTGCGCAGAAATTTGCGCCCGCGCATCGATCAGGCGGGCGATACCTTCTCGCCACTCACCCGTCTTTTCGGCTTCAACGCCGCCGAGAGCGTAAAATCCTTCCCCGGCATGTGTATCGATCATCCGAAAGGCGGCAGGCTTTCGCGCGAGATAGGCGAGGATGCGTGTCAGAATCACATGCTTGAACACGTCCGCGAAATTTCCGGCGTGATAGGCGTGACGGTAATTCACGTTTCATGCCCATACAAACGTCATTGCGAGCGTAGCGAAGCAATCCATGGATTGAAAAAAGGACTGGATTGCCTCGTCGGCTGCGCCTCCTCGCAATGACGGGTTCAACGAACCGGCGGCACCGTAATCTGGTGCGCATAGCAGAAATGCCGCGCCACTTCAGGGCAGGCAACGAAATTGCGCAAATCCTTCGAGATGCAGATCCGCACTTCGCTCAAAACCGACCTGTTGCAGGCGACTGCGAGCATGCCCGGGCGCAGACGCGGATTTGCGGCGATGAAGGCGCGCTGAATATCGATCGGCGTCCAGGTCTGCGTCGCGTGCGCGTTGCGGAACTGCGGCGGAATCACAACAGTGGCGCGCGCACGGCGTACCTCGGCAAAATAATCCGTCGGGCTTTTGCCGGAACAGGTGCCATGCACGCTCCATTCATGCCGCGCCAGACCGATATCCGGATAAAGCCCCTTCGCGCCTTCCAATGCAAAGCGGGATGGATAGCGCGCCGCCGGTTCGCACCGCGACGGAAAACCATGCGTGTCCTGCGGCCAGAGCCCATGCACCACAAAGCCAAGGTTTGAGCCGCTTTCGCATTGCGCACCCGCCCGCCGTGCATTGTGGGTTTGGCAAAAGCCCGGCGACCATGACAAAGCCAAAACATAAAAATCGAAATCGCCCGGAGCATTGCTCACATGCCGATGCGCCATCATCCCCGTCGCACCATGGCTGGGAGTCGCCGCCGGCTTCTGATCGGCGCAGTTATCGAGGATGCAGTTTGATTTTTGAGCGTGCGCGGTCCGGGGCGCGCTAACAAACCCGAAGCATACGATTGCCGCCGCCGCGGCGATTCCGAGATGGGCCGCAAATTTCATGGGCTTGCGATCTCCGGCTTAAAGCGTTTTCAAGCGAGGCAGCTTCCGGTTCGCGTGAAGAAAACGCGTCAGAACAAATCATCAGAGCTTTGGATAAGCGATAATTCCCGGAAAAGCTACAGCTTGGCCATCTAATCAGGGCCGCGCCATTTTGCAGTTCGGCGCATGTGCGTGATTTCGGTCGAGTCCCGCAACGCACCAATCGACGCCGAACCCCCAACCGATGATCCCCATGCCCTCCGCGATCGTGTAGGACACTTCGCGTTGCCTGCCGTCATTCATCAGAGCCCGCGCCATGCAATAGCGGCGCGGAATGAGGTCCAGCCCATTGCTGCGCATGCCGATTTCGCGCACGCGGTCGAAGCCGAGAATCGCCAGTCCCGATTTCCAGAATTCGCCTTCGCGCGCCGCAAAGCGCGACTGGATGCGCTCGAACACGCTCGGATCGTTACAGACAGGCACGCGCCCGGAGTAATAATCAAACCGCCGTTCCGCTGGAACCAGCGGACGCGCCATGGCGGCAGCGGCCCAACTCGTAAAGGCCGCAGCAGAAACGCCAGCAACGAGCAGCAGCACGGCATTGCGGACGCGCGCTGCGACCGGATCTCCAACTTTGTGCATATCCCGTCCTTCCCCGTCCGATCGTGACTCGCCGCGCGGCTTTGTCCTTCCGGCACGCAAACGATGCTTCCCCCCGCCCGATGCGTCAAGAGCGCCGCACCCGCCTCAACCTCTCAGGCATCGCCCTTGCTGATTGATGACCAAAGAGCCCATCGGGCTCTGCGGATGTTTCATCGGAGGCTCTTCCTGTGTCTTTCTGGAACAGTGCCTGGCCACACGTTCTCGATGCCCTGAAATCGTTTCGTCTTGATACAGCGACTGCACATGCTCTCGTGCCTGTGGTCTCCGCCACAGCGAAGCTGCGAAGAAAAGCAAAGCCGCGCGGCAGCTTCTCCGCCCTGGCGGTTTTCGTCGATGTCGCGGCGGTGCTGGCGAGCGCCAAGCTGGCAGGCGCACTTCACGATTTCGCGCATGGCGCTGACGGAAGCATAGACCTGCATCTGAAAGCCGCCTTGCTGCTCGGCCTGCTCTTCGTCGCGATCAGCGCAATCCGCAACGACTATACGGTCGCGCATTATCTCGATGCCGACAATCAGTTGCGCCGGCCCTTCATGCCCTGGTGTACGGCATTCGCGATAACGCTGGCGGTGACCATCACGCTGGCAGGACATCAACATCAGAACCTTCTGCCGACCACGAGTCTTTTTGTCATAGGATTTCTGGGTGTCGGTCTTGCCCGGCGATGCCTGGCGCATGCAGTGCATTTACGCGCAGCGCAAGGGCACGTCGTGGCGCGGCGGATCTTTCTCATTGGCTTCGAGTCGGACCTCGAAGCATTCGGCAGGAACTGGGAGCCGTATCGCTTCGGCATGCAGATCGTCGCGGCCTCAGTGCTGCGCGGGCCGGGAAGCCTCACTGAGGATCTCGCGCTCGCGAGAGCCTATGCCCGGATTTTGACTCCAGATGATGTGTTCGTTTTAGTGCCCTGGTCGGATGAGGCAACGATCGATGCGGCGATCGATGCGTTTCTCGGAATACCCGCGGCGCTTCATCTCGGCCCGGAAAAAATCCTCGATCGCTTCTCGAGCGCGCGCATTACCAAGATCGGCCCCATCACCAGCGTCAATCTCGTCGATCATCCGTTGTCGCCATCTGCGCAGTTTATGAAGCGCGCCTTCGATCTCGTGCTCGCTTCGCTCGGCCTCATCGTCATCCTGCCGCTGCTTCTGATCGTCGCTCTGGCGATCAGGCTCGACAGCCCCGGGCCGATTATCTTCCGGCAGCACCGCTATGGCTTCAATCAGCAGCCGTTCCGGATTTTCAAGTTCCGCTCAATGAGCATCTGCGAAGACAACTCGAAAGTCGTTCAGATCACCTCGCCGGATGATCCGCGCGTGACGCGCGTCGGCGCATTCCTGCGCCGCCACAACATCGATGAATTGCCGCAATTACTGAACGTGATTCTCGGCGATCTGTCACTCGTTGGGCCGCGGCCGATGGCCGTTGTGCATGACCAGATGTTCGAGCGCATCATCTCGCGTTATGCGCGCCGCCATAACGTCAAGCCGGGCATTACCGGCTGGGCGCAGATCAACGGCTGCCGCGGCGGCCTCTCCGAAAAAAAGATCCGTTCCCGCGTCGAACATGATCTCTATTACATCGACCACTGGTCGCTGTGGTTCGACATCAAGATTCTGTGGCTGACGCTCGCTTCCAAGCAGGCTTACACGGACGCTTTCTAGGCCTTCATCCAAACTGGTGCGGCGGACGTGCCCCATCCGAGAAAAAAGCCGAAATGGATGTTGATCTCGCCTACAGGTTCCAAGTAACGCGAGTTACTCAGCGCTCCGCTTTCAACTGGCTCAAAGCCTGTCTTCGCGATAATCTCCGAAACGATCTTCTTGGCCGCCTCGTCGTCGCCGGCAACGAAGACTTGCACGGGCATAGACCTACCTTTTCGGGCCTCGGCCGGCAGGAGTTCAGAGAAAATCGTATTGAAAGCTTTTACCACCTTGGCGGTCGGAACAGCCTTCTGAATCTCCTCGGCCGCTGAGGTAGTGTGGCCGACCGTGAGGGCCTTGTAGTCGGGTGTGATCGGATTCGAGATGTCGATCAATATCTTTCCTGATAGATCGCCGGCTTCCCGCAACGCTTCGAACGCGGCGCTATAAGGCGTTGCAAGCAGCACGATATCGGCCAGTTTCGTCGCATCCGCAACGCTGCCACTCCGAGCCTTCGGACCAATTTCCTGAGCGAGAGCGCTGGCCTTGGCTAAGTCGCGATGGCCTATAGCGACTTCAATGCCGCTCGACGCGAGCAGGCGGGCCATACCGCCTCCCATTTTCCCTGTACCGATGATTGCAACGGTCATGGTGATCTCCCTTTATGAAGGCGCCGTTTGGCGATGAGAGATATTTGATCCGCTTTGTTTGTGAGATAAATAGCCATTTTGGCTTATTACTTGAAACAGGGTGTTTCAAATGGATCGTCTGACAAGCATGAGCGTGTTTGCCAAAGCCGTGGAAGCCGGCTCATTTTCTGCGGCTGGTCAGGCGCTTTCGATGTCATCGCAGCTTGTCGGCAAACATGTGCGGCTGTTGGAAGAGCAACTGGGTATCCAGTTGCTCAACCGCACGACCCGCCGACAGAGCCTGACAGATGCCGGCCGAAATTTTTATGAACGGGTGCAACACATTCTCGCCGAGATCGAGGCGGCCGAGGCGCTGGCGGAAGAAAGCCGCGCTGTCCCTCGCGGCAGACTTCGGATCAATGCTCCGGTGACATTTGGAGCGCACGAACTGAGCAAAACGCTTCCCGATTACCTGGCCCAGTTCCCGGAGATTGCAATCGAACTAACTCTAACGGATCGTATGGTTGATCTAGTCGATGAGGGCTTCGATGCCGTGTTTCGCGTGGGGGCACTACCCGACAGCGGCCTGATCGCCCGGCAACTCCGCCCATACGAATTTATGCTCTGTGCCGCGCCCGCTTATCTTGCAAAGCACGGCACTCCCAACTCGCCTGATGACCTGCGAAATCATGCGTGTCTGGGCTTTGCGAGCGGCCAGCTTGCGCACCAATGGCGTTTCGTTGGTCCTGAGGGTCCAACCACGGTTGCTATTAAAAGCAGGTTCGTCGTCAATAACGGGCAAGCTCTGCTTACAGCCGCGGTGGCAGGCCTCGGCCTTATTTTCCAGTCTGCAACCCTTTTGCGAGCCGACGTCATAGCAAAGCGCCTAGTGCAGCTCCTGCCGGATTACCAACTGCCGGCGCGCCCCATGCACCTCCTTTATGCACCCGACCGCCGGATCACCCCTAAGCTGCGTTCTTTTATTGATTTTGCGGCAACGCAATTCGAATGAAGCCTAAGCGAACTTCCAAGACGCTCCTGCGACGCAACCAGACTGTTCCGGCTTCGCCAGTGGAGATTTTACAGCTTCTTCTAGGCAATAACGAACTTCTATGGCACTCTTAACCTAAGGTTAAGCATGTCCGGCCGCGTTCTGGCCGAGAAAAGCGTCTTGCCGTGTGTATTCGACGAGTTGCGTGCGTTTTACTTCTGCTTCCCCTTTGGCTTACAGCCTTTGCCGCGCCGGCGGCCGCGGGTGCCTTTCTGGAACCGCCCGGCGAAGGCGAAATCATCACGGCAACCAGCTTTTCCGACACGACCCGGGCCTTCGACGCTTCCGGAAAGCTGCTGCCTGTCCGTTCGTATAAAAAATTCGAACTCGGGACCTACATCGAATACGGGCTGACGCAGCGCGTCACGTTCGTCGTCAAATCGCAAGGTGATTATGTTCGCCAGTCGGGGCAGGCAGCGCCGCCGCTCGCGGCGAGCGGCGACATCGGCGCCCGCATCGGGCTCGTGCATTGGAGCAACACCGTCCTTTCCATTCAGGGACTGGCGCATCTTCCATTTGGATCAGACTCACAGCAATCGGCGCTGTTCGATGAGGATCGCGCAGCAGGCGCGGATCTGCGCCTGTTGTTGGGGCATGGATTTGCTATCCACGGAATGCCCGCTTTCCTTGATGTCGAGGCGAGCCACACATGGCGGGGCGCGGCGATGCCGCAGGAATGGCACGCCGATGTCACCTTCGGCATTCGCCTGCTGCCGCAAGTCCTCGCAATCCTGGCAAGCTACATGACCATGGCCGGGAACACCGCGGCCGGATGCAGATCCTGGTCTGATTGCTGGATGGCAGTGAAACTCCAACCGGGCGTCGTCTATGATTTTTCGCGGCACTGGTCCGGCGAACTCAGTTTCTTCGCAACGGTCGCCGGCCAGGATGAGGGGCGCGAACTCGGTCCGATGGCTGCGCTCTGGTATCGATTTTGAATATTCTTCACGGAGAACTGCGCATCGGACCTCGCACAAGCCCGATGCGACAGATTCAGGCGACTATCCGCAAATCATTCCGCGGGGTGCATCGCCATACCCTTTGATTTCAGCATGTTTGCAAGCTGGCCGGAGGCGTATCCGAAGAGCGCGCCCAAAATGAGAGAGATGACCGTCATCACCAGCGGATTGGCAATTTTTGGCGCGGCCAGATCTCCTATCGCGCCCTTTGAGAGCGTGAAGCCGACGAGCGCGGCATAGCCATAGACGTTCGCCGGAACGACCGACAACGCATCGATGGAAGCCACGATGACGAGACAGAAGACGGTCGCGCCCACGACGATCGCAGGCCAGACCGTCCCAAGCGCGGGGACAGGAACATTGGCAATGATCATAAGCGCGATCCAGCCGATGATGGCGCCATAGATCGTCCCCGCGATCGTTTTTGTCAGCGCCTTCGTGTCGCCGCCGCTGTGGAAGAAGCAGCCCCACGCGATGAAACCAATCCACACAAGCGCAAAACCACTCAACGGACCGAGCGCTAGAAACGCCCATATCCCGCCCAATACGGCGATACTGATCGACAATGCCATGAGTTGCGACATCTGCTCCCCCTGAAAAGTCTTGTGATTATGCCTGGAGCGCCGCCAGGGTGATTTCCCCTGAAACGAGAATCCCTGTCGCTCCGAGGCGGACGCTAGCACGCACCCAAATATGCGACTATAGAGCGCACCCGCCGAAAGACATAGGATTCGCAGCTATGCACAGCCGCTTTGTTCGCAACTGCGAAAATCTGCGGTTGTGAGCCAGTTCTCCAGCCGTATACTCCAGCGAACCAGCGCCAGAGGCCGCAGCACGGCCACGGCGGGAAACAGCCGACGTCGCCGATGCCTGTCCCGGAAATCGCCTCAACGGATTACATTACGGCTGGCATAATCCTCGCGGGCGGTCAGTCACGCCGCATGGGCGGCGGCGACAAGTCTCTTCTGCGCCTCGAAGGACAATCCCTGCTGGCGCGGGTCATCGCAGCGCTGCGGCCGCAGTGCGATGCGTTGCTGATCAGCGCCAATGGCGACCCCGCGCGTTTTTCGGCCTATGGCCTTCCTGTCATCGCCGATACCGTCGAAGGCTTCGCCGGGCCGCTGGCGGGCGTTCTCGCAGGGCTCGATTTCGTAGCCGCATATCTGCCGGAAGCGCGATTTGCGGTCAGTGTGGCGGGGGACACGCCCTTTCTTCCGCCGGATCTCGTCAGCCGCCTTCATGTGGCGCGCGAAAAAGACGGCTCGGAAGTCGCCTGCGCCCAATCCGGCGGCCGTCCTCACTGGATTGTCGCGCTCTGGCCGGTGGCCATGCGCTTTGCCTTGCGGCATGCGCTTGTTGAGGAAAATTTGCGCAGGATGGAAGGCTTTCTGAGGCGTTACGCGCTGGCGCAGGCCGATTGGCCGTCCGAGCCCTTCGATCCATTTCTCAATATCAATGAGCCCGCAGATCTCGTTGCCGCCGAGCGCATCCTGCAAGAAGGTCTTGCGCCCTCGCATGCGCTTTGAACCTCCATGCAATCATTCCGCGTCGCTCCCGCGCCTTATATGGAAGACATAGACCCCGTCGCGTTCCGCATTGAGCTCCAGGCGGTCGCCATTTGTGCGCACAAGATGCGGTATATCGATCACTGAAAGGGGATCCGTACATTCGACAATCGCAAGCGCGCCACGGTTGAGCTTTTGCAGCAGCTTGCGCGTGCGCAGAACTGGCAATGGGCATTTGAGGCCGCGGAGATCGAGATAACTGTCCTTGCCGGATTCAGACATTGAAGTTGTGAAAGAAGCTTAGTGTTCGAGGAAGAACCACGCTATAGGAAGGCTTCTTCTCAGACTAGATGATCGTACCGGCAACTTCCAGCAGTGCATTTGCGGCAAATCCGAAAGAACTCTCATGGAAAACGCGCAGCAGCGTTTGGTTGTCACGCAGTTTGGCCCTCGCGCGGCTGCTTATGTCGCCAGCAATGTGCATGCGCAGGGCGCGGATCTCGATCAGCTTGAAGAGATACTCCGCCAGCAGCCGGCAAAGGCCGTGCTCGATCTCGGCTGTGGCGGCGGCCATGTGAGCCTGCGCGTTGCGCCCCTTGTGCAGCAGGTCACTGCCTATGATCTCGCCAAGCCCATGCTTGACGCCGTCGCCGCGCTTGCCGCGGAGCGCAGCCTCGGCAATCTCGCGACCCGGCAAGGGGCAGCGGAGTCCCTGCCCTTTGCCAACGCCAGCTTCGATCTGGTGGTAAGCCGCTACAGCGCGCATCACTGGTCCGATCTGAATGCCGCTCTGAGCGAAGCGCGGCGCGTGCTGAGCCGTGGCAGCCGGGTCATCTTCATGGATGTGATTGCACCGGAGACACCTGTTCTCGACACCTGGCTGCAAGCTCTGGAACTGCTGCGCGACCCCTCGCATGTGCGCGACTATTCAGCATCCGAGTGGCTCGGCGCGCTTAGGGCAGCGGGCTTTCATCCGGGGCCAGTGACCCGCCGCCGGCTCCGCCTTGAATTCACCTCATGGGTCGAGCGGATGAATACGCCGAAGCTGCATGCCGACGCGATTCGCTCGCTCGAGACTATGGCCTCCGCCGATGTGCAAGCGCATTACGAAATCGAAGCAGATGGCAGTTTCAGCATCGACACGGCAACTTTCGAAGCAACGTGCTGAACAGGAATTTTCATGCGTGTGATCGGCCTTGCCGGATGGAGCGGCGCTGGAAAAACCACTCTGATCGTGAAGCTCATTCCGGCGCTGCAAGCGCGCGGCCTCAGCGTCTCGACCCTCAAGCATGCGCATCATAATTTCGATGTCGACAAGCCGGGGAAGGACTCGTTTCTGCACCGCGAGGCCGGCGCCCATGAGGTGCTGATCGCGTCCGCCAACCGTTTCGCGCTGATGCACGAATTGCGCGGCGCGCCGGAGCCTTCCCTCGCGACTCTGATCGGTAAGATCGAGCCCGTCGATCTTCTCCTCATCGAAGGTTTCAAACAGGAGCATCACGCCAAGCTGGAGGTGCATCGCGCCGCGAATGGCAAGCCCTTCATGTTTCCGGACGATCCCAACATCAAGGCGCTGGTCAGCGACGCGCCGGTTGCGGAAGGCCTGTTCCGGCAACGCTTGCCTTACGCACATCTCGATGACGTCGGCGCAGTCGCCGATCTGGTCCTCAAATATGCAGCGCCATTTCAGATGCTTTCGGGCGTCTCGAAATCGTAATATGCAAGGCCGACACAAAGGCACGGCAATTTCAGACCGGCCTGATGAGGGACCGGCATGGCGCAACTCGACAAAGAGACATTTTCGACCAGCGGCGCACCGCTTTCTGTCGAAGCGGCGGTTGCTCTCATCGCGAAACGCGTGCCTGCGATAGAGGAAACGGAAAAGGTCGATCTTCTTGCAGCCGCGGGCCGCGTGCTGGCGCAACCGCTCATCGCCCCGATCGATCTTCCGGCTTTCGACAATTCCGCCGTAGACGGCTACGCGGCGCGCTCGCGCGATCTCGCTATCGGATCAGCAACCGAATTGCCGATCAGAGGCCGCATTGCCGCGGGCCATGCTCCGCAAACTCTTTCTGCCGAAAACGGCGCCCTGCGGATCTTCACCGGCGCTCCCGTGCCTGAAGGTTTCGACAGGGTTTTCATGCAGGAAGACTGCACGCTTGCTGATGGCAATGTGCTGTTGCCGTCCGATCCATCAAAGGGCGCCAATATCCGCAGGCGCGGTGAAGACATCGCCAAAGGCACCGAGGCCATCGCACGCGGACGCCGGCTCATGCCGGAGGATATCGGGCTTGCCGCAGCGCTCGGCACCACTGGAATTACCGTACGCCGCGAACTCAAGGTCGCGATTTTTTCGACCGGAGACGAGATTGTATCACCCGGCGTTTCCTTGCCTCCGGCCGCGATTTATGACGCCAACCGTTTCATGCTGCATGCCATGCTGCAACGTCTCGGCGTGCGGGTGCATGATCTCGGCATTCTTCCGGATGTGCGCGAACGCACGGCCTCGGCACTGCTGGAGGCGGCGCACGCCTTCGATCTCGTCATCACGTCAGGCGGCGTTTCGATGGGCGAAGAAGATCATGTGAAGGCCGTGCTCGAAACGCGAGGCTCGCTTGCATTCTGGAAACTTGCGATCAAGCCGGGCCGCTCTGTCGCCATGGGCGTTCTCGATGGGACACCTTTCATCGGCCTGCCGGGAAATCCTGTTGCAGTTTTCGTCTGCTTCGCCACGCTCGTGCGGCCGCTGATCGCCGCGCTCAATGGCGCACAGCCGGAACCGTTGCATCGACAGAAGGTCATCGCTGGCTTCAGTTTCAGGAAAAAGCCGGGCCGCCGCGAATATCTGCGCGTCTCGCTTCGTCGCGATTCCTCAGGCGCTATCATCGCGGAAAAATACGCCGTGCAAGGCAGTGGCGCATTGACGTCGCTTACGCGGACGCAAGGCCTGTTGGAATTACACGAAGACGTCACTGAGATCGCTTGCGGCGACAGGGTCGATTTTATCGACTACGAGTTGATGCGATGAGTGCCGCTGCTGCCTTCAACGGACAATTCCCCGGCCTGTAAAAGAGAGCCGTGCGCTCGTGTGATACCTCAGACACCATATAAAGCGGCAATATAAATCTCCTCTTCAATACGCGTTACTTTTGTCTCGTTGGTATACATGAAACTGGTATTTGGAATTTGAAATAGTCACCCTCTTTTCTTCTCTTGACGCGGCTGCGCAAGAGCTTGAAGCTGAGAAAAAATAGGTCTCCGGGGGGATGAGCTATGAAGGCTGCCGGAATGGCATGCGCCTTGCGGAATCGCTGGATTCGCGGCAGCCGCAAGACGTTTTTTGCACAGCTCGATTCATTCGATTGCGCCGCAAATGCGAATCAATGCCCCACACATTTCAACAGTTTTTTCCAGATGGCCGGGCGTCTTGGCGCCGGTTCAGACAAGCCCGTCCGCCCGTCGTAATCATCCTTGATTCCGGCACGGGCCGGCTAGTGCAATGCGTAATTCGAGACAGCAGGAGAAAGCGATAGCAAACGCGTAACCCGCCGAAAAGGCGGGACACAATCAAGCAAAATCAAAGGGGAGAGAAATGAGCCTATTTTCCGTTCTGGACCGCGAGCGAACAGTCGCGCGGCCGGGCTTCAGCCGCTGGATGGTTCCGCCTGCCGCATTATGCGTTCATCTGTGCATCGGCGAGGCCTATGCGTTCAGCGTGTTCAACCTGCCGATGACGAAACTTCTCGGCATTACCAAATCGACGCCGGACGATTGGAAGCTCACGCAACTCGGTTGGATCTTCAGTCTCGCCATTGTCTTTCTGGGGGTATCCTCAGCAGTTTTCGGCCGATGGGTGGAAGAAAATGGTCCCAGACGCAGCATGGTTGCCGCCGCGTTCTGCTGGGGTGGCGGGTTCCTGATCGGCGCGCTGGGCGTATCGATCCATAACCTCTGGTTGGTTTACCTGGGCTATGGCGTGCTAGGCGGGTGCGGCCTCGGAATCGGTTATATCTCGCCCGTCTCGACGCTCATCAAGTGGTTCCCGGACCGGCCAGGCATGGCGACCGGCATGGCGATCATGGGATTTGGAGGCGGCGCCTTCATCGCCGCGCCGCTCTCGGTATGGCTCATGCACCGTTTCTCCACGCCGACTCACATTGGCGTTGCGGAAACATTCGTCGCGTTGGGCATCATCTACTTCTGCTTCATGCTCGTGGGCGCGACGATCGTTCGTGTTCCGGCGCCAGGCTGGCATCCGGAAGGCTATATCGCGCCGCCGCCGAGGAAGCTTGTGACCGACCAGAATGTTCACGTCTATCAGGCTCTGAAAACGCCGCAGTTCTGGTTGATCTGGTGGGTGCTCTGCCTGAACGTGACAGCCGGCATCGGCGTTCTGGGTCAGGCTTCGGCGATGAGCCAGGAAATGTTCCCAGGCAGGGTGGGTCCGATTGCAGCGGCAGGCTTTGTCGGCCTGATGAGCCTGTTCAACATGGGCGGCCGTTTCACCTGGGCGACGATCTCCGACTATCTCGGCCGCAAGAACACTTACATGGTGTTCTTCCTGCTCGGCATCGTGCTTTACTGCACTGTTCCTCACGCCGGCCGGGGAGGTAACGTGCCTCTGTTCGTCGTGTGCTTCCTGATCATCATCAGCATGTATGGTGGCAGCTTCTCGACACTTCCCGCCTATCTCAAGGACATGTTTGGCACACGTTATGTCGGCGCCATCCACGGCATGATGCTTACCGCCTGGTCGGCGGCGGGCATCTTCGGTCCTACGCTGGTGAATTACATCCGCCAGTATCAGATCAATCATGCCGTGCCCAAGGCCGATGCTTATAACGCAACGATGTACTTAATGGCCGGACTGCTCGTCATCGGTTTCTTCTGCAACCTGGCGATCAAGCAGGTCGATAAGCGGCATCACATGGTCGAGAACGAGGCCGACGCTGTCGGCGTGGCATAAAGGGAGCGCACACGATGGCACCGAACTCAGAATTTCGTCACACGACCCCGCTGGAATTGGCTCTGGCTTGGGGATTCGTCGGAATCCCCCTCACCTGGGGTGTGATCGAAACTTTGCTGAATGCGCTGAAGCTCTTCAAATAGCAGGACGTGCATCAAGCAAAACGAGGGCCGCATGTTCGCATGCGGCCCTTTTTTATTACGGTCGAGCGGCTCAGACCCGCAACGAGTGGGATTGCGCGATACGCGCCGCACGCGCTGCGGAAGCGATAGTCACGTCGGGTTGCAGGCTTCGCAGCGCCGCCAGCGCCGCATCGAGCTGCGAAGATCCGTGCGGCATGACGAACGGCGCATCCGGCGCGCCCGTCGCAAGCACAGTCCGCACAGTTGCAATATCGTCGGCGCGGCCACCCTGGTCGAGCGCCAGCATGAAGGCGAGTGCGGGTTCGTCCCCGGATGCTCGCGAGCGCGCCACCCGGTAAAGATTGATGAACCGCTTGATCGCACGCGGCGAGCGGCCGGCGAGCGGCGCGAGCCTCGTCAATAATTGTTCTTCTGCCGGGGAAACCGACCAGTCGAGCGGCGCGGCTCCGGCCGCAACGGCTTGAGCCGCCTCCGGGCTTTCGGCATGTCCGAGCGCCAGCGCAACGAGTGAAGCATAATGGCTGTCATTCAATCCGTGGCCGACATGCACCGGAATCTGAATCCATTTCTCCAATTGGCTGAAGCTGCCATTGGCAACTGCGGCGAGCCGGAGCGGATCGGCGGCGACAACGGTGACGAAGGCCGAATGGCCGAAGCAGCGTTCTGCCGCTGCGAGCAATTCCTCGACCTTATGGGACGGCAGACAGTCAATATTGTCGATGCCGACAATAATCCTCTGTGGCAGCCGCGCCGCGCTGATCGGGTCCACCCCGCGCCAGCTTCGCTGAATCGCATCCGCAAGCGCCACGAAGAAGCGCTCGGCCTGGCTCCGCTGCGTGATCGAGACGAAGGGCGACGGATCCACGCGCTGATCGCCTCCAGTGCCAGCATTCATGGCGCGGCGGTCCGCCTCGGCAGCGCGCCGGCCCGTCAGCTCCACATCGGCTGCGAGCGCATCCACCCGCCGCATCTGATGAGCATAAAGCCCGTCGAGATCGACGCGGCGGTTGTTGACTTCCGACTCCAGAAGGCTGACGCCCCGGAACAGGGGCCGCATAAAGCGAATGCCGCGCCAGATATTGGTCACGACGGCCAGAGCCGCGCCTGCGAACGCGACTTCCCTGACGATGGTCAACCAGCCAATATTCGTCGCGAGCCAGTCTGCGCTTGGCGCGAGCGTCTTGGTGGAGCCGCGCAGCCAGCCGAGCCACGCCTGCTGATGCGTCATGGCGATGCCGCAGCCGAATCCGATGAGAATCAGAATCGCCGCGGTCACGAGAAGCCGGGTCTGTCCCTTGAAGCTCCAGAAGGCGCGCAACGCCGTCCCGGCGCGCGCCGAAGGTCCGCCCGATTCGGCGATGTCGCGGACCATGGATTTGTAATTCTGGACGGCATCGCCCTTGATGCCGAAGCTTTCGAGACGGCTTTCGATTTTGGCGCGGTTGGCGCGGACATAGGCGTCCACTTGCGTGCCCGGCTGCTCGAAAAGGATCGTCTCGGAAAGTCTTGCCCGGCGCGATTCCAGCTCGGCCAGGTTCTGCCGCTCCGTATCGAGGCGGCGGCGGCCGATGTCGAGCTGCTCGGCGGCTTCGCGCGCAACGACTTGCGGATCGCGGACCGCATGCGCGGCCTCCCGCGCCAGATCCGGAAAGGCGCTCGCGAGCCTTTCGTAAAATTCCCCGGCCAACGATACGACAGGAGCCTCGGACAAAGCCCGCGCATCGACAGTAACCGTCAGCACCGGATTGAGGAACGGCGAGCCCTCGCGCCCTGCCGATGCCGCGCTCAAGGCATCGATCGCGGCCATGAGCTTACTGAGCGCAAAGCTTTTGCCGGTCCCCGCCTCACCCAGAAGCCCTATCGTCAAAGGAGCCTCAGTGCAGCGGTGAACCGCCAGTTCGGCTAAAGGCTGCAATGCCGTTTCCAATCCAAGGGCATCAGACCCCTGCGGCAGATCGGCCGCGAAAATCCGCGCCTTTTGGGCTTGCTCCTTGCCGGCACGGACGCCTTCGTGCCGCGTCCGCTGGGGCAGGTTCGGCGCGACCGGCTCGGAACGCGTCCCGCTGGCAGCATCAAGCCTTTCAACGTCGGTCACATTGCTCTCCGTCTTGAGACCATCCATATAAAGCTACCTTTCACCCTTCCGGAACGAACGCGGCGGCGAACTAGCCACCCGATTGTGACTGCGAAAAGACAATAATTCAAAGTCCTCCGCAAAGGGCTTCCACGCCGGCGCTGAAGCTGGCATTCGATCGCAACGGCAGGTAAAAGCCTGCCAACTCCATTCTTCCAATATCGAGCAGGACAAAGCCAGCATGGCGCGGCAGTTCATCTATCATATGCAGGGCCTCACCAAGACCTATCCGGGCGGCAAGAAGGTCCTGGAGAACGTCAACCTGTCCTTCTATCCGGACGCCAAAATCGGTGTGCTCGGCGTCAATGGCGCCGGCAAATCAACCCTTCTGCGGATCATGGCCGGGATCGACACGGAATATACGGGCGAAGGTTTCATCGCCGAAGGCGCGAAGGTCGGCTATCTGCCGCAGGAGCCGCCGCTCGACGAAAGCCTGGACGTCCGCGGCAATGTCATGCTCGGCGTCGCCAAACAAAGCGCCATACTGGAGCGCTACAACGAACTCGCGATGAACTATTCCGACGAGACCGCGGACGAAATGACGCGGCTCCAGGATGAAATCGAGGCGCAGGGCTTGTGGGACCTCGATGCCCAGATCGATCAGGCAATGGACGCGCTTGGCTGTCCGCCTGACGATTGGTCTGTGACGAAGCTTTCGGGCGGCGAGAAGCGCCGCGTCGCGCTCTGCCGGCTGCTCCTCGAAAAGCCGGATCTGCTGCTGCTCGACGAGCCGACGAACCATCTCGACGCCGAGACGGTGAGTTGGCTCGAAGGCCATTTGCGGACCTATCCGGGCGCGATCCTGATCGTCACCCACGACCGATACTTTCTCGATAATGTGACCGGCTGGATTCTCGAGCTCGATCGCGGCCGCGGCATCCCCTACGAGGGGAATTATACCGCCTGGCTTGGACAGAAGCAGAAGCGTCTTGCTCAGGAAGGCCGCGAGGAAGAAGCGCGCCAGCGTCAGCTCGCGCAGGAATCCGAATGGATCGCCGCAAGCCCGAAAGCGCGGCAGGCGAAATCCAAAGCCCGCATCCAGCGTTATGACGAACTCGTTCAGAAGCAGAACGAGAAAGCGCCGACGGCTGCCCAGATCGTCATTCCGGTCGCCGAACGGCTCGGCAACAATGTCATCGACTTCGATCATCTCGGCAAAGGCTTCGGCGACAAGCTTCTGATCGACGATCTCTCGTTCAAGCTGCCGCCGGGCGGCATCGTCGGCGTCATCGGTGCAAACGGCGCCGGCAAGACCACTTTGTTCCGGATGATTACGGGCCAGGACAAGCCGGACAGCGGCGCGATCGAAATCGGCGAGTCGGTGCAGCTTGGCTATGTCGATCAGTCGCGCGATTCGCTCGATCCCAAGAAGAACGTCTGGGAGGAGATTTCCGGCGGCAACGATGTCATCTATCTCGGCAAGCGCGAGATTAATTCCCGCGCCTATGTCTCCGCCTTCAACTTCAAGGGGACGGATCAGCAGAAGAAGGTGGGGCAGCTCTCAGGCGGTGAGCGCAATCGCGTGCATCTCGCAAAGATGCTGAAATCGGGCGCCAACGTGCTGCTGCTCGACGAGCCGACAAACGATCTCGATGTCGATACGCTCCGCGCGCTCGAGGATGCGCTCACCGATTTTGCCGGCTGCGCGGTCGTGATCTCGCATGATCGCTTTTTCCTCGATCGCATCGCAACGCATATGCTCGCCTTCGAGGGCGACAGCCATGTGGAATGGTTCGAGGGCAATTTCGCCGACTATGAGGAAGACAAGAAACGCCGTCTTGGACTCGACAGCATCATTCCGCATCGGCTGAAATACAAAAAGTTCTCGCGATAGCGCGTCGTGCGGCAAGCTTGATGCGGACCAGAGATCCGCGAGCCGGACCGCGGACCTCTGGTCCGCGTTTCGACTATGGGAAAGAGCCTGATGGTTTTTCCACCCAGCCGGCCAGTTCGTCATAGGCGCGCGTCTGATCCGCAAGCTTGAAATGCGCATTGGCGCCGCTGGGATTGGGCGCAAGAAAGAGCCGCGTCTTTCCGATGACAAAATCCTGTAGACCGAGCCGCGGCTCGGCCCTGCTGCTGCTCAGTGCCTGATAAAGCGGCCGGAAACCCGTGACACCGTGAAAGCAGGCGAAGCGCGGCGCAAAGGTTTTGAGTTTTGCAACGAGGTCCCGAACGCCGGCAGTAAATTCCGCTGGCGCAACCTCGCTTGCCCGCGCGCTGGCGCGCTTCACAACATCGGTAAAGCCGAATCCATATTCGGGAAGAAGCTGGTCATGCTCCGGCAGGAGCATATCGACACCGATCCCTTCGCGGGCGCCGAGACTCAGCACCGAGCGCGAAAGCGCCGGCCAGAAGCGATTGGTCCGGCGCGCGAAATAATGCCCCTGCTCGACCGAATAGAGCGACGGATTGATGCCGACGAAGACGACTGCGAGATGCGACCGCAGAAGATCGGGAAGGGTTGCGCTATCATTGGGATCAGGGAGAGACATGAGCACAGAAGTTGCGGCACGCAAACTTGATGCGGACCGCGGACCTCTGGTCCGCATCCGACTGGAACAAGACAAGAAAAATGTGAGCGGCTTTTCGCTCGCAATCCCGTCTACTTCATCCCCACAGGCTTGCCAGCGACAACCACAAGCAGCGCACCATCATCGAGCAGCCGCTTTGCGGCGCGTTTCGCATCCTGCATAGTCACCGCCGCGATGAGCTTGTTGCGCTCATCGAGATATTCGACGCCATAGCCGTCCGTCTGCAAGCGCACGAGTTGCCCGGCGATCTTGGTCGACGTGTCGAAGCGCAGCGCATAGGAGCCGATGAGATATTTTTTCGCCTTGTCGAGTTCTTCCTCGCCCGGTCCCTGATCCGCGAGGCTGCGGATTTCGCTCTCGATCACCTTCATCGCCTCGCCCGCGCTCTCGTTCTTGGTCGAGGTGCTGCCGGTCAGCATCGCGCCATGCTCGAAGGTCAGAAGCTGCGAATAGGCGGAATAGGCAAGGCCGCGCTTTTCGCGCACTTCCTTGAAAAGCCGCGCTGAGAAAACGCCGCCGCCGAGGATATGATTAACGACTGTGGCCGGGACGAAATCCGCATCCTTGCGGAGAAGACCCTGGCGGCCGAATCGGATCGTCGATTGCGGTATGTCGAGATCGACGACATGCACCGTACCAACGCCGGAAACCAAGGTTTCCTGAATCGGCACGAGCGAAGATTTCTCCGGCAGCGCACCGAAAACATCGTCGATGTGTTTCGCGAGCGTCGCCGCATCGATCGCGCCGACAGCCGCGATCTTCAACCCTTTGCGGCTGAAGACAGCAGCGCGCATGCTGGCAAGAGCCGTTCGCGTCAAATCGCCAAGGCTTGCGAGATCGCCACGCACCGGTTCGCCATAGGCATGTTTCGGATAGGCCAGGTTGCGGAAGACGCGGCTCGCGGCATAATCGGGATCGTTGATTTCGCGCTTCAGCCCTGCCGCGATCTGGCTCTTCACCCGCTCGAAAGGCTCTTCGTCGAGGCGCGCCTCGTTTACGCAAAGCCGCAGCAACTCGAACGCCTTGTCTGTGTGGCGCGCGAGGGTCTGCATGCGGCCCGTCAGAATATCGCGATCGGCGGAAAAAGAGATTTCCAGCGCATAATCTTCGAGCGCCGCATGAAAGGCGTTCGAATCATACGGCCCGGCCCCTTCGTCCAGAACACCGGCGAGAAGCGAGGCGACGCCCGGCTTGCCCGCAGGGTCCTGCGAAGCGCCGCCTTTGAAGGCAAATTCTATCGCAACAAGCGGTACGGCATAATCTTCGACGAGCCAGACCTCCAGGCCGCCCCTGGTGACGATCTTTTGCACGGCATTGGCGCGCGAAGGCGAATGAGCCTGACCGCCGAGGGCGATGTTTGTGGAAATTGGGGGCATGGTCATGGCATCCAGATCAGGTTTAGGGAAAAGCCCAGAGTGCGCCTCCTTCGCCCGCTTGCGGGAGAAGGTGTCATGCGAAGCATGACGGATGAGGGGTCGCGCCGCTTGAAACATCCATCATCCGACCCGGCTTCGCCGGCCCACCTTCTCCCGCAAGCGGGCGAAGGTTCGCACCCGATTTGTCTTCAAGCCGCCGGCAGAAGAAAACCCGTGACGCTGCGCTTCGCATCGAGCCACTGCGCCGCCTTTCTGACATCGGCGGCCGTGACGGCTTCGATCCGCTCGGGCCACTGCAAGACATCGG
>SCSF01000114.1 GCA_004298435.1 Beijerinckiaceae bacterium
TTTTTATGCCGAAACGACTGTGGATCTTGCAACTGCCCGCCAGAATGCAAGGAGCGAACGCGAGGATTTAATCAGGCAGCTCGGATTA
Source organism: Beijerinckiaceae bacterium (assembly GCA_004298435.1). Taxonomy (GTDB): domain Bacteria; phylum Pseudomonadota; class Alphaproteobacteria; order Rhizobiales; family Beijerinckiaceae; genus Methylovirgula. Next base: position 89 of record SCSF01000114.1, read on the forward strand.
TGGGGTCAAGATCTCGACTTCAGGCTACCAAACGTGTTGCCAGCTCTTCCACGACGGCCGCGCGCCCTCCCCGGCGTTGAAGTTGAAGCCATTCGCAAACGCCTGGACCTCAAGATTGCCCGGATCGAGCTTGAAGCACTTCGAAAATCCTATGGCCTGACGCAAGCCACTCGATTTGTCAGCCTGTTGGAAGCGGGACCCGATTTAAAGACGACCGAGGACAGGGAAAGAGGCGAGGTTATTCGGGATCGCGGCTTTGACGTGGAACTTCAAGTTCCATTGTTTGACTTCGGCGAAGTCCGGGTCCGTCAAGCGGAGCAGACCTATCTTGAAGCGGTCAATCGATTGCTGGCGGAGGCGGTGAATGTGCGCTCCGAGGCACGCGATGCCTATCGCAGTTATCGATCGACCTATGACATCGCAAAACATTACCAGCGCGAGGTATTGCCGTTGCGGAAGATCATCTTCGATCAGACGCAGCTGCAATATGGCGCCATGCAGATCGACGTGTTCGCCTTGTTAACCGAGGCGCGTCAGCGCATCGCAGCGAATCGGGCGGCAGTTGAGGCGAAACGGGACTTCTGGCTGGCGGACTCAAGATTGCTGGCCACGATTTCCGGTGGCGAAACACCAAGCGACGCGGATAGCCCTTCTCAGAGTAGCGCAAATACGGCCAGCAGCAGCGCTGGCAGCCTATAAGTAGTGGGAGAGTGACATGATTTCGCGAAGAGGAATTCTCGGATCGGCTGCCGTTCTTGCCGGTGCGACACTCGTCAGTGGGCGCGCTCAGGCGGCTGCGATTCCCGAGGCGCCGATGATGACGTCGCCCAAGATGCAGCCGCCGCTAGTGCCAAAGACCGGTCCCGATTATCAGCCGGTGGTGACGCTTAACGGCTGGACGCTTCCTTGGCGCATGAACGGAGATTGGAAGGAATTCCATCTCGTCGCAGAACCGGTGGTGCGCGAATTGGCGCCGGGCATGAAGGCGAACCTGTGGGGTTACAACGGACAGGCGCCCGGCCCGACCATTGAGGCGGTCGAAGGCGACAAAGTGCGTATCTTCGTCACCAACAAGCTGCCAGAGCACACCACCGTCCACTGGCACGGGATGATTCTGCCGAACGGCATGGACGGTGTCGGCGGCTTGACCCAGCCGCACATCCCGCCCGGCAAAACTTTCGTCTACGAGTTCCAGCTCAATGACAGCGGTACGTTCATGTACCACCCGCATTCCGACGAGATGGTGCAGATGGGCATGGGCATGATGGGCATGTTCGTCGTGCATCCGCGTGATCCCAAGTTCCGGCCGGTCGACCGTGACTTCGTTTTCGTCATGAGCACCTACCTGATCCCGCCCGGCACCTCCACGCCGAAGGTCGCCGAGATGACCGACTTTAACATGTGGACCTGGAACAGCAGGGTCTTCCCAGGCATCGACACATTGCCGGTGCGGCTCGGCGACCGCGTGCGCGTGCGGATGGGAAATCTCAGCATGACCAGTCATCCGATCCATCTGCATGGGCACCATTTTTCGGTGACCTGCACTGACGGTGGATGGGTACCCGAGAGCGCGCAATGGCCGGAGGCGACCATCGCCGTACCGGTCGGTTCGATCCGCGCCTTCGATGTCGTAGCCAATAATCCCGGCGATTGGGCATTCCATTGTCACAAGACGCATCACGCGATGAACGCGATGGGGCACAATGTTCAAAACTTCATCGGCGTGCCGAAAGCAGCTTTAGCGCAAGCCATTAAAAAGCTCGCACCCGATGTCGGTATGGCAATGGGAACAACGGGCATGGCCATGGGCGAAATGGCCGGAATGGAAATGCCGATGCCGGACAACACGCTGCCGATGATGACCGGGACCGGACAATTCGGACCTATCGAAATGGGCGGCATGTTTACGGTCATGAAGATTCGCGAAGGCCTCGCGCGCGACGACTACAAGGACCCAGGTCCGTACAAGAATCCGCCCGGCACCGTGGCCCATGCGGTCGATGCCGACGGAAAACAACCGCCCCGCCAAGAGAACGCACCAGCACAACCAAACCACGACATGAAGATGCCAGGGATGAAAATGCCCGGAATGAAAATGCCCTGACCGATGCCGACAATCGTTCGGCGGATGACGGCACTCCATTATCGGAACAGCAGCAGAAGGTAACGATCATGAACATTAAGCACATCACCGCAATCGCAGCCGCGGCCTCTTTCTTTTTCTTTGCGATCTCGGCGACCGTTTGGGCCGCAAGTGCAACAGAGAACGGCGAAGTAAAAAAGGTCGATGTGGCGGCCAGCAAAATTACGATCAAGCAAGGGCCGATCAAAGCGCTGGACATGAAGGACTCGATGACGATGGTTTATCGCGTCAAGGATCCGGCGATGCTCAAGTCGGTGAAGGTTGGCGACAAGGTGCAATTTGAACTCGACCAGGATAGCAACGGCTACACGGTTACAAAGATAAAAAAATAGAACAGCCGGGCCGAAATTGCTCCTGCTGTCGGGGCTTTTTCCGGTCTTGAGATATGATTGGCAGGCGTCCGTACTGTTGCGCGCACGCGCTTCGCTCGCTCACTGACCGGTCAGCCCCACGTCTCGCAAATTGCGCGGTTTGGTTTTCTTAAAGGGTATGACTGTGAAACAGCACATAAAACACAGCGGCATCACTGTTTGCGTCCTACTGCTCTTGCTCATCATTGGAGGCGGCTACTTTGTTTATTCTGGCGTTTACAACATTGGCGCCGACGATCCGCACACAAAGCCTGTATACACGCTACTGGAGATACTACGGAATCGTTCGATCAGCGTGCGTGCCGAATCGCTCACGGTTCCAAATCTGGACGATCCGCAGCTCATATCGAGGGGTGCCGGACAGTACGCCGCGATGTGCATAGGATGTCATCTCGCACCCGGTGGTAAAGATTCAGAGATCCGTCCCGGACTTTATCCGCAACCTCCGGATTTGACGAAGGCGCGCGTTGAACCGAAGGCCGCATTTTGGGTCATCAAACATGGCATCAAGATGAGCGCGATGCCTGCATGGGGCGGCAGCCATGATGACGAGACAATCTGGAGCATGGTCGCATTCCTGCAGAAACTGCCGGACATGACGCCAAGTCAATACAAGGAGATCGTGGCAAAGGCTCCGCCTGATGACGATATGGCGCCTATGGCGCCGTCGGCGGGTGCCGGCCACTCTCACGGTCACTCCGAGCATAGCCATTCGGCACCCACACCTCCCTCAGATCAACCCAACGACGAGGCGCCCTCAGCCCATCAAGGTCAGTCTCACACCCATGGTGGAGATGACCAATAAGGTAGCCAACCAAAGCCCGATGAAATCAATCACAATGGTTCTTCAAAGTAGCGCGCGCAGTGGCGCTTAAAGAAGGCCAATGGAGACTGTCATGAAACAGGCGTTGAAATTCGGAACTGCCGCTATCCTTCTAATTTCGATATGTGCGCCCGCCATGGCCGCCGATGACCGAACTCTCGTGCGAATTCTGGCGCGGGCCGATATGGCTCAGGATCTTGCATTTTATTGCGCCCAATATGATCCGTCGATCATTGCAAAAACCAAAAGCAGCGTCGGCGATGTGCAAGCCTTGATGTTGCACATTCGAAGCGAAGTGACCTCTGGCCTACCTGAGACTGAAGCGGCTCGGGTGGTTCTTCTTTCCGCCACTGCGGCGCGCAACGGCGCCTTACGAGCAGTCAGAAAGCTTTACGGCCAGGATCCGCGGCGAGAGCGTGCGCGTCTTGCTAGTTGGTGCGAAACATTTGTGGTGCCTTTGGTACGAGAATTCGCTGCAATGCATGATCAACACCACGAGATGATCGATCAGGCGATTGAGAGGGCTAAGGGGAGCCCCGGGATACCGAGCGGAACTAACCCCTCGCAACGGGATTAATGCACTCGCTCGATAGCTGAACTATCTCGTTAGAGAGTCGGAGGTGCCGATTACCTCTCTCATCATCAGCAACTACGCCTTCGTCGCGCTCGTTCTCGTTATGACCTTTGGACTGGCGCTCATCGCGGCTGGTCTTTTCCTTCGTGCGCCACAACAGTGGATCAACACTTCGCCGGCATGGGCGCAGTTCCGATTTGGCTACGGAATCTATGCACTGATTTTTCTCGCCTTCGATATGGAGATGATCTTCATGTATCCGTGGGCGGTGGTGTTCGCCGACATCGGAATTAGTGCCTTCCTCGACATGTTTGTCTTCATTGTGCTCCTCGGGGCGGGCATCGCTTACGCCTGGGGCATGGGCGGGCTCGAATGGGAATGATTGCGACCGCCCTTGCGATTCTCGCCGCGCTCGGAGTTGGTGCCGCACTGACGTGGGTTCTCGAACGTCTGTTCTGGCAGCCGGGCAGCGAGCCCGGACCGGCGCACATTGCGGAGATCGGACGTAATCTTGATATCGTGAATAGCGACCGCTGGCTGTTGCCTGCCGGTCCGGTCGTGGCGCTCGCAGGCGTTGCTCTTGCCATGGTCGTAGTGCCGTTCGGGCCAGGTCTGATCGGGCGCGATCTCCGCATCGGCGTCTTCTACGTCATCGTCGTCATCGATTTTGTCGTTCTTGGCCTGGCGCTGGCGGGTTGGGGTACGGATACGCCCGATGCAGTCGAGGCTTGTTATCGCATTATCGCCCAGCTCGTTGCCTACGTCGTGCCGCTCGGCCTCGCTTATGTCGGCGTCATCATGATGGCGCGTTCGCTGTCGACTGTCGCCATCGTCGAGGCACAGAACGGCTTGTGGTTTGTCGTTCTGCAGCCGATCGGCTTCGTGCTCTATCTCGTCACTGGACTGATGCAGTCCTACCGGGCGCCCTTCCTTGAGCCGTTTGCCGTCTCGATCGGCGGCGGCGTGCTTGGCGCATGCGGCGGTTGGTCAGCTCTTCTTTGGCGCATCGCACTCGCCGGCGTGCTGTTCCTCGTCGCCGCAATCGGTGCGGTGCTCTATCTCGGCGGTCCCAATGGCCCGGTCCTGCCGGGCTGGGTCTGGATGATCATTAAGACCTACGGCCTGATGGCGCTGATGCTCGGGCTTGGCCGCACCGTACGCCCGCTCTCGACGGCAAGCATGCTGGCCCTTTCATGGAAAATCCTGATCCCGCTCGGCCTCCTTAACGTGCTCCTGGTCGGCGGCTTTATCCTCCTCGGAATAGGGCCGTCCCGACCATGAGCGAGGCTTTCGAAATTGTCGCCTTCGGCATCAGCGCCTTCATCGCGATTGCCGGCGCGCTCGGCATGGCCACAACGATGAGCATGTTCCGCTCCGGCATCTTCCTGATGTCCTCCTTCATCGGGGTCGCCGGCCTGTTCATTCTGCTCACCGCCGACCTGATCGGGTTGTTGCAGATCATGATGTATATCGGTGGTTTCCTCGTGATGATCCTGTTCATGGTCATGGTCATGCACGACCCGGGCGGGGCCATGATGGCGGGCATGGACATGGCGTTTGTCGAACGTTGGTTCAGCAAAGGCCTGGTGCCTCGCGAGCCGCCGCACAGCGGCCACAGCGACATGCATGCCGATCATGGACAGGAGCAACGCGCCCACGACCGCCAGAGCCATGCCATGCCACAGAGCAACGCTGGTGATCATCGAGGCCATAGCGTGCACCACGACGAGCACGCCGACGACGATGATCAGTCAATGCAGGACATGGACGATAGCGGTCACGAAGGTCACGCCGCGCATCATGGCAATGATAAGAGCGGCATGGACATGGGGGGCATGGACATGTCGATGGTCACGCCGGTTCGGCCCGCCGCCGCTTGGCTCGCCGGAGCAATCGGCGTCGTGCTTGTCAGCATGCTTCTGCTGCGCCCGACTTGGCGCGTGGTCAATGCAATGCCAGATCCGGACTCGGCACGCCGCATCGGCCAGCTCCTCATGGAAAAGTACATGATCGCCTTCGAGGGCGCGGGCTTTCTTATCCTGATCGGAATTTTCGGTGCCGTGCTGCTGGCACGGCCAACGATCTATCCCGACGACGCCTCACGCCGCGCAAGGGTCGCGGTCGACAAGAAGCCAGAGCCGATCGCCGCCGAGGGGCTGGTTCCGCTCGCCGTGCCGGATAAGCAGGCGGGGCAGCACGAGCCGCACCAGTCCGAGGAGCACGGCGCATGATAGTCCCACTCACCGCGTATCTCATTGTCGGCGCCATCCTGTTCGCCATCGGCGTCTATACGGTCATCGCGCAGCGCGCTGCGGTCATGATCTTGATGGGCATCGAGGTGCTGTTGAACGCGATCGGGCTCAACATCATCGCCTTCTGGCGCTTCACCGCACCGACCGATTATTCCGCGCAGATCTTCGCCATTCTGATCATCACCATCGGCGCGATCGAAATGGCGATTGGGCTCGCCCTTGTGATGCTGCTCTATCGACAGCGGCAAACGGTCGAGGTCGATGCCTACGCCGAGTTGAAGCGATGATTGTGCTTCTAGCCATTCCCGCCTTGCCGCTATTGGCCGCCTTGGCTGCGCTCCGGGTCGGGCGGCGCATGCCTTGGGGCGGCGGCGAATTCGTCGTCGGTGCCGCCGCCCTTTCGCTGATCGGCCTAATGCTCGTCCCAGATGGCGCCAATTTGTCTGCGACTTGGTTCGAGAGCGGCGGCTTCCGCCTGACGGTCGGACTTGAGTTCTCACCACTCACTTGGTTCGTCGCCACGCTCGTCGCAAGCATCGCGCTCGGCGTCGGCATCTATAGCCTCGGCTACATGGCAGGAAAGGCGGATAGGCCGCGCTTCTTCGCCGAACTCGGTCTGTTCATCGGCGCAATGCTGGTGCTGGTGCTGTCGAGCTCTCTCGTCATTTTGTTTGCCGCGTGGGAGCTCGTCGGCCTCGCCTCCTATCTCCTGATCGGGTTCAATTACGCCGAGCCCGGTGCTCCCCAAGCCGCGGCCAAAGCCTTCCTGATGACGCGCATCGGCGATGTCGGCCTCCTGCTGGGCTGGCTGCTCGCGCTCACCCTTACTGGAACGACAGAGATCGATGCGCTGATCGGTGCGCTCGGGCAGCAGCAGCTTGCCCCTGCGCCTGTTGCCTTGATGGCGTTCCTCATGCTGGCGGGCGCGATCGGCAAGAGCGCCCAACTTCCCCTCACCGGCTGGCTACCGGATGCCATGATTGGGCCGACGCCGGTTTCCGCGCTGTTGCATTCGGCGACCATGGTTGCCGCCGGCGTGTTTCTGGTGCTGCGGCTCTATCCCGTGTTCGAGGCGGCGCCAGGAGCGCTTGCCGCCGTGTTCTGGATCGGCGCGGCGACCGCGCTCGTCGCCGGCGTGATCGCCACGGGCGAGATGGATTTAAAGCGTGTTCTCGCGTGGTCCACGGCGTCGCAGCTCGGCGAGATGATGATCGCGCTGGGGCTAGGCGGTCCGCTTGCGGCCTCGTTCCATCTCGCCGCGCATGCCGCCTTCAAATCGACTCTGTTCCTGGCGGCTGGCGTGGTGCAGGAGGAAGCCGGTACCCGCGGGCTTGATCGCCTCGGCGGGCTCATCCGCGCTCTGCCATTCACCGGCGTCGTCTTTCTCATCGCTGGCGTAGCGCTGGCCGGCATACCGCCGCTCTCAGGCTTCTGGAGCGAAGAGGCAATCCTCGCCACGGCGGCACGGCAAAGCTTTGGCGCTGCGCTCCTGATCGTCGCGCTCATTTTCCTGGCCGGGACCTATATCGGCCGCGCGGCGAGCGCGACCTTCTTTGGTGAGCGCCGGCCCGATGACGTCGGCAAGCCCGCATGGCCAATGAAAGCCGGGATGGCTCTGCTCGCGCTCGCTGCGGCAAGCCTCGGCTGGCTCCTTTCCGGTAGGCTCGGCAGCATTCTCCCCTTTTCCGCCGAGCCCGATCTCGCGAGCGCGTGGCGGGCTTTCGCGCTCGTTGCCGCCATTCTAGGCCTCGCCTTCGGCGCACGGCGCAGCTCGGCGTCAGCATTTGGTGTGCTTCCGGCGAAGCTCCGCGCCGGACTTATGGCGGCCACGGAATGGCCAACGATCGCGACAATGCGGATCTCCCAACTTCTTAACGTCGTCGAGGCCGCTCTCGACAGAGTCGCACAGGGTATTGCGAAGGGATCAAGCGTGATTGCCGGCACGACGCACTCCGCCGAACGTCAATTCGACGCCGTCGCCGAACTTGCAGCCGGCGGCGTCTGGCGCCTCGCCCAAAACAGCGAGCGCGCGGAAGCTCTCGGCTTCGCACGCGGCGGCGATGCGCTTGCAATCGACATCGTCGGCATCGGCGAGCGGCTGAGAACGCTTCAGTCCGGCCGGCTCTATCTCTACACGCTCGCGCTTTTCGTCTGGGCTGCAGCGGCACTCGTCGCCGGCGGTCTCATGCTCTGGTTGTGAAGGGGGTCGATCCGATGCTGACCGTCGCCATCTTCCTGCCGCTCCTCACCGGGCTTGGGGTACTTGCGCTGCCGCGCAGCCGCCCGGACCTCGTGCGATGGACTGCGCTCGCAGGCAGCACGTTGACCCTCATCGCCGCCATCATCCTATGGATCGGGTTCGATCCGAGCGGCGGCAACCTGCAATGGCGGATGACGGCGGCGTGGATCCCGGCGATCGGAGCCAGCTACGATGTTGCGATCGGCGGCCTCTCGCTGGCGCTCATCCTGCTAACCGCGGTGCTGCTCACCGTCGTCATGCTCTACGTCTTCGGCGAACACGACCGGGCGCATGCGCATGCCTTTCTTTTCCTTCTGCTCGGCACGGGATTGATCGGCCTGTTCGCCGCGCAGGACCTGCTGCTGTTCTATTTGTTCTTCGAGGTCGGTCTCGTACCGATGTATTTCATCATCGGTATCTGGGGCGGCGAGCAACGACGCTATGCGGCGCTCAAGTTCTTCCTTTATACGCGCGCCGGCAGCCTCGCCATGCTGCTCGGCTTCCTCGCCCTTTACCTTGCGATGGAGCCGCACACCTTCTCGCTGCCGGAGATCATCACGGCAAAGCCGCTCGCGCACGCGCCGCTCGCATCAGCTCTCGTCTTCTTCGCGCTCTTGATCGGCTTCGGCGTGAAGCTTCCGATCGTGCCGCTGCACAATTGGCTGCCCGATGCCCACGTCGAGGCGCCCACCGAAGGCAGCGTCGTGCTGGCCGGCCTGCAGCTCAAGATGGGCGGCTACGGCCTCGTTGCCATTCTGCTTTCCGCGCTGCCGCAGACGGTCGCCCGGTTCGGCTGGCTGCTTGTGATTATCGCGCTCGTCTCTCTCGTTTACGGCGCGCTCGCAGCGCTTGCGCAAAGCGATATGAAGCGCCTCGTCGCCTACACCTCGATCAATCACATGGCCTACGTCTTGCTCGGTGTCGCGGTCGCGGCGATGACCGGGAATCTCGCCGCGCGCCAGCTCGCGCTCAATGGTGCCGCCGTGCAGATGGTCAGCCACGGGCTTCTGACCGGCGGCATGTTTTTGATGGTCGGCATGCTCCAGCACCGCGCAGGGACGCGGGAGATCGACCGATTTGGGGGATTGATCGGACAAATGCCGGCCTTCAGCGGCTTATTCGGTCTTCTTGCTTTCGGTTCGCTCGGCCTGCCAGGGCTGTCCGGCTTCATCGCCGAATTCCAGGTGATCGGCGCGGCCCTGCAACTGTCCGTCTGGGTTGCCGCCGTTACTGTGCTCGGCCTGATCATCGCCACGGCCGTCTATCTGCGGTTGATGGCCGGCGTGCTGATGGGCAGTGCGCCACCCGATGCCGCGGCCTTGCCCGCCCTCTCGCCGCGCGAGGCTTGGTCGGCCGGCGCGCTTGCAGGCCTTTCCATTCTGATCGGCATCCTGCCGGCGGTTCTGATTGCAGCCATCGACGGCACCACCCGCATCCTGGCGCAGTTCTGATGCCCGAAGCCGGAAGCATGAGCTGCATGGACCTCTGGGCCGTCGGGCCGGAGATGGTTCTGGCCGGGCTCGCTCTGGTGCTGGTTCCGATTGCCGGCTGGGCGCGCGGTCCGTGGCGCCGACTGCCGTCCGTCGCCGCTTTTGTCGGCCTCGTGATCGCCATGGGACTGACCGCGCCGATGCTGACCGCTGCACCACGGGAAGCTTTTTGCGGCACCTATGCCGTCGATCCGTTCCGCGCCTTCTATCAACTCGTCATCGAAGCCGGCACCATCATCACCCTGCTCGCGCTCGCATCCCACTTCCGCGGCGCAGAGCAGGAAGCCCAGGCGCCCGTCGCCTTGCTCATGGCCAGCGTCGGCGGCATGGGGCTCGCCGCCGCAACCGATCTCGGCCTCATCGTCCTGTTTCTGCAGATGGTGAGCTTCCCGTCCTATCTTCTAGTCCTGCTCGTGCGGAGCGACAGGCCGGCCCAGGAGGCGACCCTCAAATACTTCCTGTACGGGGCCGCCGCGCTCGCCGTGATGGCCTACGGTCTCACATTCCTGTTCGGGCTGACCGGCAGCCTCAACCTGCGCGTGATCGGCGCGAACCTCGCCGGCGCTGATGCCGCCTGGGTCGCATTTGCCTTCGGCCTCGTTCTCATTGGCTACGGCTTCGAGATGACGCTGGTGCCATTCCACGTCTGGGCGCCCGACGTGTTCCAGGGCGCGACGGCGCCTGTTTCAGGCTTCGTTTCTGTCGTGCCGAAGGTCGCGGCCTTCGCCGGCCTGCTGCGCCTGCTCCTCGAGGCGCTGCCAGACAGCCTCGTCGCCTGGCCGGTCGTGCTGGCGATTGTCGCCGCGGTCACAATGAGTTTCGGCAATCTGGTGGCATTGCGCCAGACCAGCCTCAAGCGTCTCCTCGCCTATTCAAGCATCGCCCAGGCCGGCTACATGCTGATGGCCATCGCTGTCGCCGAACGCACGCCCGACGCGCTGCCTGCGATTAGCTATTATTTCGTCGCGTATCTCTGCATGAATCTCGCCGCTTTCGCTGTCTTGGCGCAGGTCGAGCGCATGCTCGGAAGTGACGAGCTCGACGCGGTCCGCGGCCTCGGCCGTCGCGCGCCATGGCCGGCGGCGGCGCTTGCGCTCGCGCTGCTGTCGCTTGCCGGCATCCCCCCGCTCGCCGGCTTCGCCGGCAAGGTGTTCCTGCTCATGGCCGCGATCGAGGGCGGCTTCGTCTGGCTTGCTGTCATCGCCGCTCTCAACATGACGGTGGCCCTCTACTATTACGCCGTGGTCATCGCGGAAATGTATTTCCGCGAGCCGGAGCGAACCGAGGCGGTCGCGCCGGGCGCGGGCTACGCCTGGGCCACCTGTCTGTGCGCGGCCGGAACGATTGTCTTTGGCATCGCGCCGAAATTGGCGCTCAGCCTGGCGCAACTTGGATCGGTAATGCTGCGATGACGGATGCCCGAATGGTCGGGCTCTATTCAAACACAAGTGGCTACAAAACGGAATGATTGCGCGACGAACTCCTCGACGAGAGTCTCGTGTTTGGTCTCGACCATGCGTAGTTAAAGATCGTTCGCTGGACCGACATTACAATTGGAACAGACACCATTCGGCGCTGGGGCCACCATCTCCAGCGATTTATGCCGCCGACCTCACCGCAACAGGCGATCGGCCGCGCACCCTCGACCGGCTCTGCCGATCGCCTGTTGCTCAATCCTAGCCTCAAGGCTTACAAACTGCCGAGGCGCTGATGTCGCTGAATGAAAGTTCAGGGGCAGGTCAGGGGAGCCACTTTTAAATTGATATTTGGAAGCACTGTGGAGTGGAAATGAACGGGAAATTTAACGTTCCGTGGCCCAGTGGTCGCTTTAATCTCCTTTTTTCAATATTTTGCCGCTCTGTGTTCTTGCTCGCCGCTGTCGCAGCAATCTGCGCGTTATCCACCGTTGCTGAAGCACAATCGGCTGTCGCGACACCATCAAACACGCAGACCCAATCATCGGCCGCGGACAACCCCTGTGATGGCTTGCTCGCCACACTGGACCGACCGACAATCGCCGATAGCCCATGCGTCGTGAAGCCGGGCCATTTCCTTGCGGAACTCGGGTATCAATATGGAAATGTAAAGGGTTCCGACATTAAAAGCCTTTCTACATTTACACAGGCCGAATTGCGTTACGGGTTACCGGAGGGTTGGGAGCTCAAACTATTCCCACCCAATTATCTAATCTCGAGCCTGCGGGCATCGGCAGGCGGCGGCCAGATCAGCGGCCTTGGCGATACATCTTTTGGTGTCAAACATGAATTTGGGACATTCGGCGGCTTTACGCTTGCCGCTGACGCAAAAGTCACTGTGCCAACTGGAAATAGAGCATTCAGCGACGGTGGAGTGGAGGGTAACATCCAAGGTATAGTCAGTTACAACATTACCCCGCAATTTTCAGTTTCAGGGCTTCTCGGCGTCTCTACGCTCACAAACCAAGGCAGTAATGGCGTCGTCACCCGTTTCACAAGCGTGAATCCGGACATTGTTGCGACTTATCAGATCAATGACCGCCTACAGCTTTATTCGGAAGTCTTCGGCAACACTGCGACTGCACCAAATCAAGGTTCGAACTTCACATTTGATGGTGGAGTTCAGTTGCTGCTAACTAAATCGATCGAGCTTGACGTAGAAGCTGGCATTCTGCTTTATGGCCCCCAAGGGCTCCAATCGTGCTACTTGGGTTTTGGTACTGGCTTGTCGTTCTGAGGGCGAAGTTGTCACCGGAAATCTCCTTATATCATAACGACCTCGATCCGGTGAACCGCACCGGGAGCGTCGGAGGCTCCACTCCTGAGAAAGTGCCATTATGAGCAAGACGCCGAATAAGTTTTCTCCTGAGAGTCTTCTCTGATTGGGTTGGTTGCAGTCAAGCTGCCTATTCGGAACTCCCGGTTGCTTGTCATCTCGTTCGCGTGGGTCACGCGCTTCTCTTCGCGGTCGGCGCCTGACCGCCGGGCGCACGATATTAAGGACCTGCTTCGTCAGATGGGCGAGTTCGCAAAGCATAGTGGTGAGGATCGCAAGCAACGGCGCGACAAGTGGCGTCACCATCGGGTCGCCGCCGGCCAACTCCTTGACGCGATCGGCGAAGGCGGCTCGGGAAGGCATGCCGAGCTTGGCGCCGGCTTCTCTCAGGATCGCTCGCACCACGTCCTCGATCGACCGCATCTCGTTCAGGGTTGTGCGACGCGCCACCAGAAGCGAACGCCATAGACGGCATTGCCGGCTTTTAGGAATATGAAAAAAAACATGCCTATGCCGATCAGATATCCGCCGTCGTGAGGATGTGTGTCTGCGTGCAGCCGCTCATCGTCACAGCATCGCCCGCCTGTTTCACCGAGAGTCGTTGCCGCGATTTTGATGATCCAGACTTAGGAACTTTGCTCATCGTTTCATTCATGGTCTCTTCCATGGAAGTTCGTCCTTAAGGGTTCCTTGACGTCTTCATTGGTGTCAGCCAGGCAATCGCACCGGCCCACTTGCAAAGGCTAAAACGATAGCCAATCCTGGTTTCCGGTTTTGGACCTCGATAGCAATATCGTGGAGATCGGCGATTGCCTTGACGAGGCTTAGACCCAATCCGCTGCCAGGCGTCGATCGGCTATGCTCCAACCGATAAAATTTTTGGAAGAGCCGGAGACGTTCGCTTTCGGGAACGCCGAGACCATTGTCGATGATGCTTGCCTCGACGCCGCTTTCGTCGCTCCGAAGCTTCACCGCAATCCTGGTGCCCGCCGGCGTGTGTCGAATGGCATTCTCGACTAAGTTGGCGATCATCTGCGTCAAAAGTTCGCTATCGCCGAAGACATGGACATCATCCGATATATCAGTGGCAAGACTCTGGCCGGCATCCTCAGCTGCGGGCACAAAAGCTTCAACCACTGTGGTGACGATGTTGCTCAGATCGACATCGCGGAATCCCGCGCGGCGCGTGCGCGCCTCGATCTGCGCTATGCGCAGAAGCGCGCTGAATGTCGCAAGGATCTCGTCCACATTGCCGACCGCCGTGTCGATCGCCGTATTATAGTCTTCGGCGCTACGCGACGTGCGTTCGGCAGCTTCCAGTCGCTGGCGTAGACGCGCGAGCGGCGTCTTAAGATCGTGGGCAATGTCCGCCGAGACTTGCCGAACGCTCTCCATGAGACCTGCAATACGGTCGAGCATATGGTTGAGTGTTCGTGACAAGCGGTCGAGATCGTCGTCATTTCCACGAAGAGGAACGCGTTTGGACAAATCGCCCTCGCTGATGGCTCCGGCTGCGAGCCTGATCGTGTCGACCCGACGCAGGAGCGCCAAGCTCAATGCTATGCCGCCGAAAGTCCCGAACAGAACGACCGCGAAAAAAGCTGATAAAAGGGAGTTGGCGACAGCGTCCTTTGCGTCCTCAACCTGTTCAAGGTCCGCTCCGACCGCGAGACGAACTCCGCCTGCGAGAGGCGTGAGAAGAATGCGAAGGCTGCCGACATCATTATCGGTCTCCTTTTCTATATAGTCCGAATAGGACCAGCCGGACCGTTTTGGAATGATGGGAAGCTGCCCAGCAAGCGTCATGCCATTTGGGTCGAGAACGAGATATAAAAGCGCATTGCTGCGATGGTCCTTCAATCGCGCATTAACTTGGACCAGCAAGCGAGACAGACCGCCGGATCGATAGTCATCCTGAAGGGCTGTTCGTGCATCCTCTATATGTGCGTCGACAGTGTGAATGAGCGTCATTGAGATCGCGAAATAGGCCACGAAGCCCAAAGCCAAGACGGAAATAGCAAACAGCACCACATAGGTGGCTGCTAGTCGAAAGACTGTAGATCGGAGAATCCTACTCTTGCGCACGAAGCACATAGCCAGAGCCGCGCACGGTATGAATCAGCTCAGTCCCGAAGCTCTGATCGAGCTTTGAAGGGAGCCTACTGACATGGATTTCGACGATGTTGGTCTTGGGATCGAAATTAAATTGCCATACCATTTCGAGAAGCATGGCCCGGGTTACAACTGTCCCGGCGTCTCGCATCAGGCACTCAAGCACAGTAAACTCGCGCGGTTGCAGATCGATCGGGCGCCCACCGCGGGTGACGGTTCGCTTGAGATGGTCTATTTCCAGATTGCCGCAGCGCAGGAGCGTCTCCGTCGTGCAGATGGCGAGGCGCCTGGCTAGAGCATTGATCCGGGCAAGGAGTTCCGAAAATGCGAAAGGCTTGTCGAGATAGTCTCCTCCAGAGTCGAGCCCCTCGACGCGATCGTCAATACCGCCGAGATTGGTGAAAAACAGGATCGGGATGCCCACGCCGTCCTCGCGAAGTTTCTTCACGAGCGAGAGATCGTCGCGGCTGGGCAGCATGCGATCGACGATTGCTACATCGTAGCGGCTCGCGCCGACGAGAAAGAAACCGTCTCGGCCGTCCGCTGCGTGGTCAACAACATGGCCGAGTTCAGTGAGTCCTTTAGCGATATAGGCGGCCGTTTCGGTATTATCTTCGATGACGAGCAGCTTCATGATTCCATTTCCCACGCAGGGTTGGTGGCGGGCGCGAGACTGCGCCGGTCACCTGTTTAATTTGCGTGCTTAATCGGAAGGATTGGCGCCCTCGGGGCTATTTTCAAGTACTCGGCCCGTCACCGCCTCGACGCCCACTTCACGCCATACCTTACTCTGACGTCTGACGCATATCAAACGAGTAGCGCAAACCACTCCCGCCATGCTCGCGCTCAAACTCAGATTTAATGATTTCGCCACGGAAGGCTTTGAGGTCAATAGCGCGCGCTTCCCTCATGCTGACCTTTAGGGCCGGCTATCCTTGTGCCGCGGCGCCATCATTGGCGCTTCTCCTGTGAGGGCGGCTGCGAGAGTTCCACGCAGGTGGACAAGATGGCCATCGACTATGCATTTTCTCACTCCATACACAGGACCTAATCGATAGGCGGCGCCTCGGCGCTGCCAACCCCGGTGGAACAGCTAGCGACATGGTACTATGCGTGCGCATTTCCGTATCTATACAAATTCCCAATGTTCGCTCTGGCTACTGATCGCAACGATCCAGAACGGTTGAGATGCTCATTACAATTTCCGCGGATCATCTAGCGGCGGGTAAACCCCCGAGTCGCCGACGGCCATTTCTAGAGCCGCGATCATCGATCCCGCGATATGGAGAGAGTTAAGCACGCCTCTAATCGCGCGCAGCGGCATGCCAAATATTGGCAGCGGTTCTAGTATCGCCGCGGCATTGTCTCGCCGAATCTGGAATTCCGAGTATTCAGAAGCAAACGGCGAGATATGGCGGAGAAATCGAACTTATACTAATTCCAATAAAGTAACTACCGATTGTCTGAAACGCTTAATTCCCGTATGTCCAGTGAAGACTGCGGCCCCGACGTCGCAAAAGTTGGGGGATCATTGCTATGAATGGTAACGTATTGCCCCGACACATCGGGCGCCAACTGAGCCTATTAGCCGTGTTTTGGGTCATTTCCGCGATCCCAGTTCCTGCGAAAGCGCAAGATGCGCCGACTTCATCCGAGCAGGCCACGCGTTCCCCCGACCCGTATCACGAGCTCGAAACGAAATATATTTTCGGCTTCACAGAAGGCGCCGACATTGGCGAAGAAGGCGAACGCGCGATCGACCTCGAAACCACGACCGGTTTTCGAAAGCGGGGTGGCCGATACAATATGGTCGAACAAGAATTGGAATGGGAGCAGATACCCTCTCAGTATTGGGGATATGAACTCAGCGCGCATTTTGCCCATTTTGACGTTAAAGGTGTCGAAGGTCTTGACGACGTCAACAGATTCGATTTCAACGGTCTGTCATCCGAATTCAGATATCTCGTCATCGGACGCGGGCCAGGTGCGCCGGTTGGACTCACTTTGACCGCAACGCCGGAGTGGGGCCGGATCGATGATGGCGGCCATTCGGTTATCGATTTCAGCACGGCTTTCAAAGTCGTCGCCGATACCGAAGTGATCCCGAATCGCCTCTATATGGCAGGCAACCTTATTTATGTACCAGATGTCGCAAAGTCGCCTGGCGGGAACTGGCAACCCTCATCGACCTTTGGAGCCACGGGCGCGCTCGCTTTTCGTTTTGCACCCAAAATCACCGCTGGCGGCGAAATCGAATATTATCGCGTCAGTGATGGCCTCGATTTCCATGCCTTCCAAGGTCAGGCGCTCTATCTCGGGCCGATTCTCCACATCCAGTGGAGCAATAAAATCATGCTTGCGGCGGCCTTCTCCAGCGAGATTGCGGGGCGCGCGACGGGCGACGACCGCAATCTCGATCTTACGAATTTCTCGCGCTATCGCGCCAATTTAAAAATGGAATTCGAGTTTTAGAGCGCGCGAGTGCCTGCTGTTTTGCGCGTGAACAATGCTCTAAGTTTTGAATCCAGCATCTCGCGTTCAAATGATTTCGTTTAAATCCGAAATGATCTAAGCCGCTCACACCGTAAATGGAGAAATGCAATGGGCAATTCGTTTTCGAAGCGGGAAATTGGTCTCCGCGGATTAGTTACGATTGTAGCAGCTATGACCACGATTCCTGCCGGTGCTGCGACCGTCGTTCATCTTTCGCTGAAAAATCATCAATTCGTGCCGGCTGAAATTTCAGCCCCATCGAATACCCCAATCACGATCGAACTGAATAACCTCGACAGCACACCGGCTGAATTCGAAAGCAAAACCTTGCGTGTCGAAAAAAGGGTGACCGGCGGAGGCAAGATTTCAATCTGGATTCATCCGTTGAATCCAGGACGTTATCGTTTCTACGACGATTTCCATCAGGATACGACGGAAGGTTTTCTCGTCGCTCGGTAAAGAAGCGCGATGTCGGAACCTTCACTCGCGTTTTGTACTGAAATATTGGTAGAGGTTATCGAAGACTGAACCGCCTTGTGCGATCCATGGCCGCGCCGCAGATTGCGGCTCGGCCAACCGTTTTTGCGTTCCGCAGACTTATTCCCGCGCACGCTGACGGTCGATGGGGCATTCGGGTCACCTTCGTCTGCACGCCACCGGAGTGGGGTGAGAAGGCTTGCATCGAGAATGGCTAGAGCGTTTTCTGCGCGTGATGAATCGTAGGGGATTCCCGAATCGGCGTCGATCTGATTCAAACGGCATGCTGGCGAAGGAGGCTGGCATGCATGTCGAAGAAAGCTCTTTCGCTTGATCTGCGTGAACGCGTTGTCGCCGCCGTCTCGAACGGCATGTCTCGCAGGCAAGCCGCGGAACGCT
>SCSF01000115.1 GCA_004298435.1 Beijerinckiaceae bacterium
GAAATCTGAACAGGATCCGCGGCCCAGCTTGTATTGATAAGAGCCATCAAGCCAAAGCCTGTCATCAATGCGGTGGAGATGCCCTGATGGGTCAATCTTGGAACCGTCTGCATGATGCGCCTCCTCGCCTATAGTTGACCCGCCGTCTCTGCTCCAACTGAGTGGGGAGATAACTACGATGGGTTTCTAGGAGGAGATTCCGCACGCCGGTAGTTTGAAACGGTTACTAACCTCTGCACGATACGCCGATCACTTCGAGGCGGGTTTAGCTGCGGGGAAAGGTGTGACTCGCGCCCCAGCCGAATCTCTCATTGATCCGGCTTTTGTCTGCGGAACGTGGCTTCGCCGGGGATGGGGCGCCGATGAAGAGAACAATGAACCATGCAAGGCCGAGCACGATGGCAATGGCGACCAGCGCCGTACCGGCTGCCGACTGCTGATCGAGGCGGTAGTAGGCACATAGACGTTGCGGCGCGCCGAGATAGAGGCCGCCCATGGTGGCGAGCATGGAGATCAGATTCGCCCATAGAAATGCGCGGCCGAGCGCCGGCACGCGCGGCCAGCTCAGGCCCAGCGGCAATCCGGCAAGCAGTGGCAGGCTCGCGAATTTGAGAAGATCGATTGAGACATTTCCAAGCGCAAGATCGAGCATGCGCGGCAGCATCCAGAGCGATGTGGTGAAGATAGCGAGCAGAACGCCGGGGATGCCGAGCCAGTCGGCATCGGCGAACCAGCACGGTTCATGCGGGCGCAGAACCATCGCGAGCATGACGCCGATTGCCGTCAGCAGCGGCAGTTGCACTGTCATGTGAAGCGTCATGTCGCTTTCGAGCATGCTACGCAAAGGAGGAAGCCACAGGCATGCCCACGCCACGCATGCAGCGAGCAAGAGCTTGTATCGAGCGATCCTTCTCATGGCTTTGCCGGACGCATAGCCGCCTCGATCATCTGCGCCGACGCGTTTGGTTCGATGATGTTGGCGAAACGTCCGTGCTGATCTACGACATAGATAAAGCCATCATGCACGAAGCCGCCGATGCCATCGGGAATGACGACAACGCCGAAAGTTCGCAGCAAGGCATCAAGGCCGCGCCTGTCTGCCGCCACGGCGATGCGCCAACGTGGTGCTGTCGCGCCAAAGCGGTCACCGTAGAGTTTCAAGGCTTCGTGGTCATCGTTTGCCGGATCGAAGCTGACGCTGAGGAGATCAAGTTGCTTGTTTGGCATAGCAGCCAGCACGCGATGAAAGTCATTGCCGAGGACGCCGCAGAGGGTCGGACAACGTGTGTAGATGAAATCGACGAGAAGTGTTTTGCCGCGATAATCGGCGAGCGAGAACGAATGTCCGTTTTGATCGATGAGGCGGACATCCGGTATGGAGCGCGGGTGACGTGCGACGGAAAGCTGCCGCGCGCCGTCGCTTGTTACGGCCTGAAATCCATCTGTCGCCCGGGCCAATGCGCTGACTCCGATCAGCAGCACGAGCCCGAGCAGGGGAATGAAGCCGCGTTTCATCAGCGTATGCCGTCTCCTGACATTGGCGATCGCAAGGCAAGGAAGAAGCGCGTGACGAGAAGGGATGTGCCGATAACAACGAGTCCGGCTCCAATTACGCCGACGCGGTCATAGGGGAGCCAACCCGGCAGATGCACCGCATAGCGGCGCGGCACGCTCGCGGCTCCGCCCGCCAGAAAGGCGAGAACGAAGATCGCGCCGCCGATCAGGAATGTCCACAGGCCCGCAGGTCCAAGGCGCGACGGCGCTCTGCCGCCGCCGATATAGGCCATGAAGCCGAGCATCATCGCCACCATGCCGAGCAGCAGGTAGGTATGGAAATGTCCGGGCACCCATTGCGTGTTGTGCATGACGCTGTTGACGATGACGGTGCCGTCGGCAATCGCCGGGATAACGCCGATCGCCCATCCGGCAACGCCAATGAACACAAGGCCCGCCGCCACGCTCCATTTGATGCCGGAGCGATAGACATTGGTGAGCGCGCCAAAGGCGGTGACAAGCAGCACCGGAAGACCGCTCACCCATGAGATGATCTGCCCGGCGATGAGCATCCATGTCGGCATGGCGAAATCCATCAGCAGATGATGCGGATAAACCGTCAGCACCATCAGCGTGGAAAGCACCCAGGCGAGATAGAAGGCGCGATTGGTCTTCCATGCCCGGTGCGTGTGCATCGGCAGGATCTCGTAGACCGCGATCACCGCCATATAGATGGTGACATTGATGAACGTGTGCCCGAAGTAATAGATCAGGTTTTTTGCCAGCAGCGTATTGAAGGTGAAGCTCGGCACATAGAGGGTGACGAGCATCAGGACCAGCACGACGGCGCCAATGACGATGCCTACGATGTTGGAAATCGAAGCCATTGTCGCGGCGGCGACCGCAGGCGGCGGTCCATCCTTTTCAGGTGCAAGGCCGAAGGCCTGCTTCGCGCCGAGCCCGGCTCCCAGCCCGCCATAGACAGAGATTATGCCGCGAAGCACATCGAGGTGGAGCAGCAGAAAGCCGACGCCGATGACGAGCAGCCCGAGCATATAGAACGCCGCGGCGTTGGCAGACCAAAGCCCGCCGGAATGTTCCGGCAACGGATAGAGGAAGGTCCAGGCGCCGGCGAAGCCACCGATGAAACCGGACCCGAGGATCAGCAGGGCGCCGACCAGAAAGAACACCAGATTTGCGACGAAGACGCCGGTGCTCACAGGCACATGGCGGCGGACGAAGTACCACATTACCGCCGCGCCGCTGAGGCCCGTGATGCCGACCATGCCGGAACCGTGCATGGTCAGGATCATATAGAAAGTGTTCGGTTCGATGTTGATCCACTGCGCCTGCGCAAGGCGCATGGTGAATCCGAACAGCATCATCAGCAGAAGAACGATTCCCGTTACGGCGAGATAGGCGCGCACGGCAATGCCCGCATCGATCCCACCCCGGCTTGTTCCGATGGCTTGTGTGGTCATGGCGTCTTCCCCGTCACAGATTTCGCTGCGGCAACCTTGATGTCCGACATCATTTCAGTATGTCCGATGCCGCAATATTCGAGGCACAGGACGCGATAGATTCCGGGCTTTTTGAACGTGTAGCGAAGGATGTTCGTGTAGCCCGGCATCGCCTGCACCTGTGTGACGATGCGCATATCCGGGCCGTAAAGTGCGAAGTCGTGGTTCACGTCCTTGCTGGTGACGTGAAACTCCGCCGTCTCGCCGACGGTGAAATGGGTGGGCGAGATCGTCCACGACCATTGTTCGCCGACCGCGTCGACGCGCTGAATGCCGGGGGTTCCCTGCGCCGATGCGGATACATAAGGCAGTTCACCAAGCGTCCGCCAGTTCACCGCCACGAGAACGACGGCGGCGAGAATGAACAGCCAGACGCGCATGCGATAAGCCGAGGCGATTGCCGGGCCGTAATTTTCAAGCGCGACCGGCGCACCAGCCGCGACCCCGATAAAAATGGCGGCAACCGAACCCATAAGAATTATCGAGACGTCCCATACCGTGTTTTGAATCATGGCACCCCTCCTAAAAGATACATTATTTATACATCTTTAACACTGCATCGCTTGAGATCAAGATGGGCATGCCCGGCAAACTCACCGCTGCGCGCCTTGACTCGCCCATCCTAAAGATGCATCAATAATTCATCTTAGCAAGCCAAAAGAGGCTTTGCGGATGGTATGGGAGGGAGTTGTGAAAAAGAAATTCGTCGGGGCGCTTGCGGCCGCCAGTCTCGCTTGCTTATGGGCAGGCTCGGCGAATGCGCAGGGCGCCAAAACAGTGACTTATGTCGCTCACCTTCATCCTCTGAACAGCAAAGTCGTCGGCAGCAAGACCACGGGGGAGGCCCGCTTCACGATCAAGGGCGACAAGCTGACGATAAGCCTCAATGTCAAGGGCGCGCCTCCTGGAATGATGCATTTGCAGCACTTCCACGGCTTCAAGGATAACCATCAGGCGACATGCGCAACCGCTGCGGCCGATACGAACCATGACGGCGTTATCGATCTCATCGAGACGGAGCCGATGTCCGGGACGACAATGGTTCCGTTCCAGGGCGATCCCGTGAACATGAAAATCGCGACGGACACTTACCCTAAAGCTTCCGCCTCAGGCTCCTACCATTACAAGAAGACGGTTTCGCTGAAGGCCCTGCAAGCGGCTTTCAACAAGACCTTCGGCGATGC
>SCSF01000116.1 GCA_004298435.1 Beijerinckiaceae bacterium
ACTTCAAGAACCGGATCGAGGGAATTCTCGTCGAAGACAACGCAGATATCGAGGGAGTTCGGCTCGCGAAGACATCGGACAAAGGAGAGGCCGAGGCTGTCGGCGGTCCAGAATCCGGTTTTTCCTGCCTTTCGTTGTGTTCGCGTCGCCAGTTCCGAGCGCGCTGCCGCGAGGGCCGCCGAGAAACGTTGCAGCATTTCCTTCTCTGCGGGATTTGCGCCGGAGACAGGCGGAAAAATGCGTTGGCCGTCACGATGAACGACCGCAAATCGCGCCTCGTTCACATAGGTCGAAAAGCGAATCTGTCCGATTGGATCCTGATCGTTCAAATCCGTTTTGACATTTGCGATGGCTGCATCGGCGCGTGTCTCGATCGCATGGCGCATCACGAGATCGAGCCTTGCGATCTCTTTCGTCGCGACAGACAGTTCATGTGTGCGCGTCACGGCATAATCGGCGCCGATCAGCAGAGCCGAGAAAATTCCGAAGACGGCGAGGGGGAGGGCCAGAAGGACGGCGAACCAGGCCACCGCATGCCGGCCTTCCCGCCGGTCCTCGTCGCCGGGTCCGGCGCGATCAAGCCGCAAAAGGCGCCGCACGGCGAAGCTGTTGCTCATCTCTCCCAACCAATTGTCGCCGGGAAGGATACAGGAGAGAAAACCGGGTGCAACGCTTTCCGGGAGGGACGCCTTCGTCGTTGCGTTCTTACAGATATCTTACAGGATTCTTTCAGCGGCCTGACCATTCCTCAGCGGAGTTGGGTAGTATGAGCTTACTCGAATAGAAGCGAGGCAAGGCAGACAGTGTGAAAATCGCTGCGCCACCATTTCACGCCAGTCTCTGGCGCCAACCACTGGGAGTTCATCATGGCCTGGACAACCCCCTCCATCTGCGAAGTCTGCGTCGGCATGGAAGTCACCAGCTACGCCTCCGCTGAAATCTGAAATTCCTGAAGTTCAGGAATGCACGTTTGAAATGGCCGTCCTGTTTGGGCGGCCATTTTCATTTTGGCCAACTTATATTGGCCGCAGAAGGCACAAACCGGCGCGCGTTTAAGGATCGCTAACCTCAATCGGCGAATCTGCGTCGATGGTCATTCGTAAGCGTCTTCGCGCAGTCCTTTTTCCTTTGTCGCTCTATTGCGTCTCCGGCGCGGTCGTCGGCTATTTCCTTTGGCACGCCGTCAATGGCGAGCGCGGCCTGAAAACAAGGGAAGACTACCAACGCAAAATCGCGAGCTTGCAGATCGAGCTTGCCGATCTCAAGGAAGTTCGCCGGGTCAAGCAACTGAAGGTGAATCTGCTGCGCGGCCAGACGATCGATGCGGACCTGCTCCGCGAAGAGGCCGAACGGCAACTCGGACGTATCGGCAAGAATGACCTCGTCGTCATTTTCAATAATCCGCGCCCATAGATCACGATGCGTTCAGGTCGATTCGACCTGAACGCATGTAACGTGATCGATTCCAATAAATCGGAGCGGGATTTAAGCGAAAAACCGGTTCCACTTTTTCGCATCCCGCTCGAGCGTTTTCAAGCGAAGCAGCTTCCGGTTCGCGCGAGGAAAACGCGTCAAAGCAATTAATAGAGCTGGCCTCTGTTCGCACAAAGCTAGCGCGTAAGATAAATTAAAGCGTGTAAGCCGCAGAAAAACAACATATTTCCATATTGAAATAGAGTTTCGGGACAAGATGTCCGCTTTGGTGTCTCGCCAGAGCGGCCTTGGCGCTGTATTTTGCATGCCGGAATCGAAAAAGGGTTTTTTCAATGGCAGTCGCATCGAATGGAGCCAGCACGCCGAAACCGGCTGTGCCAACGACGCCTGTTGCACAATTCAGTCTCGACGAAGAGCTTTCCGCCTACAAGGATATGCTGCTGATCCGCCGCTTCGAGGAGAAGGCCGGCCAGATGTATGGCATGGGTCTCATCGGCGGCTTCTGCCATCTTTATATCGGCCAGGAAGCCGTAGTCACCGGGATGATGCGGGCGGCCAAGCCGGGTGACCAGACGATCACCGGCTATCGCGACCACGGCCATATGCTTGCCTGCGGCATAGATCCCAAAGCCGTCATGGCGGAGCTCACCGGACGGCGCGGCGGTCTGTCGAAGGGCAAGGGCGGATCGATGCACATGTTTTCGCGCGAGAAGAATTTCTTCGGCGGGCATGGCATCGTCGGAGCGCAGGTGCCGATCGGCACCGGGCTCGCCTTCGCCAATCGCTACCGCGGCAACGACAATGTGTCCTTCACCTATTTCGGCGACGGCGCAGCCAATCAGGGCCAGGTTTACGAGAGCTTCAATATGGCGGAGCTCTGGAAATTGCCGGTCATCTATGTGATCGAGAACAATCTCTATGCGATGGGCACTTCGGTGAAACGCTCCTCCGCCGAGGTCGATCTCTCCAAGCGCGGAAGTTCCTTCAATATTCCGGGCGAGCGCGTCGATGGCATGGACGTGCGCGCGGTGACGGCCGCCGCGAAGCACGCTGCCGAATGGTGCCGCGCCGGCAAGGGTCCGATCATCCTCGAAATGCAGACCTATCGCTATCGCGGACATTCAATGTCCGATCCGGCGAAGTACCGCTCGAAGGAAGAGGTGCAGAAGATGCGCGAGGAGCATGATCCGATCGAGCAGGTTCGGGCGCGGCTCCTGGCGAACAAGTCAATCGACGAGGCTGCGCTGAAAGAAATCGATGCCTCGATACGGGCGGTTGTGGCGGACGCGGCGGAATTCGCCACCCATGATCTCGAACCTGATCCATCCGAGCTCTTCACCGATGTTCTGCAATAAGGCCGATCCGCAGAAGTCTCAGATTGTAAAGGTCGTTCGGTTCAACTTCATTCAGGTTTAAAGGCGGGTTAGTTCATGCCGACGAATATCTTAATGCCGGCTCTGTCGCCGACGATGGAGCAGGGCAAGCTCGCCAAATGGCTCAAGAAGGAAGGCGACAAGGTCAAATCGGGCGATGTCCTTGCCGAGATCGAAACCGACAAGGCGACGATGGAAATCGAGGCGATCGACGAAGGCACGCTCGCCAGGATCGTCGTGCCGGAAGGCACCGATAATGTCGCAGTGAACAGCCTCATCGGAATCATATCCGCTGACGGGGAATCAGTAAGCGTTGCGGCAAGCTCGCCGCCGCCCGCCGCCGCGCCAGTCATCAGCAAGCCGTCCGCCCCGGCGCCCGCGAGCGTGCCCCCGCAGCCGCCACCGACGGCCGCGCCAATCGCGAGGCCGCCCGAACCTGAAACCAATGTGCCCGCCGGCACGCAGATGGTGACAATGACCGTCCGCGAAGCTTTGCGTGATGCAATGGCGGAGGAAATGCGCCGCGACGAAACCGTGTTCGTGCTGGGCGAGGAGGTTGCAGAATACCAGGGCGCGTACAAGGTCACGCAGGGCCTGCTGGACGAGTTTGGCATCAGGCGCGTCGTTGATACGCCGATCACCGAGCATGGCTTTGCCGGGCTCGGCATCGGGGCAGGCATGGCCGGTCTCAGGCCGATCGTCGAATTTATGACGTTCAACTTTGCGATGCAGGCGATGGACCAACTCATCAATTCCGCCGCCAAGACGCATTATATGTCCGGCGGCCAGATGACATGCCCGATCGTCTTTCGCGGCCCCAATGGCGCAGCCGCCCGCGTGGCGGCGCAGCACAGCCAGGATTACAGCGCCTGGTTCTCGCAGGTTCCGGGGCTGAAAGTCGTTGTGCCCTATACCGCAGCCGATGCAAAAGGACTTTTGAAGAGCGCGATCCGCGATCCCAATCCGGTGATCTTCCTCGAAAACGAGATTCTTTACGGCCATACATTCGAGGTGCCGAAACTCGATGAGTTTCTGGTTCCGATTGGCAAGGCGCGGATCGCCCGGCAGGGCAATGATGTCACGCTCGTCTCTTTCGGCATCGGCATGACCTATACGTTGAAAGCCGCCGAAGAACTGGCGAAAGAGGGCATCGACGCCGAGGTGATCGATTTGCGGACCCTGCGCCCGCTGGATGAGGAA
This sequence comes from Beijerinckiaceae bacterium, assembly GCA_004298435.1. Taxonomy (GTDB): domain Bacteria; phylum Pseudomonadota; class Alphaproteobacteria; order Rhizobiales; family Beijerinckiaceae; genus Methylovirgula. The sequence goes on from SCSF01000116.1 coordinate 4,008, forward strand.
ACGCTCGTCGCCTCGGTCAAAAAAACGCACCGCTGCGTCACGATCGAAGAGGGCTGGCCGCAGTGCGGCATCGGCGCGGAGATCATCGCGCGGCTGATGCTCGAAGCCTTCGACTATCTCGATGCGCCCGTCTTGCGCGTTACGGGCCGCGATGTTCCGATGCCTTATGCGGCCAATCTCGAAAAGCTTGCCTTGCCGAGCGTTGCCGATGTCGTGCAGGCGGCGAAAGCGGTTTGCTACAAATCCTAGATCGGTTTCAGGCGGACCAGAGGTCCGCGGTCCGGAGCGCGGACCTCTGGTCCGCAACAGGTAGAAACTGCCTGAGCGGGAAAAAGGTTAAGCTGCCATGCCCATAAACATTCTCATGCCCGCGCTGTCACCGACGATGGAAAAGGGCAATCTCGCCAAATGGCTGAAAAAGGAGGGCGACAAGGTCAAATCCGGCGATGTGCTCGCCGAGATAGAGACTGACAAAGCCACCATGGAAGTCGAGGCAATCGACGAGGGGACGCTCGCGAAAATCCTCGTGCCTGAGGGGACCGCAGACGTCCCCGTCAACGACGTGATTGCGGTGATTGCCGTCGATGGGGAGAACCCTGATTCGATCACCGTGCCTGCAAAGGCGGCGGCGCCAGCTCCGAAGCCCGCCGCTGCGCCTTCTGCTCCAGCGCCGGCTGCGCCAGCGACAACTTCCATCGCCGCCGCTCTGCCACCCGCGCCAGCGGTCGCTCCGCAGCCTTCAGCCCATCAGGCGAATGGTGTTGAGCGCATCTTTGCGACGCCTCTGGCACGGCGGCTTGCCAAAGATGGCGGCCTCGATCTGACACGAATCGCGGGCTCAGGCCCGCATGGCAGAATTATCGAGCGCGACATCAAGGCGGCGATCGCTGCCGGTCCGAGTTCCGCAGCCGCGCCGATCAGCCTGCCGTCATCGCTGAGCGACGCCGTCATCAAGGGCTATTTCACGCCGGAAGATTATACCGAGGTCCCGCATGACAACATGCGTCGCACGATTGCGCGGCGTCTCAGCGAGGCCAATCAGGCGATCCCGCAGTTCTATCTGACGCTCGATTGCGAGATCGACAAGCTGCTGAAACTGCGCGAGGACATCAACAAATCCGCGCCGAAAGGCCAGGACGGGACGGCAGCCTTCAAGGTCTCTGTCAACGACATGGTGATCAAGGCTCTGGCGATGGCGCTGGTGTCAGTGCCTGGCGCCAATGTGACCTTTACCGAGAACGCGATGCTGCATCATCATCATGCGGATGTGGCGGTTGCTGTTGCTATTCCCGATGGCCTCATCACGCCGATCCTGCGCAAGGCCGATACGCTGTCGCTCTCGGCGATCTCGCATGCGATGAAAGATTTCTCCGCTCGCGCAAAGGAGCGGAAACTCAAGCCCGAGGAATATCAGGGTGCGACGAGCGCGATCTCCAATCTCGGCATGTATGGCATCAAGGATTTCTGCGCGGTGATCAATCCGCCGCAATCCTCGATCTTCGCCATCGGCATGGGCGAAGAGCGGGCCGTCGTCAAAAACGGCCAGATCGTCATCGCCAACATTATGAGCGTGACGATCACCTGCGATCACCGCGCCATGGATGGCGCGAAAGGCGCGGAGCTGATCGCAGCGTTCAAGCGCTATATCGAAAACCCCGTCGCGATGCTGGTGTGAGCGTCGGCGCGGTCCTTCTCCCGCTTGCGGGAGAAGGTGGCCGGCGGAACCGGCCGGATGAGGGATCTTTCAAGCGGCGCGACCCCTCATCTGTCATGCTCCGCATGACATCTTCTCCCGCAAGCGGGAGAAGAGTCGCAACGGCTGAATCGTTTCAATATGTACCGTAGAAGAGATCTGTGTCCCTCGCCACAAGGGGGAGGGGAAATGGACGGAGCTCATGTCTGAACCTTATGACGTACTCATCATCGGCGGCGGACCCGGCGGCTATGTCGCCGCGATCCGCGCCGCGCAACTCGGTCTGAAAACGGCTGTCGTCGAGCGCGAGCATCTCGGCGGCATCTGTCTCAATTGGGGCTGCATTCCGACCAAGGCTCTGCTGCGTTCGGCCGAGATTTATCATTATGCGCAACATGCCAGGGATTTTGGCCTGGTGATCGAAGGCAAGGTCGGCTTCGATCCCGCCGCAGTCGTCAAGAGATCGCGCAATGTTTCCGGCCAGCTTAATTCCGGCGTCGGCTTTCTTTTGAAGAAGAACAAGGTCGATGTGATCTGGGGCGAAGCGAAGATCAGCAAGGTCGGCGAAGTCACAGTGGCGGCGTCGCAGAAGCAGCCGATGCAGCCGCAGCACCCGACGCCAAAAGGGATACTGCCGCCGGGGACCTATCGCGCCAAAAATATCGTGATTGCAACCGGCGCCCGCCCGCGCGTTCTGCCGGGCCTCGAGCCTGACGGCAAACTCATCTGGACCTATTTCGAGGCGATGGTGCCGCCAGCGTTTCCCAAGAGCCTCATCGTTCTCGGCTCCGGCGCGATCGGTGTCGAATTCGCGTCCTTCTACAATACGCTCGGCAGCGAGGTGACGCTCATCGAGGTGCTGCCGCGGATTCTGCCTGTCGAGGATGCCGAGATTGCCGCGCATGCACACAAGCGTTTCGAGAAGCAGGGCATCAGGATCCTGACCTCGACCAAGGCCGTGAAGGTCGAGAAGAGCGCCGACGGCGTTGCGGTGACTGTTGCCGACGAGAAGGGCGCGACAAGGACGCTTTCAGCCGAGCGGATGATTTCCGCCGTGGGCGTTCAGGGCAACATCGAGAACCTTGGCCTCGAGCAGATCGGCGTGAAGACGGATCGCGGCATCATCGCTGTCGATGGCATGGGCCGCACGAATATCGCGGGCATTTACGCCATCGGCGATGTCGCAGGGCCGCCGATGCTCGCGCACAAGGCCGAGCATGAGGGCGTGATCTGCGTCGAGGCAATCAAGGGCCTGCATCCGCATGCGATGGACAAACTGATGATCCCCGGATGCACCTACTGCAATCCGCAGATCGCTTCTGTCGGATTGACCGAGGAGAAGGCGAAGGCGGCAGGTTTCACTCTGAAGGTCGGCCGGTTCCCCTTCATCGGCAATGGCAAGGCGATTGCGCTCGGCGAGCCTGACGGGCTCGTGAAGACGATCTTCGATGCGAAGACAGGCAAGCTGCTCGGCGCGCATATGGTCGGCGCAGAAGTGACCGAACTGATCCAGGGCTTCGTCGTCGCGATGAATTGCGAGACAACGGAAGCGGAGCTTATCAATTCGATCTTCCCGCATCCGACGCTGTCCGAGACAATGCACGAAAGCGTGCTCGATGCTTATGGGCGGGTGATCCACACTTGAATCCTGGAGTCGTTCCGGGTCTGATACCATCAGAGCCGAAGCGACTTTAGCGCAGAGGTTGGAGCCGAATCCGAATGGACGACACGAGCGTAAACATGGCTGGACCATCACCAGGTGGCGAGTCTGTCTCCGTCGCGCCGCGGCATCCGGAGAAAGCGCATCGGCCGGATCAGCCAGTTGCCCGCAAGCCTCCGTGGATCAGGGTCAAGGCGCCTGGGGTAGGGCAATGGGATGAGACGAAGGCGATCATCAAAGACCGCAAACTTGTAACAGTCTGCGAAGAGGCGGGCTGTCCCAATATCGGCGAATGCTGGGCCAAGCGCCACGCCACATTTATGATCATGGGCGACATTTGCACGCGCGCCTGCGCCTTTTGCAACGTCAGAACCGGCTTGCCGCGGCATCTCGATGAATCGGAGCCGGAACGGGTTGCCGACGCTGTTGCGAAACTCGCCCTCGCGCATGTCGTCATTACATCGGTCGATCGCGACGATCTCGCTGATGGCGGAGCCGCGCATTTCGCCAAAGTGATCGCGGCCATCCGGAGCTTGAGCCCGCAGACCACGATCGAGGTTCTGACGCCGGATTTTCTGCGCAAGCAAGGCGCGCTCGAAACAGTCGTCGCGGCCAGGCCCGACGTGTTCAACCACAATCTGGAAACTGTTCCGAGCAAGTATCTCACGGTGCGGCCCGGCGCCCGCTATTTCCATTCCGTGCGGCTGTTGCAGAGAGTGAAGGAACTTGACGCCGGAATGTTCACGAAATCCGGTATCATGGTCGGGCTTGGCGAAGAGCGGAATGAAGTCCTTCAATTGATGGATGATCTGCGCAGCGCCGATGTCGATTTCCTGACCATCGGCCAATATCTACAGCCGACGAAAAAGCACCATCCTGTGATGGCTTTCATCCCGCCGGAGGAGTTCGCCGCCTATGCCAGCATCGCCCGCGCCAAGGGGTTTCTGCTCGTTTCAGCTTCGCCGCTGACGCGCTCCTCGCATCACGCCGGAGAGGATTTTGCGAGGCTCAAGGCAGCGAGGGAACAAAGCCGAAATCCGGCTTGAAGCGGGACGGAGCCATTTCCGCTCAGGTCGCACTACATATCAGACAGGCGCATTGCCGGTTGAGAACTGTGGGAGCGTGCAATTTGCGCCCTTGCCGCATCGAAATTTAATGTTGATCAGACTATAGTTTCAGCGATGTCGAAATTCCGCACCAAACGCCGTGTCCAGCATTCCGCGGCCGAGATGTTCGCCCTTGTGGCGGATGTCGAGGCCTATCCGAAGTTTCTGCCGCTTTGCCGCGATCTGCGGCTGCGCGAGAAGCGCGAAACTGCTGACGGCGAGAGCATTCTTCTGGCCGAGATGGAAGTTGGCTACAAGGCTATCCGTGAGACATTCACGAGCCGCGTCACCTGCGATCCGGCCAAGCTCGAAATCATGGTCGAGTATGTGAACGGTCCATTCAAACACCTTGAGAACAAATGGCATTTTGTCGAGACGGGGCCGAATGTCAGCGTCGTCGAGTTTGATATTGTCTATGAGTTCCGCAGCCGCGCCCTGGCGCTCCTCGTCGGCGGCATGTTCGATGCGGCGTTCCGCAAATTCGCCGAAGCCTTCGAAATGCGCGCCAATTCCGTCTATGGACGCGCTGCCTGAACTCTTTGAATGCCGGCCAAAGGCCTGCGTTCTGGACCGCGAACCGGAATCCACTTCGCTTGAAAACGCTCTATTCCGCCGCTTGCCGAAGCAGGTCCAGCCCAACCGCAACTGCGGCCATGCGCACATTTTCCCGGCCGATGTCGCCGAAGCGTTTCTCGGTGGTCGCGATCGCGCCGCGCGTGCCGCAGCCGAAATAGACGAGGCCCACGGGTTTCGCCGGCGAACCGCCGCCTGGCCCCGCTATTCCCGTGACGGAGAGCGCCAGTTGCGCGGGCGTATGGGTGAGAAGCCCGACCGCCATCGCCTCGGCCGTTTCTGCACTCACTGCGCCGAATTGCTCGATGAGCGAGGCTTTGACACCGAGACACTCCTGCTTCGCCTGATTCGAATAGGTGACGAACCCGCGCTCAAAGACATCAGACGAGCCGGCAATCGACGTCAGGAGGGCGGCGACGAGGCCGCCAGTGCAGGATTCGGCCGTCGCGATCCTGAGGCCGCGCTCCCGACAATGGCGAATCAGCGCCTCTGCGCCTGTGAGAAGCTCTGCGGAAAACATGGACTATCCAGGAATGGCGGAGTCGAGCGTGCGTATCTATCACGGCGACTAATCGGTGTGAGAAAAGCGTTTGATATGTGACGGAAAAATGACGAAAAAAGTGTGGCATACAAGCACCACTCGCCCAGATCTTGTCAGAACGCACTGCAAAAAGCAGAGCTTGCCCGGAGCGAGTTACAAGCGCGGGCAACGCAGATTTGTTTTTCAAAATTGATTTATTTTTCAACAAATTACGCGACAAATATAAAGATATAACTATCGTATATCGATGTTTTTCCAGATATAGCTCCCTGCGGTTTGACGCCATTGGCAGGTATTGACGGGTTTTCGCCGATATGTGAACTGAACCTGTGTGAAGCTAAATACAAAACGCCATAATTCGCGTTTGCCAGCAAAACTATGGGGGGCAAGTAATGCGGTGTGAATACCGAAAAGGCAGACTGACGTCGCGTCGCGGCGGCTTTCAAAGCGTAAGCGTTACGGCATTGATGATCGCAGCGGGCGCTTTGATCGTGAGCACGGGCGTGGCATCGGCCGAGGACGCCTCCGTTGTGAAGCTGGAAAAAGAGATGCACCGCATTGAGGCGATGCATCAGCGTGAGATCCATGCTCTGCAAGCGCAGATCAAGCATTTGCGCCGTGAGCATGCGGTTCGCTACAGCGGCCCGGTGGTCAAGGGTCCTGAGGTTGAGCCGGCACTGCCTTACGTGACAATGACGCCGGGTCACGAATTCGGCCTGTCGAGTGCGGACGGCCAGAACACGATCTCCTTCAACGGTGAAATTCAATTGGATACGGCCGGCAAGGTCGGCGGCAATTCGACCCCGGCCAATCCCGCCAACGCCTATTTCCGCCGCGCTCGTATCGGCGTCGGCGGCAAGTTCCTGGGCGACTGGGGCTACTTCATCCGCTACGATTTTGGCGGCAGCGGGACCGACGGTTCGCCAACTGGGAAGATTGGGACTTCGACTGCGGTTATTTCCTCAGGCAGCCTCGAGAACGCCTATATCACCTACAACGGCTTCTACAACCATCATCAGCCGTTCCCTGTCTCGCTGATTATTGGTGCGATCGACGTGCCGTGGACGATGGATGAGCCGACCGGCAACGACAAAGTCCTGTTCATGGAACGCTCTGCGGCCCAGATATTGGCGACGAATGTTGTTGGGGCTGGCGATAACCACGTTACGATCGGCGCAACCTCCAATAACAGCCGCTATTTCGCTGGCGCCTGGTTGACGGGTCCGAAGACAGGGAGTGTGCGCGCCTTCACCGACAACGAGGGTTCGATACCGCTTTCCGGCCTCGTCCGCGGCTCTTATCAGATCATCCAGACGCCGAATGCGAGCCTGCATATCGGCGCGGACTACGGCATCCAATTCACGAACGGTTCCTCAGGAATATTGGCGCTTAGTTCGGGCAATACCCCGGAAGTCAACGCTTTCGGGGGAATCTCTTATCCGGGCGGCGTTGGCTGGACGGGCTTGAGTCCTGCCTTTAAAGACTCGCAGGTGATCGAAGGTGAGGCCGGGGCCACCTATGGCAACGCCTATATCCAGGGTGAATTTTATCACTACATCATCGACACGGCTGAGAGCGCCTTTGGTACGCCCGGCGGCTCCGCCAGTTTCAACGGTGGCTACGCCCAGGCGAGCTACACTTTCGGTGGGCGCAGGCATTACAATGCCAAAGGTGGTGCTTATTCGGGCGTGATTCCGGATCATCCCTTCGTGCTGGGCACGAATGGATGGGGTGCGCTTGAGCTTGGCGCACGTTACACTCTCATCGATGCGACGAACAGCGGGTTCTCGGCTTTGACGGGCGGTATCCCCGCGGCTATAAGCGGCTGGAAACATGAAGCCTTTGGCGGTGTCGCCAGTTGGTATCCGAATGTGAATCTTCGCTTTGTGCTCGAATATGAGCATGTCAACGACAACCAGATAAACTTGTTGACAGGCGGCTATAACCATTCGGGCACGTTCGATTACATCGCCGCCCGTTCGCAGGTGGTCTGGTAAGAGACGCGACAGTGCTCTTGTTCCGGCGCATTCTATGCGCCGGAGCGCAACTGGCATACGCAGACTAGATTCAATCCCGGAAGGCGAGTCTGCTTTCCGGGATTTTTTATCTGGAGCGTTTTTCGGCGAAGTGGCTTCCGGTTCGCGTGAAGAAAACGCGTCAAAGCAAGAAAATAGGGCCGCGGTTCTCATTCCATCAAAACCGAAACGGCTCTAGTACAATCAGTCATTCTTGAGAGTTCAGCCTGGGGCGTTTGAAATGTGGAAGAAAGTTCCTTTTTTTATGGCGGCCTGCCTGTTTGGCTCGACATGGTTTGCGCCGTCTGCCGCTCTGGCGCAGCCTGCGCCTTCGGTGACGGGCAAGATCCATAGCCTCTGCGAGGGTCTCGGGCTCGATCCGAGTGAACTCGGCTTTACCTATTGTGTGATGAGTCTCAAGGCGAGCGTTGATCTGGCTATTGAGTTCAAGGCGCCGGTTAACCCCAACGCGCCTTCCGGTCCCGCTGCCGACCCGTTTGGTCCCAACAGCTTTTTTCGCAGTCCTCCCCGAGAACAGCACGCGCGGGAAAGCAGCGCCTGCACCGCTCTTGGCTTCGGACCCGGTTCATCAATGTCCCGGCAATGCGTTGGATCGCTTGATGGGATGCTGCAACAAGTGAACAACAACGGCGGCTGAAACGACCGCTGATAATCCGCCGCGACGTCTGCCTCGCCCCGCGGGCGAAGAGAGGTGAGGCGAGGGGCTAGAGCCGTTTCACTATTTGGTGAAACCGTTGCTATTCAAATCATCGAGTCCCGGCCGAAGCGCAGCTTCGAGCCGGGATCCAGAGGTCGTAAGCTCAAAGTCTGGGTTCCGGATCATCGACCGCTTTGCGGTCTCGTCCGGGAAAGGGGTGGTTTTCAGGACCCCATAGATTCACTCAATTCGTGAACTGCTCTAGCCTCCGTCATCCGCGGACTTGATCCGCGGAATCCAGGCACCAGCAAGCCGGTCTTGTTGCCTCAAAACATCAATCACGTTCCTGGATGCGCGGATCAAGTCCGCGCAGGACGAGCCGTTTGACAGCGGGCGTTCCCTGCCTCTCAACCCTTCCTGACAAATACTTCGGCTTAAGCCGTCACGATAATTTAATTCTTTTTCGGGATTGCCGACTGTTGCTGGCATTTCGGCGCGCCCTATGTCCCTGCCGTTTAAGCACCGACATGAGGTGACAGAATGTTTAAGACAGCATCGATTTTTATCGTGGCGGCAACCGCCTCTCTGGCGATCCCGGTTTTGCCGGGCGCGGCGCAAGAAGCGCCCGCACCCATTGCCCACAGCCTGGGTGGTCTTTGTGCGCAGATGGGTTTCGCGCCCGACCAGCTCGAATACGTCTATTGCGTTGAAAGCCTCAGGGAGTCTGCCGGCAATCTGCCTTTGAGCCATCGTTCCGGCTATTACGCTCTGGCAGCGCCGATGGGCGGAGAGCGGTATCTCGCAGAGACCAGCTTTTATGGCGGCGATCATCTCGTGCGTGAAAGCCGCGCATGCGCTGGCGTTGGTCTGCCGGTCGGTTCCCAGGCTTTTCGCCAATGTGTCGGCAATCTCGATGCGACCATTCTTGAAATCCAGAATCGTGCGCTGAGTGAATAATCAACGGCGTCACGCTCGCTCCCGGCCGAAGCACAGCTTTTGGCCGGGAGCTGCAAGGTTCTTGAGCCGTTTCGGTTCTGATAGAATCAGAACCGCGGCTCTACTTACTTGTTTCGACGCGTTTTCTTCACGCGAACCGGAAGCCACTTCGCTTGAAAACGGCTATAGATGACCGGCCGCTTGTTTAATTTTTCCTTTATGCGGGCCATGCAGAAAAATTCCCGCTATCTTTCCGTCCCGTGAAGTCAATTCTTTACCCAAATAGCTTAGCTGTCTGAGGGATAGGAGCGGCGAACGCGCCGCGGCAATCTCTCATGCATGACCTTTTTGATTACCGAACCCTTGCGGCGGCGTTCGCGCTCAAGAGCTTTTTGCAGGCGCTTGCGCTCATCTATGTCTGGTACGTCGACCGCAGATATCCGCCCGCCCGCAAATGGGCCATCGGCTCGCTGGTCATAGCTGCCGGCACGCTGCTGCTCACGCCAAATGGCAGCGATTTCTCGATGACTGTCCTGGTCGTGCGAATTCTCCTCATTTACACCGGCCTTTTTATCCTCGGTATCGGCATTCTCGAAGCATGCGTAGCACGCCCGAGAGAGGAGATTTTCGCCGCATTTTGGTCTCTCGCCTGTCTCGCGCAGATCTGGGTTTCGCTTCATACGCCTTCAGTCGATGTGCGCGTCGGCGTGTTCTCGTTCAGCGTGGCATGCGCCGCCAGCGGGGTAGGGGCCTGTGCCTTGAATGCGCCGGAGGGGCCTTTACAAGGAACCCAGCGGCTGATCGGCCTTCTGCTTGTCGTTCAGTCCGTCATCGCCCTTCTGCAAGGCCTTACGGCATTCGATGCGCATCTGATCTTGGGGGCGCACAGCACTGCTTTGCAGATCGGTTTTATACTGGTGTCCACCTGCGTCTCGTTTCTGCTGGCCTTGGCGCTTACACTTCTCACAGGACAGCGAACATCGGCACTGCTTGCCATTGTTCTCGACAATCTCGATCAGGGCGTTGCCCTGTACGATCGCAACAAACGGCTCGTCATCTGCAACAAGCGCTACGGCGAGCTATATGGCGTCGATCCTCGCGGATTGCAGCCCGGTACGACAGTGGCGTCGATCATCGCGCGGCGCATCGCCAACGGCTATTTCAACGGCGCCAGCCCGCAACGCTATTTCGAGCAGCGAACGACTCCGGCTCTTGAGGACGCGGCCGAACTCCAGCAACTTGCCGACGGCCGCAGCATCGTCATCTCGCGCCGCCCGATGCGCTGGGGCGGCTGGTTGACCGCGCACAGCGACGTTACTGCGCTGCAAAGGGTTCAGGCGCAAGTCGCCTGGCTTGCGCATCATGACTCTCTGACGGGTCTCGCCAACCGGCAGCTTTTCGGCGAGAGGATGAAGGAAGAACTCGATCATCTCGCTCTGGAAGGCGATGGTTTCGCCATCCTCCTCGTCGATCTCGATCGCTTCAAGGCGATCAACGATACGCTCGGTCATCCAGGCGGCGATGCTCTTCTGGTCGAAGTCGCGGAACGGCTGCGAAGCTGCGTGGCCGAAACGGATGTCGTTGCCAGACTGGGGGGCGACGAGTTCGCAATCATTCGCATGACAGGAGCCGCGCGCGAGACAACAGCGAACCTGGCGAAGCAGCTTCTCGACAAGGTCGGCGCCGCTTACGATCTCAACGGCCAGAAAGTGATGATCGGCGCGAGCATCGGCATCGCCACAGCGCCCGAGAGCGGGACGGATGCCGATCAATTGATGCGCAATGCCGATCTCGCGCTCTATCGGGCCAAGGCCGAAGGCCGAAGCTGCTATCGCATTTACGACAAGGGCATGGATGCCTCGGTGAGAGCGCGCCACTCGCTTGAGCTTGCTTTGCGCAATTCTATTGTGAGTCAGGATTTCCGGCTGGAATATCAGCCGATCGTGAATGCTGATTGCAGCGATGTCGTTGGCGCGGAGGCGCTGTTACGCTGGCACCATCCCTCCGGCACCATCATCGAGCCTTCAAAATTTATCGGCATAGCCGAGGAAACGGGCCTGATCGTGCCGCTTGGCGAATGGATTCTGCGGCAGGCGTGTCTGGATGCACTGGCATGGCCAGATAAGGCTCGCGTCTGCGTCAACCTTTCGGCCGTGCAATTCACCAGCGGCAATATTTGCGAAAGCCTCGAAGCTATATTGCAGGATACGCTGCTGCCGCCCGGGCGGCTTCAGCTCGAAGTGACGGAGTCGATCCTTTTGCATGGCGGAGACGAAATGCTGTCGCCGCTGCACAGGCTCAGGGATCGCGGCGTATCGCTCACGCTCGATGGCTTCGGAACCGGCTATTCGTCCCTGAGCTATCTCACGAAATTCCCGTTCGACCGGATCAAGATCGATCAATCCTTTGTCGCCGGCCTTGGCACGCGCAGGGAATGTTCGGCGATCGTCGCCGCGATTGCAGGCGTGGCGCGCAGCCTCGACATGGCGGTTGCGGCAGAGGGTGTGGAAACGGTGGAGCAGTATGATCTGCTGCGTCTTGCCGGATGCAGGGAAATGCAGGGCTTCCTTTTTGGAAAACCCTGTTCTGTCGCAGACCTCGTCTTTTCGGATGCGCCGCAGCAACACCTTGCGGGCCAGCGGCAAAACCAGAACCTGTCTTACGGCATCGGTCTGTAAAGGGTTTCAAACGTCTATAACGGCAGCCGAACCGTCACGATTGCCATTGCGGCCATGCCTTCTTCGCGGCCGGTAAAGCCGAGATGTTCCGAGGTGGTGGCTTTGACAGCGATCCTGTCGAGGCTGACGCCGGTGAGCGCCGCGAGGCTTTCGCGGATGGCATCGCGATGTGGTCCAATCTTCGGCTTTTCGCAAATGATCGTGGCGTCGAGATGCGCAAGCACGCCGCCGCGCGCCCTTAGCCTGCGCATGGCCTCTTGCAGAAAGATAGACGAAGCCGCGCCGCGCCATTGCGGATCGGATGGCGGGAAATGGCTGCCGATGTCGCCATCTGCAATCGCACCGAGGATCGCATCGGTGATCGCATGAGAGAGGACATCCGCATCGGAATGACCAACCAGCCCGTGATCGTGCGGGATCTTGAGACCGCCGAGCCAGATATGGTCGCCCGGGCCGAACGCGTGGACATCGAAGCCCTGGCCCATGCGGACATCGAGAAGTGTGCCGAGAAGCTTCGATTCGGCGAGGCCGATATCCTCGCTGCTGGTAATTTTCATGTTTGTCCGCTCACCCTCAAAAATATGAACGCTGTGCCCCGCCCATTCTGCAATGGCGGCATCGTCCGTAAGGCCTGACTGCTGCGCCTGCGCGGCATTGCGATGGGCCTTCAGGATCAGATCGAAGCGAAAGGCCTGCGGCGTCTGGACCGTGCGCAGCATCGCCCGCTGCGGTGTCGCGACGACGCGGCCTTGCGCGTCGATCTCCTTCACTGTGTCTGTCAAGGCAAGGCCCGGAACGGCAGCGCCATGCGCCTTTGCGGCTTCCCATGCGCGGGCGACCATATCCGGGCTTGAGAATGGCCGTGCGCCGTCATGGATCAGCACGACTTCAATCTGTGGCATCTCTGCCGCGAGCGCTTCGAGCCCGAGCCGGACACTGTCCTGACGCGTTTCGCCTCCGTGCGCCGGGCCGCAGAGGCGCGCTGCATCCGCCGGAGAAAGATGCGCTATAGCCTCGGCATAAAGATCCTGATCGTCCGGGTGGATCACCGTCATCAGCCGCGCGGCAGGTGTCGCCTTGAGCAAGGATGATAATGTATGAGCAAGCAAGGGCCGCCCCGCAATTTCCCGATATTGTTTGGGAATCCCGGCTCCCGCACGCAAGCCGCGGCCTGCCGCGACAACCAAAATCGCCAATTCCCCGCGTGCAGCCATCTCGAACTTGCAATCCTTCTCACACAAAGCCTTTTCGGGCAGGGTCTTCTCCTGTCGCTTTTCGCGCTCCGCGTCAAACTTATGGCTGTGCCGTCGTAAAGGATCCGCTGTTGCGGCGGCGCAGCAATTGATTATAATTTAGACATGATCTCGAATGCTCAAATTTTAAGCAACAATGCTGAAGTTTTGACGGTTGGAGCCCTCGTTTTGCCCGGCCGGGCTTTTCTCGCGCCTATGGCTGGCGTGACGGATTCGGCCATGCGCCGGCTCGCCGAAAGATTCGGAGCGGCTCTTACCTTTTCGGAGATGCTGGAAGCGGAATTTTATCTTGGTGGCGACCGGGAGGCGGCCATTCGGGCCGAAGGCGAAGGCATCGCCACGCATGTCGTGCAGATTGCCGGCTGCGCGCCTTATCCGCTCGCGGAGGCCGCGCGGCTGGCGGAAGCCGCCGGCGCGCGGATGATCGACATCAACATGGGCTGTCCGGCGAAGCGCGTCACTGGCGGTGCGGCGGGGTCGGCCCTCATGCGCGACCTCGATCTGGCGATTGAACTTGTGCGCGCGGTCATTGCTGCGGTGAAAGTCCCGGTTTCGCTCAAGATGCGGCTCGGCTGGGATGCGGAAACGCTGAATGCGCCGGAACTCGCGCGACGCGCCGAAGTGGAAGGCGTCGCGATGATCACCGTGCATGGCCGCACGCGCTGCCAGTTCTACAATGGCAAGGCGGATTGGCCGGGCATCCGCAGAGTTCGTGAGGCCGTCACGGTCCCGCTTGTCGCAAATGGCGATTGCCTGGGCGCTGACGATGCGCAGGCGATGATCGCTGCATCCGGCGCAGATGCGGTTATGATCGGCAGGGCCGCGATCGGCCGGCCCTGGCTCATCGGCCAGATTGCGGATGATCTTGCAGGCCGGGCCATTGCGCCTGATCCGTCACCGTCACAAAGGATAGCCGCGGCGCATGAGCACTATCGCTCCCTGCTTTCCCTGTTTGGCGTGGCAAAGGGTCTTCGCCATGCCCGCAAACATCTTTCCGGTTATGTGCAGGGCGCGTGCGGGCCGGACACGGCGGCATTGCGCAAGCGTTTGGTAACAAGCGAAGAGCCCGCCGAAGTCGAAGCATTGCTGGCGCTGATGCTGTCGCGTGAACCGCCCGCGGGGGTTGCATGAGGCGCGGCGAGCGGCACGCGACCATTGATCCGACGCGCATCCTCAATGCCTTGCCGCATCCGATTCTGGCGGTCGGAGCGGACGGGATCATTCTGGACGCCAATCTCGCGGCGGAGATTTTTTTCGGCAGCAGCCGCTCCATTCTCTCGCAGCAGACGCTTGCAAGCCTGCTGCCGTTCGGATCGGTGCTTCTGACCCTGATCGATCAGGTCACGCAGACGGAGATGGCGATCAATGAATATGGCGTCGATCTCGGACTTCCGAGACTTGGCACGGAAAAGACGGTTGATCTCTTCGTAACGCCTGCTTCCGATGCCGGGGGCGCCGTCATTGTCATGCTGCGGGAGCGGGCGATCGCCGAAAAGATGGATCGGCAACTTACCTATCGCGGCGCAGCGCGTTCCGTCTCGGCCATGGCGGCCATGCTCGGCCACGAAATCAAAAATCCCCTCTCGGGGATAAGAGGCGCGGCGCAACTTCTTGAGCAGGAGGTCAGCGACGCCGACCGCAGCCTGACCCGGCTGATCTGCGACGAGACCGATCGCATCGTGAAGCTCGTCGATCGCATGGAGGCGTTTTCGGACAGGCGGCCGCTCGAACGCGAAAGCGTCAACATTCATTCGGTGCTCGATTACGTCAAGAAGATCGCGCAGGCCGGGTTCGCCCGCCATATCAGATTTATCGAGATCTATGATCCGTCCTTGCCGCCGGTCCTCGGCAATCGCGATCAACTCGTCCAGATGTTCCTCAATCTCGTGAAGAATGCCGCCGAGGCGATCGGCGAGTCCCGCGGCGATGGAGAAATCGAATTGTCGACGGCCTATCGGCCCGGTGTCAGACTGAAGATTTCGACGTCGGACGAGCCGGTGAGTTTGCCGCTCGAATTTTGCGTCCGCGACAATGGCCCGGGCGTGCCTGTGGAATTGCAGCCGCTCCTGTTCGATCCTTTCATCACGACAAAATCTACAGGAAGTGGCCTCGGACTTGCATTGGTCGCCAAGATCATCGGCGACCACGGCGGGATGATCGAGTGCGAATCCTATTCGTTTCGAACGATTTTCCGCGTGCTGATGCCCATGTATGTCGCGCGCAGCGAGAAAATCGCAAGCGCAGGGCAGTCTGATCGGGATCTTGATTGATTTGGCCCTGAGGGGCGCTTGGAAGGAGCCTGGCGATGGTGGGAAATATCCTCATAGCCGACGACGATGCCGCGATCCGCACGGTCCTGAGTCAGGCTCTCTCGCGCGCCGGCTATGAGGTCCGCACGACCGGAACGGCGGCCACTTTGTGGCGCTGGGTGCAATCGGGTGACGGCGATCTGGTGATAACCGATGTCGTCATGCCCGATGAGAATGCCTTCGAGCTTCTGCCGCGCATGAAAAAGCTGCGGCCTGAACTCCCAATCATCGTGATGAGTGCGCAAAACACATTTATGACGGCGATCAAGGCTTCCGAGCGCGGCGCTTACGATTATCTGCCGAAGCCCTTCGATTTACGCGAACTCGTCGCCACTGTCGGGCGGGCGATGACCGAGCCCAGAAACAAGGTGAAGCTGGCGGCGCCGCTCGATATGGAGGGAATGCCGCTCGTCGGGCGCTCGCCCGCGATGCAGGAAATCTACCGGGCGCTGGCGCGGCTCATGCAAACTGACCTTACCGTTATGATTACGGGGGAGTCGGGCACTGGCAAGGAACTTGTGGCGCGCGCTCTGCACGATTACGGCAAGCGCAAGAAAGGCCCCTTCGTTGCGATCAACATGGCGGCTATCCCGCGCGACCTCATCGAAAGCGAATTGTTCGGGCATGAGAAAGGCGCGTTTACCGGCGCCAATCAGCGTTCCGCCGGGCGCTTCGAACAGGCCGAAGGCGGTACGCTGTTCCTCGATGAGATCGGCGACATGCCGATGGAGGCGCAGACGCGGCTCCTGCGCGTTTTGCAGCAGGGCGAATATACGACGGTCGGTGGCCGTACGCCGATCAAAACCAATGTGCGGATCATCGCCGCGACTAACAAGGATTTGCGCGGGTTGATCCAGCAGGGCCTGTTCCGCGAGGATTTGTTCTTCCGTCTCAACGTCGTGCCGCTGCGCCTGCCGCCGTTGCGCGAACGCGGGGAGGATATTCCTGATCTCGTCCAGCACTTTTTTGCGCTTGCGGCATCCGAAGGCCTGCCTTTGAAGCAGATCGAGACAGCGGCGCTCGACCGGATGAAACACTATCGCTGGCCGGGCAATATTCGCGAACTCGAAAATCTTGTCCGGCGTCTCGCGGCGCTCTATCCGCAGGAAATCATTGGCGAGGCCCTTGTCGATGCGGAGCTTTCGGCCGATTCCGCGCCTCTCC
Organism: Beijerinckiaceae bacterium; assembly: GCA_004298435.1. Lineage (GTDB taxonomy): Bacteria > Pseudomonadota > Alphaproteobacteria > Rhizobiales > Beijerinckiaceae > Methylovirgula. The sequence goes on from SCSF01000116.1 coordinate 20,594, forward strand.
AGTCCAGATTGACGCCGCATCAGGCGAGCGAAGATAGCCGCCAGGAGCCCGAGCGCGGGGCCGAACCTTTCGCAGCCGCATTGGAACGCCACCTTGCGGAACTGTTTGACGCGCAGGAGGGTCTGCCGCTCCCCGGCCTTTATCATCGTGTTTTGCGGGAACTCGAATATCCCCTCATTTCGGCGGTGCTTGCCGCGACGCGGGGCAATCAGATCAAGGCAGCCGAAATTCTCGGGCTCAATCGCAATACGCTGCGAAAAAAAATCCGTGATCTGGATGTAAGTCTTCTGCGCTCGCCGCAGTAGACGAGTTCAGCTCCGTCGGAAGCGTCGTCGAACTCCATTCTTTTGTTTTGACGCATTTTTCTCGCGAAGCAGACGCCGTTCCGCGCGAAAATGCGTGCCGTTTCTCTTCACTTCATTTTGTGCGGGGATTTGGAGCCGACTGACTTGGCTTGGCCAAGGAAATGTCGCATTTGTGCAACAGCGTGATTTTCGCGCAACGCAAAGGAGTGCTGGTGTCCATAAGGCGGATGCCGGAAAAATCGATACGGGGCAGGGGTCAGGTGGGGCGAGCCGGATGCGCCAATCGATAGTTCCGCAGGAAGACAGCGGAAAGCGCTCGAGGCGGCTTGCCAGGCTCGGGCCGATTGCGGTCGGTCTGGCGTTCGTCGTTGCGGCTCTGAGTTTCCTGATCTTCACCGGCTATACGCCCATTCCCCCGACTGGCAGCGTGGTGCTGGTGCTGCTTGCGGTGAATGCGCTCAGCATTCTGTTTCTGACGGGTGTCGTCGTCGCCGAGGGCTGGGCTCTCATGGCGGCGCGGCGGGCGCAGGTGGCCGGAGCGCGCCTGCATATCCGGATTGTCGCCCTTTTCTCGATCATCGCGGTGGTTCCCGCGATTTTGATGGCGGCCGTCGGCTCAGTCACGCTGGAACGCACGCTGAACCCCGCCTTTATGCACGATGTGCGCGGTTTTATTCAAAGCACGGTCGATGCGGCGCAACTTTTCAGCGAAGGCCAGTGCCGTTCGCTTCTGCAAGAGGCGGGCCTGACTGCCGCCGATCTCGATCGCGGCAAGTCGCTTTATTCCGCCGACCGGCAACTGTTTCACGAATTTTTCGCCTCGCGGGCGAAATTTCTCGGTTTCACCGCTGCGGCGATGATGCGTTCGGACGGAACGATCGAGGAGAAGATTGATACCGGCGCGCGAACCGGAACGGCCATCGTCAAACCGAAGCCGAATGACTTCGCAGACGCGAAAAAGAATGAGCCGCTCTGTCTTATTCTCGATGAAGGCCACACCTTTGTCGCCTTACGCCAGCTTACAGCCTTCAACGACACGTTTCTTTACGTCGCGCGGCCTGTCGATCCATTCAGCGTCGAATTTCCGAAGCGGGCCTTTGGGCTGATCAAGCTCTACGATTCCTTCGATACGCACAGGCAGAGCATTCAGGTCGCCTTCGCGACGATGTATGTGTTGATCGCGCTGATCATGCTGCTGTCGGCGACTTGGCTCGGGCTTTCCTTCGCCAATCGTCTTGTCGCGCCGATCAGGCGTCTGATCGCTGCGACGGATCAGGTCGCCACGGGCAATCTCTTCGTGCAGGTGGCAATCGATCCCTCGGAGGGGGATCTCGCGCATCTTGGCGAAACCTTCAACAAGATGACGTCGGAACTGCGCTTGCAGCAGAACCGCCTGATCGCCGCGAGCAACCTCATCGACGAGCGGCGCCTGTTCACCGAGGCGGTTCTGTCGGGGGTTCCGGTGGCTGTGATCGGGATTGGCACGCAGGGCCAGATTACTGTGCTCAACCCTTCCGCGGACAGGCTCATTCATCTGGGTGGCGATGCCGACACAAGCGCCATAGGGCGGCCGATTGAAGCCGTTCTGCCCGAGGCCGCGACGGTGATCGCGGAAGCGCGCAGCGGCGATCTGCGGTTGATGCACGGGCAGATTTCGGTCGATCGCGGCGGCCGTGAGCGCATTTACAATATCAGGGTGACGACTGAACCGGGCGATCGCGCGCAGAAGAATTATGTGGTGACGCTCGACGACATTACCGATCTCGTCTCAGCGCAGAGAACAGCGGCCTGGGCTGATGTTGCGCGGCGCATCGCGCATGAGATCAAAAATCCTCTGACGCCCATCCAGCTTTCGGCGGAACGGCTGCGGCGCAAATATGGGCGGCTGATTACGTCAGAGCGAGAAATTTTCGATCAGTGCATCGATACGATCGTGCGGCAGGTCGACGACATCAAGCGGATGGTCGATGAATTCTCGTCTTTTGCCCGCATGCCGAAGGCGCGGCTTGCAGAAGACGACCTTTGCGATTGCGTGCGTCAGGTGATCTTCCTGATGCGCGTCGGACATCCAGACATCGAATTCGTTGATCGCTTGCCGGAGCGGCCGGTGATGGTGCGCTTCGACCGGCGGCTTTTGTCCCAGGCAATCGGAAACGTCGTCAAGAACGCTACGGAAGGCATAGCGGCGCAAGAAGAGATCGCTCCCGTCGAAGGCCGGATTTCCGTTTCGCTGGACGTTACGCCAGCGGGGATGGCCGAGATCTTTGTTATCGACAACGGCAAGGGCTTCCCCGCCGATCACCGCACCCGTTTGCTTGAGCCCTATGTGACGACGCGCACCGAAGGCACCGGCCTTGGTCTCGCGATCGTCGCCAAAATCCTCGAGGATCATGGCGGCGGTCTTGAACTTCTCGACTCGCCCGAAGGGCGCGGGGCAGTCGTCCGGTTTTATTTCCCTTGCAGTGACAAAGCATCCGGCGCCGATCAGCCTTCCGATGAAGAACTGACGGTGACGGCATCCAATGAAGGTTCGAAATAAGAGAGTGCGAAACCAGAAATGGCTACCGATATTCTGATCGTCGACGACGAAGCCGATATTCGAGAAATCGTATCGGGAATATTGTCTGATGAGGGGCACGGAACCCGAGCCGCGAAGAATTCCGATGAAGCGCTGGCCTCGATCGAGGCGCGGCGGCCGCATCTGGTCTTTCTGGACATCTGGCTGCAAGGCTCGCGGCTCGACGGGCTGCAACTACTGCAACTCATCAAGACCAACCATCCGGCGCTGCCGGTCGTGATGATTTCCGGGCATGGCAACATCGAAACCGCCGTCTCCGCGATCAAGATGGGCGCCTATGATTTCATCGAGAAGCCGTTCAAGGCCGACCGGCTCATTCTTGTCGCGGAGCGAGCGCTTGAAGCTTCGCGCCTGAAACGCCAGGTCAATGAGCTGCGCACGCGCACCGGCGCGGTCAATCGAATCATCGGCAAATCAAGCCCGATCAACCAGCTTCGCCAGGTCATCGACCGTGTTGCGCCAGCCAATTCGCGAGTTCTCATCACGGGCTCGCCCGGTGTCGGCAAGGAGCTTGTCGCCCGTTCGATTCATGAAGCGTCCGCGCGTGCTTCGGCGCCCTTCATCGTCATTAATTCGGCGACCATCACGCCAGATATGATGGAGGTCGAACTCTTCGGCGTCGAGGGCAAGGATGGCCGCAGCCGCAAGGTTGGCGCGCTCGAGGAAGCACATGGCGGCACGCTTTATTTGGACGAAATTGCCGATATGCCGCGTGAGACGCAGGGCAAGATTCTGCGCGTGCTCGTCGATCAGAATTTCCAGCGGGTCGGCGGCGCGACGCGCGTGCATGTCGATGTCCGCATCATCTCGTCAAGCTCGCACGATCTGCCGAGGCTGATCAACGAAGGCGCGTTGCGCGAGGATCTTTTCCACCGCCTGTCCGTCGTGCCGATAAGGGTGCCGTCACTGTCTGAGCACCGCGACGATATTCCCGAACTCATCGATTTCTTTATGGATCAGGTCTCGGTGACGAGCGGGATGCCGCGGCGCAAAATCGCGGGCGAAGCCATGGCTGTGCTGCAATCGCACGACTGGCCGGGCAATATCCGGCAGTTGCGCAATAACGTCGAGCGGCTGATGATTCTCGCGTCAGGCGACCCTGAGGCGGAACTCACCTCCGACATGCTGCCGGCTGAGGTTGGCGCGCTGGTTCCCTCGACGCCGAACGGCGCAGGCGGCGAAAAGCTGATGAGCTTGCCGCTGCGTGATGCGCGCGAAGTGTTCGAGCGGGAATATCTGGTGGCGCAGATCAGCCGCTTCGGCGGCAATATCTCTCGGACCGCTGAATTCATCGGCATGGAGCGCTCGGCGCTGCATCGCAAACTGAAATCGCTGGGCATCGACTGATCTTGATAGGAGCGGAATGGAAGGGCGCACGCTCAACGTCGCTCCGACGAGCGGAAGCATAGCGCGGCCTGCGCGCGCCCTGATGATCTCGCCGATCCTGCCCATGCGCAGCAGCAATGGCCTGGCGATGCGCATGGCGCTTTTCGCCGAGGCGCTGGAGGTGGAATATCAGCTCGATCTGATTGTCATCCCCGTCGCGGGACGCCTCACGGGCGGCGCAGCCGTCTCGGAAAGCACAAGCGTCTCGATCTGGGAGGCGGAGTCCGAAACGCATTTCAGATTGCTGTCGCAAATCGCCGATGACGAAGAGCGGCTTGCCGCCTTCCGGCGCTATGGCAAACCCTCTATGAGCAGCGCCCTCTCGCAGCCTGTTCTCAACCGGATTGCGAAGATCGTCGCTGCAAATCGCTATGATCTCGTCCACATCGGACGCAGCTATATGCTGCCTGCCATTGATGCCATCGATGACGATGTGCCGATCAGCGTCGATCTCGACGAAGATGATTACATCTCGACCATGAGCATGGCGGATGCCGCCATGCGTTGCAGCGCTGCCGGGCAAGCGGCGAGGCTGGTTGCTGAAGCAGAGGCTTACGACCACCTCATTGCAGCCCGGCGTGAGCGACTGAGGCTCTGCTTTGTTTCGAATGAGCCGGCGCGGCGGACATTGAAGGTGCGCCACGCCACGTTCGAGATTGCTGTCTCGCCGAACGCCGTGGCGATACCGGAGCGGATCCGGAAACGTGACGATGGATGCACGCTCGGTTTTATCGGCGCTCTTGGCTATTGGCCGAATGTCGAAGCTATCTACTGGTTTGTTGAGAAAGTTCTGCCACGCATCCATGCGCGTTCCAGTCTGCGGCCACGCCTGCATGTGGCAGGGCCGGATGCGCCCGAAAGCCTTCTGAGACGCGCGCGGCGGCCCGGCGTGGACATCCTCGGTGCGGTTCCGGATCTTTGTGACTTTTATCGGAACATCACCGTAGCGATCGCGCCGATCCGGCTTGGAGGCCCAGCACTACGCACCAAGCTTATTGAAGCAGGCGCCCATAGCACGGCCTTCATCACAACGTCCGTCAGCGCTTCGGGAATGCGGGCAACATCGTCGCCATGCGGCTGGATCGCAAAAGACGCGGCGGCGTTTTCGGATGCCTGCATCGAAGCGCTTGAAAATTCTGCGGAACGGAGGCGTCGTGAACAGCAGGGTAGACATGCAGCGCTGATGTTTTACGATCGCCGCAGAACGGTGAGCGCACTCGGGGCGCAGATGGCTGCCATCGGCCGGCGTAGTCCGCCGATCTGATTTACGCGCATGGGCGAACATGATGGAATCTGGCGGACTACAATCGACTGCGGTTTTTCTGAAAGCCGATGGCTACGACGTCATTGAAGTCGAAGACGGTTTCGTCATCAACGATGACACGCGCGAGCAGGTCCATTTTATGAATGCGACCGGAGCCATAGTCTATGAACTCTGCGATGGCCGGGCGAGCGTCGCAGATATTGTGCAATTTATAGATCAGACATTTTCTCTCAAGGCCTCGTCGTCAAATGACGTGATGGCCTGTCTCGGCGCACTTGCAGACAAGGGTCTGGTGGTTAAACGCCTGTCCTGACGGCAGATATTCGCAATGGGATGAAAGATTCCATGATCGCGATGCCTCTTGGGACAGCCCGGAATCTGCACGGTGGGCAGAGCGTCGCCGCAGTCTTGACGCCTCGCAGGAAGCTGTTAGCTTTTTCGCTGGAGTAAATTCCACTTCGGAGGGGAAACCATGCTTGCTGTCGCTGAAAAGGAAGTTGCCAGGCCTGTTGCCATGCAGCCGCGCGTAACGCCGAAGCTCACCAAGCTTCTTGCATCCGAGCGTTATTGCACGCCAAGCGTCATTTCGTTTCCTCTCAAGGGTGTCGTCGCGACGGGTCAGGTCTCGATGATCGGCAACGTCTAGGGCTCAGGCAAGTTGTCTGCGCCGACTGTTGCCGCAGCGATCATCGCTCGCAACGAACTCAAATTCCTTCCCGGTTGTCTCGAAAGCCTGCAAGGGCTTGTCGATAATGTCGTTATCGTCGATACGGGTTCGTCCGACGGAACGCAGGCGGTCGCCAGATCTTATGGCGCAGATCTTTTCGAATTCGAGTGGATCGATGATTTCGCCGCAGCGCGCAACCGGGCGCTGAGCAAGGTTCGCGCCGACTGGATTCTTTACATCGATGCTGATGAGCGGCTGAGGACGCCCGGGCGTCGGCCCATCGGCGACTTTCTGGCTCCGCAGACTGCGGGCGCCTATGTCCGCTTTCAGCCGCGGCCCGGCTACACATTCTATCGCGAGCCAAGATTGTTCGTGAACCACCCCGAAATCAGATTCAGGGGGCGCATTCACGAAACGCATCGCGGCGATCTCTCTGCCTTCGCGGAACGCCGCAATCTGGCGATTCCACCGACGCCGGTCGTGATCGAACATCTGGGATTCGAAGGCGATCAAAGCCACAAGCACGCGCGCAATCTCCCGCTGCTCGTGCGCGAGACGGCGGAGCATCCGGAACGTCCCTATTGCTGGCATCACCTTGCGGAAACGCTGGCAGGCCTCGGCCAGCGCAAAGACGCGATCGAGGCCTGCCGCCGCGGATTGAACATTTCGATCGAAGCGCCATCGGCGAAAGAAATTATCGACCGCAGGCAACTCGGCAAGACCTATGCCCGCCTTCTCCTCGACGAGGGACAGGTGGCGGATGATATCATTGCTGAACTTCTCGAGGACACGCCGGAGGACTGGGCGCTGCTCTACCTCAAGGCGCGCTCGGATCTTGCCGCCGGCCGGCATGAATCCGTTCTTTCAATCGCGGAGCGGCTGAAGGCTATCGATCCGGATGAACTGACAGACGGTTTCATTGCCTATGATCGCCGCCTGTTTACGGATTTTGCCTGGGACCTGACCGGTGCGGCCTGTCTGCTGGGAGGACGGCGCAGGGACGCTGCGGCGGCTTATCGGGAGGCTGCATGCCTCGCGCCGGACGTGGTCGCCTATCGCGCCAAGGCCGCGGCGCTTGCAATGAATTAGTGGAACCATCACTATCCAGAGCATCCTCTTTCCCGGCCGGAGCGAAGCTTCGAGCCGGGATCCAGAGGCCGTAGTAGGCTCAAGGTCTGGACCCCGGATCATCGACCGCGTTGCGGTCTCGTCCGGGGAAGGGGCAGGTTTCAGAACCCGTGATTCGCACAGTTCGCGAACCGCTCTATAAGCACTTCGCTTTCTGCCGCATCGTTTTGAACGGCGCGCCCCATTCGCCGAAAGCGATTCTGGCGAGTGCTTTCCGCAATGGCCTCGCGGGTGACCAGAACGCGCCCATCGCCTCATCCGCCGATTGTGGCGACAGCTTCAAAAGCCCGGACCAGGTGTAGACAGTGATCTCACCGACATAGAGTCGCGTGCCGTTGTCGTAAAAATCGATGCGCAAATGCTCGTCGGTTTCCGCAAGCTGTTCTGCGGCCGAGATCATTTCAGCGAGCCGCTCCGGCTTCGGCAAGCTTGCTTCATAAGGCGGATTAATCCCGCGCCAGGGAAGCCGCCGCCAGTCGGGGGTATGAAAGAGCGCGAAAACGCCGCCATCCTTCACCATCATGCTGGCGATAAGCTTCGCCTTTCCGTGAAACACGAAAACGCGGTGTTCTGTTGTCTGTGAGCCATCCGGATTGGTGACGGTCCGCTCGATCATAAGCCGTCTCGGAATCCCGAGATAGGCCGGCTCGTTCATCCCGTCGCCCCAGTCTATCGTGAGCCATTGACGCGCCTCATCGGCGATCTTGTCGTAGTCCATCGCCGCGCAGTCATGCACGAAAACATATTGCGCAGTCGCGTGGTTGCTTTTGAGGACGACGGGAAAGTCGAGGGAACGTATGGGAGAATTCGAGAGGTTTTCGCCGGACCAGACAAGCTCCGGAAGCAGATGGCTGAAGCCTTTTTCGGCTATGTAATCACGCGTCGCGAGCTTGTCGCAAAAGATCCTGTGCCGTGGATCTTCGTCGAACAGCTTGCGCCACTGAATCTTTTCGCTGTAGAGGCGCGGGAAGAAAAGCGACAGGCGTCGCCCGTGGCAATTCCTGTAGGTGCGCCGGACCGCGGTAATCCGGCATTGCCAATCCAGTAACCGGCGAATGTGGCGCATGGCCCTTCGTATCAGCCACGCCGCGGGCGCTCAATCGCGCCCGATCCTTTTCGACCACCGCTTCGCCCTGACCTTGACATCTCCTTCAGCTTGTCTATTTCCATCCGACTGGATGGTCTATGGATGGTAAAAATGGATAGTGACGTTCAGGAACGGGCGAAAATTTCAGACAGCGAAAAGATCACGATCAATCTCGGCTATGTGGATCTGGGTCATATCGATCTCCTTGTCCATGAGGGATTTTACGCAAACCGCAGCGATTTCATCCGCACGGCGATCCGCAATCAACTTGGCCGGCATGATGAGGCAGTGAAGCAGTCGCTTGCGCGGCACCGGCTGGAACTCGGTCTCCGGCACTATTGCAGACGCGATCTTGAGGCGGTGCAGGCCGCCGGCGAGACGCTGGATATCCAGATCCTCGGGCTTGCCATCATCGCCTCCGATGTCACGCCTGATCTTGCGCGCGCGACCATCGCGTCCATCCGCGTCATGGGAGCGTTACAGGCCAGCCCCGCGATCAAGGCGGCCCTGAGCGGCCGCATCCACTGATCAGGAACACCGCCCAGTGACCAAAATCCCCCGGCTCGACATGCGCGAAGCCACGCGTCTCACGCGCGAGGGGCGGCTTAAAGAGGCGATGGCGCTGTTGCGCAGGGGCCTTGGGGGCGCGCAGACAGACCGCGAAAATGCGGCTGAGCGCTACAAGAGTGGCGGCGCGCAAGATGCGGCCTTCACCGATGTGCCGCCCATGCTGCGCAACTATGGAGCCGGGGCCTTCGATCGAGTGACCGGCGGATTGGTAAAGCCGCCGCGTGCTCCCACTGGCCCGGGCATTTTTGAAGAGCATGGCTTCTCGAATGCCGCCGGCCATCGCAATTACAAGCTCTATGTTCCGAGTGGCTACAAGGGCGAGACGGTTCCGCTCGTCATCATGCTGCATGGCTGTACGCAATCGCCGGACGATTTCGCCGCCGGCACGCGCATGAACGCACTGGCCGAGGAGCAACTGTTTCTCGTCGCCTATCCGGAGCAATCCAAATCCGCCAATGCCGCGAAATGCTGGAACTGGTTCAACGCAGCCGAACAGAGGCGCGACCACGGCGAACCGTCGCTGATCGCCGGCATCACACGGCAGATCATGCGCGACTTCAATATTGCACCGGAGCGTGTCTATGTCGCCGGCCTCTCCGCTGGAGGAGCCGAGGCTGCGATATTGGGCGCCGCTTACCCGGATCTCTATGCCGCTATTGGCATACACTCTGGATTGCCCTGCGGGGCCGCCCACGACATGCCCTCGGCATTGGCCGCCATGCAGCACGGGAGCCCGGCAGCCTCCGTCCTGAGAGGCTCGGGTCCCGCTGTGCCGACAATCGTGTTTCACGGCGACCGCGACAAGACTGTAAGTCCGATCAATGCCGAGCAGATTCTGACGCAGGCCGGTGCCGCAAATCTTTCTGCGAAAACGAGCCGGGGCAGGGCGGCTGGCGGTCTCGGCTACACGCGCACGCTGATGCTCGATGAAGCGGGAAAGCCAATGCTCGAACGATGGATTTTACACGGCGCCGGCCACGCATGGTCTGGCGGCGATCCGGCGGGCTCCTACACCGACCCGCGCGGCCCCGATGCAAGTCGCGAAATGTTGCGATTTTTCTTCGAGCGTTAAAAGAAAACGAGCATTAAAGGAAAAAAGCAGCCGTTGTAATCCGGCTGCGTGTGCGCCGTCGCTTATCAAGAGGAACAGGACAATGGAAGCGAGATTGAATCCCTACAAGGTCTCACCGGAGAGCATGCAGGCTCTCGGGGCTCTTGAAAAGCAGGTCCAGGCGAGCGGACTCGAAAAGTCTCTGTTCGAGCTTGTCAAAACGCGGGCCTCACAGATCAACGGCTGTGCCTTTTGCCTGCACATGCACACGAGGGATGCACGCGCCGAAGGCGAGACGGAGGAGCGGCTTTATCTTCTCGACGCATGGCGTGAATCCTCACTTTATTCCGAGCGCGAGCGGGCCGCTCTGGCCTGGACGGAGGCCGTGACGCTTGTGTCGCAGACGCACGTCCCGGACGATGTGTTCGAGGCGGCGCGCAAGCAGTTCTCGGAAGAAGAACTGGTCAAGTTGACCCTGCTGATCATCGCGATCAACGGCTGGAACAGGATCGCCATCAGCTTCCGCTCCCAGCATCCCGTGACGGTGGTCAAAGCGGCATGATGCGCGGCAAGCGAACTGGCCCGAAACGTCTCGCGCTCAGGGAGACGGTGCGGGTGCCGGGGAGGGGGATGCCGTCGCAGACAGGCTCAGGTCGTTCCAGGGTCCGCTGAGTGTGACACGCTGCGGCGAGGCCGGTGCGCTGGGCGTCGTTGTCGCCCAGAGGTCGAGGCTGCGATTGCCGAGATCCACGCTGCCGCCGAAATGACCGGCGAAGCCCGGCGCGCCTGCCGCGCTGTCGATGTGACCATTAACGATACTGGCGACGCCTTGCGCGATCTCCACGCCGAAGGCGGCCTTGCCGAAGTTCACGGGGCTTCCCGTTGAACTCTCCGGCGCTATCGGATTGGCGGCTCCGGTTTTCGTCAAGCCGGCGAGGAGGTTGGCGTTCTTGAGGCCGCCGTTGGCAACTTCGACCTTGGCGTGACCCGACAAGCCATGCAGCAACTGGTCGAAGCCGACGCCGGTGCTGTCAAGCAACAGCGATCCACTCAGTGCGCCTGAGAGCGGATGCCTGATGCTGACGCCGCGCAGCATCGGGTGCAGATTTACGTCCGTTGCGTTGCCCGACAAGCGCAGATCGAGCGCCTTGCCTTTGCTCGTGAGCGTCAGGCGTCCACGCACCGCGCCGCCATTGGCCGTGGCTTCCGCAAGCGTGAGATCGATGAAGCCGGGCCGTGTCAGCATCGAGAGGGCAGCGTCCTTAAGCTCGATGTTGTGCAGGCGCAGGCGCGACGCGGAAAGCCGCAGGTCCAGATTGGTGAAACCGAGATCGGCAAGTTCAAGCGGCGCATGGCTCCAGCCGCCGTCCGGGCCGAGCGGCTGCGGCATGCCTTCAAGAAACGGCGTGACATCAAGAAGATTGGTGGCGAGCGTTCCCGAAAGCCGCGGGGTTCCACCGTTAGGTTCTATGGCGAGCGTGCCCTCATATTCATTGTTGTCGAGATCGAGCCGCAGATTGGTGAGCGATGTCGTGCTCGTGTTGATGTCCGCATCGCAACGCAGATCGAAGGCGCCGAAACGGCCATGCTTCGCGAGGGTGAAACCCGCGAATTCGAGCGCGCGCCGCAGCGAGGGCGTCGTGACGTAGAGGCCGCCCGTATAATGAAGATGCACAAGCGCCACGCGGCCCGATGCCTGCAAACCCAGCACGTCTGACTCGAGCTGCATGGTCATGGCGGAGTCGCCACCGCGCAAAATCGCTACCGGCTGCGCGAACCAGGCTTTCAACTGCATCGGCACGCCGCGCGAATCGAACTGCCCTGTCAGCGTTGCGGAAGCATCGAGGCTGCGCCAATCGGCGGTGACATTGATCTTGTCGAGGAAGATGTCCTTTCTTCCGCCGCTGTGGTGAAGGCGCGCGCTGCCATCGACAAGATCGACGATGCCGAGCTTGGCGTTATCGATCGCGGCAGCCTCCGGGCTGGCGGGCTTCGCTGCCGCAGCGCGGCCGATCGCGCTATCCGCCGTCATCGGCCGGTCGTCGAGATCGATCACCATTTTCGGCTGATAAAGCACCGCATGGCCGACTTCGATGCGCCCGGCGAGAAGTGGCAGAATCCGCAGATAGCCGACGAGGCGCTTTGCATAAATGTGCAAGGCCGCTCGCGGATTGGACAGGCTGATGTCCTCGACATCGAGATGTGGCGGAAACAGCGAGAAACTGGCTTTGCCGCGAATGGCCGTGACGAGGCCTGTTGTGTCGCGGATCTGGACGGCGAGGCCCTTGTTCAAAATGGCGCCGGTCAGCAGCATATTCGCGGCAACGCCAGCGAGAAAGGCAACTGCGATAACGGCGCCAGCGATCCAGCCAAACCGAAGCATATGGGCGCGCCGCGGGACGGGGGCAATGACGGTTGCCGTCTCCTTCATGGCCTGCCTTGCCTGATTCGCATCTGCCTGTGGGGCGTCGGTCTGCATGATAATCGTTTATGAGGAGTGCAGCCGGGTTTCAATGAGGGCACGCCGGCCTGTGCCGCTGCGGATCGTCCAAAGACGCGCAGAATGTGTAAGATTATCAATGAAGCGGATTTGCGGCTAACCGGCCAAAAGCCCCTCTTGCTGAGGCGCGAGCGAAGCGCGCCTCGAAGCACCGGGGGGCTTTCACGATCTCTCGCCCTTCGAGACGGCTGCTGCGCAGCCTCCTCAGGGTGAGGGGCGGAGAGCGTGCTTCGGCCCGAAAAGCCTGGTCAGCTTTCGGAACTGCTCCAGTATCTGTGCCTGGATGCGCGGATCAAGTCCGCGCATGACGCGCCATCTTGCACGGATGCGGCCACTCCTCTCCCCGCGCGCGGGGAGAGGTAAGGTGAGGGGCCAGGGGATTATTCCCGCTAATGGTGGCGACGAGCCGTCCGCCTCAATACTTGCGGATGAGGCTCACGAGCTTGCCCTGAATACGGACGCGGTCGGGGCCGAAAATCCGCGTCTCATAAGCCGGATTGGCAGCCTCCAGCGCGATTGAGCCGCCCTTCCTGCGAAGCCGTTTCAGGGTCGCTTCCTCATCGTCGATCAGGGCGACGATGATATCGCCTGTCTCCGCGGTATCCTGCTTGCGGATGACGACGAGATCGGAATCGAGAATGCCGGCCTCGATCATCGAATCGCCACGGACCTCAAGCGCGTAATGTTCTCCTGTCGGCAGCATGTCCGGTGGCAGGCTGATCGTGTTGCTGCGGTTTTGCAGCGCAGTGATCGGCGTGCCGGCCGCGATCCGGCCCATGACGGGGATGGCGACCAGCGCACGCTCGTCCTCGTCCTCAGCCTGCGTCGCTAGCGCACGCACGCGCCCAAGATTGCCCTCGATGACGGACGGAGAGAATTTTCTGCCGCGGCCGGGCGAGGGCGGGGTGGACGAATCCGGCATCCGCAGCACCTCGAGCGCCCGTGCGCGATTGGGCAGTCGGCGGATGAAGCCGCGCTCCTCGAGCGCCAGGATCAGCCGATGGATTCCTGATTTGGAGCGCAGATCGAGCGCGTCCTTCATCTCGTCGAAGGACGGCGGAACGCCCGTCTCTTTCAGCCGCTCATGGATGAAGCGCAGCAGTTCGCTCTGTTTTCTGGTCAGCATCGGTTCCCACTCTCGGCCGCGTTCGGCCCTTCAATCCGGCAATCGCCTGCCGCCGCCGCGCCCGGCACGAATCAAGCGGCGCGGCCAAGACTGCGGCAAGGCTTTAAACAAAGAGTGAACGAAGTCTATCCGTTCTTGCTGTGTTCCGCAAGAGGCAGGGTGGGACGGGGACGTGGCCCTACTCCCCCATCTTCACCCCGACAAAATCAGTCAGTATCACCGCGAGCGGTTCGGGGCTCACCTTGATCGAGCCTGTGAATGGCTTGTCGATTACGACGGTGATCAGGAGTTCCGACAAGATCAGGATCGCCAGCATTCCCGCCATCAGCACCTGCGCGCGCAGATTCTTCGTTCCAAAGAAGAATGTAAAAACGATGGTGACGACCGCGCCGCCGAAAAGCACGGCCCACAGGACTCCGGGAATGGCGCCCTCTGCCGCCGCAAGCCTGACGCGGCGTGTCTGGGTCAGGACGTCAAGTTGTGAGAATATTTCAGGCATCACAGCAGTATTGCGTGGTGCGGCGGAATTTGGCGTCAGCAGAGTCGCGTAGATCGCGTTGAGTTTTTCCCATGTCTTGTGGCTTGCAACGCCACGCTCCATGGCGGGCCACTCATCCGAAATGGCGGACTCGAGATAGCCGGTCAACGCCTTGCTGAGCGCAGCGCCCTGCGGCTTGTCGAGGCCATTCGCCAGATGATAGAGCGCCGCCGCCGCGCCACCCTCCTTCATCACAGTCACCTCTGCATCCGAATATTTCTGCCAGACGACGATGACTGAAAAGGCGAGGAGCACGGCATAGAGCACGCCGACGGTCGCGAATTTGAAGCCGGCCACCTCGTTATTGACGGCAAGCTTCTCAAGCTTGACGTAGCGCCGGACGACCACAGGCCCGAGCATCGAAAGCACAGTGCCAAGGCCGACAAGAAGAATGCCGGAAACCCAGAGCGGGGCGGAGGTGAGGAACGCGACCATCTCATGTCTCCCTTGGGTCTCGATGCCCGGTTTATATGCGCAGGCGTTGGGGCAGGGGCCGCAAAAGCCCTGAAAACCGGCTTGTACGAGAGCTTCGGCTCGAAGTGACGCATTCTCCATTTTCCTGATGGTTATAGATCGAGTTTTGGCCGGGATCGCTCGGCTATTTTCGTTACCCACAGCCCGGCAGCCGGCATAGGCTGGCGGCATGGACCAAAAATACTGGTTTCCGGCAAAGCGTTACGGCTCGGGTTGGGGCCTTCCGAACAGGTGGCAAGGCTGGGTGACGCTTGCCATGTTTGTAGCGCTCATCGCCGCCGGCGCGTTTGTGTTTCCGCCGCGCGAAAACATAGCTGCCTGTCTCGTCTATGTTGCAGTTGTTTGCGTTGCTCTCGTGCTTGTCTGCTGGTGGAAAGGTGAGCCGCCGCACTGGCGATGGGGCCGAGATTGAGCTTCATCGGCAAAGAAGAGTTGGTATGCCAGATCGCACGGCGCGCGAGCCAGAAGCTGCTTCGAAATTGGTCCGTGCCAGTAGCGTCAGGCAGTGCTTTTGAGAGCATAAAGTTCTTTCCACAAAAGCAAATTTCCGTTCTCATAGGATCAGAAGCCGGCTCGCAAAGAAGCCGACGCATATATGGGAAGGAATGCCATGAACGAGATGTTGCAGCCGGAAGTCTTTTTCGGCGCCTGCCCACATGATTGCCCCGACACTTGCTCCATGCTGTTCGACGTGCGCGGCGGCGTGCTGCATGGCGTGCGCGGCAACCCGGACCATCCGATGACGCGCGGCGGCCTTTGCGTGAAAGTCAGGGACTACGAAAACCGCCACTATCATCCAGACCGCCTGCTGCATCCGATGCGCCGCGTCGGCCCGAAAGGCAGCAAAGAGTTCAAGCAGATCACCTGGGATGAAGCGCTCGATGAAATCGTCACTCGCTGGAAAGACATCATCGCGACGTATGGGCCGCAGGCGATCATTCCCTACAGCTATCTTGGGCATCAGGGCCTCGTGCATGGATTGAACGGCGGCGATGCTTTCTTCAACAAGCTCGGCGCGACTGTCTGCGAGCGGACGTTCTGCGGCGAGGGCTCATGCACCGCCTGGCTGTTGACAGTCGGGCCGACAGCAGGCCTCGACCCTGAGAGCTACATCCATTCGAAATACATCGTCATCTGGGCCTGCAACAGCGTCAGCACCAATCTGCATCATTGGGCGATCGTCAGGGATGCGCAGAAGCTTGGCGCCAAGGTCGTCGTCATCGATTCCTACAGATCGCGCACGGCGAAGGATGCCGACTGGCACATCTGCCCGAAGCCCGGCACGGATGGCGCGCTCGCCATGGCGCTCATCAATTCGATCATCGAGCAGGGACTTGTCGATCGCGATTATGTCGAAAACTACACGGTCGGCTTCGAAGAACTGAAGGAGCGCGCAAGCACGCGCACGCCCGAATGGGCGGAGGCGATCACCGGCGTTCCCGCGGCGGACATTCGCAAGCTCGCTTATGAACTCGCAACCGAGCAGCCGGCGGCGATCCGCATGGGCGTCGCTCTCGAACGGCACTTCGGCGGCGGCCAGACGATCCGCGCCGTCACATGTATCCCGGCGCTGACCGGCGCATGGCGGCATGTCGGCGGCGGCGTCACGCAATTCCCCGTATGGGAGCACCCTTACAAATTTGACGTGATCTGCCGGCCTGACCTGATCCCGGAAGGCACGCGCGTCGTCAGCAATTTGCAGATCGGCCGCGCACTCACGGGAGAGATTCCGCTCGATCCGCCGATCATGTCGATGATGTGCTGGAATTCCAATCCGGTGACTCAAGCGCCGGAGACGGAGAAGATCATCGCTGGCCTGAAGCGGGAGGATCTGTTCCTCGTATCCGCCGAGCACTTCATCTCGGATACCGCATCCTATGCGGATATCGTTCTGCCCGCCTCAATGGGCGCCGAGATGGAAGACATGATCCTGTCATGGGGCCATCTCTATCTGACCTATAACACCAAATGCGTGGAGTCTCCCGGCGAAGCCATTCCGAACAACGAGATTTTCCGCCGTCTTGCGGCGCGTCTCGGCTTCGAGGAAGAGAACTTCAAATGGAGCGATACGGAGTGTCTCGAACATTATGTCGATTGGGATTCTCCGGCCTGCGAAGGCATCGATCTCGACTATCTGCGCAAGCATGGTTTTGCGCGGCTGAAGGTCGGCACGGCTGATGATCGCGTTCCGCACAAGGAAGGCAACTTCCCGACTTCAACGGGCAAATGCCATCTCATCATCGAGGGCGCGAAAAACTTCGTCGCCGGGCCGTTCCGGCAGATGTATGAAGGCTTCCAGCCCGGTGAGGATCTCGATCCGCTGCCCGATTATGTCGGCCCGCGCGAGTCGCATACGAATGATCCGGAACTCGCCAAACGCTATCCGCTCAACATCGTCTCTCCGAAGAGCCACGCTTTCCTGAATTCCTGCTACGCGAACATGAAAGAGAAGCAGCAGACTCAGGGCGAGCAATTCGTGCTGATCAGTCAGCGGGACGCCGATGCGCGCGGCATAAGGAATGGCGATCGCGTCAAGGTTATGAATGCGCGCGGCGCGTTCAAGGGCGTGGCGCGCATTACCGAAGATGTGACGTCCGGCATCGTCGTCGCCACGCTCGGCTATTGGCGGCAACTGAATGACGGCACGGTGAACAGCATCAGCTCGGCCAACTTCACCGACATGGGCCATGCGCCGTCATTCTCCGACAATCTCGTGGAGGTGATGCTCGCGAATTAGACAGTCGGACTCCCTCTTTCCCGGCCGAAGCGCAGCTTCGAGCCGGGAACCAGAGCTATAAGCTCCAGATCTGGACCCCGGATCTTCACCGCTTCGCGGCTCGTCCGGGGAAGGGGTTGCAGACGAGAAGCTTCACGCACGCGGCGCGGCTGCCGTGCTTCCGAAGATCTCTTCAAACTCCCGAAGCAGGACAGCATCGACCTCGGCCATACAGGCGGCAAGGCCGAGATCTTTGAAGCTCGTCACGCCAAGATGCGCCTCGGCGATGCCGCAGGGGACGATGGCCGAAAAATGCGATAAGTCCGGCGCGACGTTCAGGGCTATGCCGTGGAAGGACACCCAGCGGCGGACGCGGATGCCGAGCGCGGCGATCTTGTCCTCGGCTGATTCGCCATTGAGGCCCCGTGGCTTGCAGGGCCGGGCGACCCAGACGCCAACACGGTCCTCGCGCGTCTCGCCTTCGATGTCGAAGCCGTCGAGGGTCTGGACGATCCAGCGTTCCAGGGCAGCGACGAAAGCGCGCAAGTCCGGCTGACGGCGCTTCAGGTCGAGCATCACATAGGCAACGCGCTGGCCCGGCCCATGATAGGTAAACTGTCCGCCGCGCCCGGTGCGATGCACGGGAAAGCGCGCCTCGATGAGGTCGCTCTCGCGCGCCGAGGTGCCAGCGGTATAAAGCGGCGGATGCTCGAGAAGAAACACCGCCTCGGCGGCTTGCCCGGCCGCGATGGCCTCGACGCGGGCCTCCATAGCGGCAACAGCTTCCTCATAAGGCGTCGCCCCTTCAAGGACATGCCATTCCACAGGCGGTGAATCGCCTTGCGGCAGCATGGAGGGTGAAAGGCTGGCGCGGCTCAGCATGTCCTGTTTTTTAGTCCAGCCGTTGAACTGTGCAAGTCAGGATGCACGCTCTGGCGCTTGTCACGGCCCAGCCTTTTTGTTAGACGACACGCCTGCCGATTTGGCCGGGTCCGGCCTCATCGCTTTTGCGGCCATGGCGGAACTGGTAGACGCGCTAGCTTGAGGTGCTAGTGGGGAGACCCGTGGAGGTTCGAGTCCTCTTGGCCGCACCAAAGCAAAATCTGCGACGTTTAAACTATTGTTTTTATTATGAAAATTTTCAGGTGAGGGAATTTTTTCGGAAGGTGAGAGAATAGATTTCCCGGTTTCGCTCTTCTTTCCCGTTCTCTGTGCAGCGTTCCTTGCGGTTTTTTCGCGGCCCACTTCGCATGTGTACGGCGACACCCTGTCAGCGATCATTTAGCTGAGGCGAAAACCAATCGGGTAATCCGCGAGACAAAGACGATCAACACCAGTCCGATAAGCATGTGAACAATCACCTTTCCGATCGCCGCGCCCAATTCAACGTGGGCGAAGTGTGAGGCGTGTGCGACCGCGACCGAGCTAGCGACTGCATTAACCAGCTCGTTCAGGCCGCTAATGATTTGCAAGAATCCTATGATACGGATCACGAGCGCAAATATGTCTTCGCTTGTCATTTGTTTCCCCCAGCTTGCCAGATCGGGCCGCAGAGCGCGATAGACTGATGCCGTGCCAATGCCAAGCTTGCCAGCTATTGCCTTCCTTGTCAGGCCATACTTTGCGAGCTTGGAATTTGGCGCAGGTGCCAAGCAGGTAGATCATGAGCTTGCCGGTTGGAGCCGACGCATCGAGGTCCAAAGACAAAATCTTCAACGTCAGCCCCTTAGAGCAGTTCACGAATTGAGT
This sequence comes from Beijerinckiaceae bacterium, assembly GCA_004298435.1. Taxonomy (GTDB): domain Bacteria; phylum Pseudomonadota; class Alphaproteobacteria; order Rhizobiales; family Beijerinckiaceae; genus Methylovirgula. The sequence continues at coordinate 39,733 of SCSF01000116.1, forward strand.
GAATCATGGGGTCCTGAAAACCACCCCTTTCCCGGACGAGACCGCAAAGCGGTCGATGATCCGGGACCCAGACTTTAGGTTTACGGTCTCTGGATCCCGGCTCGAAGCTGCGCTTCGGCCGGGAAAGAGGAGGCTCGATGATCTGAATAGCGACGGTTCCACCAAATCGTGAAGCGCTTTAGGTGCCAAAATCTCAACGACCTTGGCCAGACGCGGCATTAAACGTGCAGGGGCGGGTGCTGAGAGTTTGCCGCGGTCCATCTTAACAAGCAGCGCGTTCTTACGAATGCGCGGCTGGCTGCTGTGGCCGTTTGACAGTGGTACCGTTTCTCTTCTCGAATTTCGCGCTCTGCCGATGCGCCAGAACCTTGGCCAGTATGGCCTCGGTTTCCGAGCGCCAGCCCTTCGGCGCGTCGCGGAATTTCGGCGGAGCGCCGTCGTCCGGTACGAGACGGACGATATGGAAGCCGCGCTTTTTCAATTCCACCAGCAGCTTCGGCAGCATCAGGGCGGTCGAGCGATGCGTATCGTGCAAAAGCAGAATGCCACGGCGCTCTTTTTCGAGCCGTTCGAGCACGAGTTTCAGTTCTTCATCCGGCGTCATGCTGCGCCAGTCGGAGGCCCAGAGATCGGCGCCGAAAATCCCGATGTTCTTCGCTTTCAGCCAGGCATCGAGGCTCGGCGTATCGGCGAAGCCGGGAAAGCGGAAGAAGCGGATTTCTGACGCCGGGTTTTCAGCCAAAGTTTTCCCGCCATAAGCCGCCTTCTCATCCGCCGCGAAACCCTTCTCGATATCGGCCTCTGCCGCTTTTTCGGACATCAGCCTCAGCGTTCTGGCCGGGTGCGAAAATGTATGGTTGCCGAGCGTTTCGCCGTCCGCGACTTCGCGCCGGACCAGGGCCGGATGGGCCGCGGCATTGCGGCCGATCAGAAAGAAGGTCGCATGCACGCATTGCTTGGCGAGCGCGTTGAGGACGAGAGGCGTGGTTTTCGGCGACGGCCCGTCATCAAACGTCAGAACGACTTCGTGATCGGCGAGATCGAGCGTCTGCGGATAGGTTTTGAGACCTATGGCGAAGCCGCCTTTGGTGCCGAGAGCGAGCGTCCGCTCCGGTCCCAGCGTGCCGGCGGGGCAGGCCGCGCCGGCGGCAGCCGGAGCAGCGCCAAGCGTGAGGCTCGACAGGACACAGAGCGAAGCGAAAAAAGGCCCGATCAATTTCAAGGCTGGTGACTTTCCCGGCATGAATGGTTTGCCTTGCGCGCTCTCAATTCCTATGAACCCGAAGCGGCAGGATTGAAACGAGCTTGGCAGTGAAAATCAGGCGCAAATGTGAGCGCCGCATCAAACTCTGTAAGTGATTGCGCGAGGATTGCAGCATGACCGACCCGAGGCACGAGCCTGATCCTGCGGAAGCGCTTGTCGAGGACTCTGAGGCGCCGGCCAAGGAGGAGCTGTCTCCTATCAACGACGAAGAGGGAAACATCCGTCCGCAATTCGTCGCAGCGGTCGAGGCAGCGATCGAGGCGGAAAACCAGGAGGAGTTGCGCCAGCTTGCCGGTGATCTGCATGAGGCCGATCTCGCGAGCCTGTTGGAAGCGCTGCCGCCCGAACTGCGCCCGAAGCTCATAGCGCTTCTGGGCCGTGATTTCGATTTTGCGGCGCTGATCGAACTCGACGCGCGGATTCGCGACGAGATCTGTCAGGAATTGCCAACACAAGTGCTTGCCGAAGGCATGAGCGCGCTTGAAGCCGACGATGCGCTGATTCTCCTCGAAGACCTCGACAAGCATGAACAAGCGGAAATTCTCGAAGCCTTGCCTGCTGTCGAGCGGGCGGCGCTTGAGCGCTCTCTGGAATATGCGGAGGATTCAGCCGGCAGGCTGATGCAGAC
>SCSF01000117.1 GCA_004298435.1 Beijerinckiaceae bacterium
AAGGGACCGCCCCAATCTGGCCCGAGCGGGAGATCGATGCCCTCGAAACTACGCCTGTTGAGGAATTCGCGGCCCATCGCCCAGCCCTCGTGATAGGCTTCCACAGCAATGGGATAGCGCGGCGAGCAAGCCGCGAGTACATAGGCGATGAGACATTCGTTCCAGCCGCGGATTTCATGGTTAAGCGCAAATCCGTTGTTGGGGCTCCAGTGCCATGTCAGTGCTTTGCGGCCCCCCTGGGTGAACCAGTTCCATTCCGCCTCGTGCCACAGACCTGTGATGCGCTGGCGCAGGCGGGTTTCTTGCGTCATGTCGCCATCGAAATAGGCGCGCACGCACAGGAGCCCCTGGAACAAAAGGGCAGTCTCCACAAGATCGCCGCCATCGTCTTTGCGGCTGAAGGGGAGGGTTGCGCCGGTCTCGCCATGCATGAAATGCGGGAACATGCCGTGATAGCAGGTGGCTTTCTCGAGGCAATCGAGCATGGCCGTCAAGCGGACCAAGGCTTCTTGCCGCGTTACCCATCCGCGTTCGCAGGCGACGATGATGGCAATGAGGCCGAATCCGGATCCGCCGACAGCCACGGCATCGTCCGTAGGGTTGGCGAGTCGATCACAGCGATCGCGTGCGAGCCCGCTGGTCGGATGAGCGCCCTCCCAAAAATAACGGAATGTCTGCCGTTGGACGATATCGAGGAGATGTTCGTCGGAGAGCTTCTCGTCTTTATAGGCTCGGGAGCGTGATTTGTTTGCGGGGACATTCGGCATCGGCGGTCTGTCTATCGAGCGGAAACGACTTCGTTTGCAAGTGCAGGTTGGTCGCTGAATTCAGCCCCGTCAACTGTCCTGAAGATCTGTCCATGCGGATTCCTGGGAGTTCGTTTGAGAGCTCTTTTCAATGGGCGGTGCGGTGCAGCCTGAATCATAATTCAATTACGCGTTCAATGAGTTTTCAAACAATCTCTTACGACATGCAGCGTTCGGGTATAAAAAGGATTGTAGGTTCCGTTGCGGCTGATGTTGATCAAGCCGACATCGGCCAGGGGACCCTTGAAGATCATCTCGATTCGCTTGCGTGAGAGAGGGTCGAGAACATCGAACGCGCCGTCGAGCACAACCCATCGCGGCTTTTGCAAGATGACGCGAACGAAAACCAGGCATTGTTTCTCATCGTCGTTCAACCGCCGGTCCCAACGATCGACCTGATCGAGCATAGGCAGGAGCCGTTCCAGACCGACGCCTGTCAAAGCTTCGGTAATGTCCGCATCCTTAAAAATGCCGGCAGAGTGTGGATAGGTGACGGCCGTGCGCAAAGTGCCCGGCGGGATATAGGCTCGCGCTGACATAAACATCATTGATCGGCGAGCTGGGTGCGTGATGCGGCCGCTTCCCCAGGGCCAAAGTCCGACGATGGCACGGAACAGCAGGGTTTTTCCTACCCCGCGCTCGCCCACGATGAGAACACGCTCCCCCGGATTCAGGTCCAAATGCGCCTCGCTCAGCGTGATGCTGCCTGTCGGAGCGGCTATTTTGAGATCGTCGAAGTGGATTGATTGGCCGCCGGTCTCTTCCAGCGCGATGCGGTTGGCGGTGTGGCCGAGTTTATCCGTAGCCTGCATGGCTCTGCGAAAGCTCGCCACCCGCAACAAAGTAGCGCGCCAGTCCGCAATGCTGGAAAAATTGTCGACGAACCATCGAAGAGATTGCTGGACCTGATTGAAGGCGCCGACTATCAACATCAACTCGCCGAATGACATCTTCCCGAAAAAATAGCCGGGCGCGGCCACCAGAATCGGCGCGACGATTGTGAACCAACCATAACCAGCCGTAATCCAGGTCAGCCGTGTCACGGCGCCGACAATCCTTCGGGAAATCTCGATAACGGTTTCGAATATTCTGTTGATATATTTTTTCTCATCGGCTTCACCGCCATAAATAGCGATGGACTCGATCTCTTCGTTGACATGCACGAGGGAAAAACGCAGCTCCGACTCCCGAGCATAATGCTCAGCGTTGAGGGCGATCAGCGGGCGGCCGACGCGCCAACTGAAAAAAGATGCCGTGCCGGCATAGAAGAGAGCGCACCAGACCATATAGCCGGGCGGGCGGAAGCTGTGGCCTGCGAACGACAGGACAATGCCTCGCGAATGCACCCAAAGCACACCGATGAAGGATGCAAGGAGGAGGGTCGATTGCAACAGGCCGATGCCGAGGTCGGTTGTAAGTTCCGTGAGATGCTGCGCATCCGCATGGAGGCGCTGGTCCGGATTCGCACCGATTTCTCTCACATACGACAAACGGAATGCCCGCAGCGGCACAAGCCACTCGTTTAAAAGATCATGCACCAGTCCTTGACGCAAAACTACTTTGTAGGTCTGGTTGAGCCACATCTGCGCTACATTGAGAACGAGCAATATGCCGGCCAATTCAGCGAAGACACCCAACTGCCCCAGGAACGCGGCCATATCCTTGTTGGTCAGCGCGTTGTAGAAGGGCCGGTTCCAGGCATTGAGCTGGATCTGTTCGTAGGCCGTCGCCCCCACGACTGCGACGAGTGCCGCCGCCAGCATCAAGAGTTTGTTGCGCTCGCGCGAGGCCCAGAAAGCCGAGACCATCTGCATGAGCTCGGCGAGGAGGCTATCCCCGGCAAGAAAATCGCCGCTCGCATTGCTCTGAGTTGGTTCGCTTGATTGTTCCGCCATCAAATCGATCCTTTTCCTCCTATATGGGTCCACCAGGCGGACCGTTATCGCGCGGGGGACATTTGTATATCCCTACTTACGCTTGGCGACGGCGTCCCGTGCTTCGACGAGCGGTTGGGTGATTTAGGAGAAATGACGTCCTAAATCTATCTTTCGATTTCCTGCGGCAGGGCAAGAACATGAACCGTATCAATAAGTGGCTCGTGGCGATGACGCTTGAAGAGAAGGTAGGGCAGCTCAACATGCTCGCGTCGTCTCAGGCGGTGACGGGTCCTGGCAACAGGCGCGCAGTTGAGGAAGATATCCGCGCCGGCCGCATCGGCAGCCTGCTGAATCTTTGGGGCGGTAACCAGGCGCGTGCAGTGCAGCGCATCGCAGTGGACGAATCGCGGCTTGGAATTCCCCTGCTGCTGACGCTCGACGTCATCCATGGCCACCGCACGATTTTTCCGGTTCCGCTCGCGGAGGCCTGTCTGTTCGACCCTGATTTATGGGAGAAGACGGCGCGCGCGGCGGCCGCGGAAGCCACGCTGGACGGCATCGCACTGACCTTTGCGCCCATGCTCGATGTGGCGCGCGATCCGCGCTGGGGCCGTATCGTCGAGGGTCCTGGGGAGGATCCGTGGGTTGCTTCGCAATTTGCGGCAGCGAAAACGCGCGGTTTCCAGGGCGATGATCTCGGCGCGGCCCACAGCCTTGCCGCGGTGGCAAAACATCTCTGCGCCTATGGCGCCGTCACCGCCGGACGTGAATATGCCTCAGCGGATCTCTCCGACAGGACATTGCGCGAGATCTATCTGCCGCCGTTCTCGGCCGCGGTCGCTGCGGGCACGGCGGCGATCATGCCTGCTTTCATCGATATCGCGGGGGTGCCGATGACGGCGAATGCGCCCTTGCTGCAAGGCTGGTTGCGCGGCCAGCTTGGTTTCGAAGGGGTTCTGATCAGCGACTACAATGCCGTCGCGGAACTCCTTAATCACGGCGTGGCGAAGGACATTGCCGAAGCTGCCGCGCTTGCGCTTAAAGCTGGCGTCGATATTGATATGATGAGCAATGCTTATACCCAGGGATTGCCCGAGGCGCTCGAGCGCGGTCTTGTGACGATGGGGGAGATCGATGCCAGTGTGCGGCGCGTTCTCGAACTGAAGGAACGCCTCGGCTTATTTGACGACCCTTATCGGCGAGGCTCGGCCAAACCTGAAACAGGAGACGCGCGTGCGCTGGCACGCGAAGCGGCCCGCCGCGCGATCGTGCTGCTCTCCTGCAAGGGCGATATATTACCTCTTTCCCCGGATATAGGGCATGTAGCCCTTATCGGCCCGCTGGCTGCCGCGCCGGGTGAAATGGTGGGGCCGTGGTCCTCGGCAGGCCTCGGCGACGATGCCGTATCATTCCTCGACGGTCTCAAAGCCGCTTTGCCGGAATGCCGGATAGACAGTGCTTCTGGGGTCGATGTGGACAGCCAGAGCCTGCAAGGAATCCCGGCTGCTGTCGAACTCTGCCGCAATGCCGAATTAACTGTCCTTTGTCTGGGAGAGGACGTCTCGATGAGCGGAGAGGCGGCCAGTCGAACGGATCTCGATCTGCCTGGATGCCAACGCACACTCGCCGAGAAAGTGCTCGATCTCGGTAAGCCGGTCGTCGTGCTGCTTTCCTCGGGCCGTCCTCTCGTCTCGCCCTGGTTGTTCGAGCGAGCGGACGCGGTTCTCGCGACGTGGTTTCTCGGCAGCGAAGCTGGAAATGCTGTCGCCGACGTGTTGACCGGCAAATTCAATCCGACGGGAAAATTAGCGATTACCTGGCCGCGCAATGTCGGGCAGGTACCGGTCTTTTACGGCCAGCGCCCCACCGGCCGGCCAACCAAGGCTGGAGAACGATACACCAGCTCCTATCTCGATCTGCCAGTGACGCCGCAATTTCCCTTTGGCCACGGTCTGTCCTATAGCCGTTTCACGCTCAGCGATCTGCGTTGCAGCCCGAGTTGCGCAAAGCCGGGCGAAAGCGTGGAAATCTCTTTGATGGTTCGAAACGACAGTCTCGCCGATGGCGAAGCGACGCTGTTTTTGTTCGTGCGCGATTTGGTGGCGAGCGTCGCGCGTCCTCTTTTGGAGTTGAAGGCCTTTCGCAAGATCGCCTTGTCGGTGGGAGAGCAGGGGTGGGTGAACTGGACTCTGCCGATCGATAGTTTGAATTTCGTCGGTTTGGATCTCAGGCCTGTTCTGGAGCCGGGACAGTTCGAGATCCACGTCGGCCAAAGTGCCGACCCGGGGGAACTGCTGACCACAATATTCGAATTGATTCCCTGATGCAGGAATTGGTACGGACACCGGCGCAAACCTGTGGCGCGTCGCAGCTCTTATGCGCCGCTCAGCGCCTCCGGGCCACCTTTGGTCCGGCGCTCGGCAGAGCGAAACATTGGGCGAGAAACCGGCAAGCTCGTTGCAGGCCGCTCTCGTCGAGCGCATGTCCGACGCCAACTGAAACATGCCGTTCACAGGGAATGCCCGCCGCAGCAAGCCGGTCGGCGGACGCGAGCATATCTTTGACGGGGATGACTTCGTCACAGTCGCCGTGAACGAGAAGGACGTGCGGGCGTGCTGCCGGTTGCCAGCCTGCGACGGCCTCATCGAGATGTTCCGGGCCGACGAGAATGCCGGAAAACCCAATGATCGCGGCCGGCGGCTGTGGTCGCCGCAAACCGACATGCAGCGCCATTTCGGCGCCCTGGCTGAAGCCGACGACGGCCAGGCGGGTTTCATCGAGACCATAGGCCTGTAGAGTCTCGCCGATGAATTCGTCGAGGATCGGGCGCGCTTGCGTGACGCCGCGCCAACGTTCCGCAGGATCGCGCGTCGTAAGGGGAAACCATTGTCGGGCAATTGGCGAATCGGCACAGGGATCAGGCGCATTCGGAGCAACGAACATGGCGGAAGGCAGGAGCGGCTGCCATTGCCTGCCTAACCCGATCAGTTGGTTGCCATCGGCGCAATAGCCGTGGAGAAAGACGACAAGTTGCTTTGGCTGTCCGGAACGCGGCGCCAGCCGGGGACCCGAGAGGAGGGGCATGCGTTATGTCTCGAAATGTGAGCCGACGGGGAATGACAGAATTGCCCCTCGGTGTGAACGCTAATCTCGCCGGAAGCCGGCAACTCTTCGCGTGTAGCGTTACACCTTCAATAATTGCGGGTCTATTGTACTGCTCGTGCCGACCATCGGTCTGATTTCGACAGATTTCTGCCGCGCAGATTTTTTTGATAAAGCAAATATTGAAAGATCATAAATTAGATCATTTTGGCCGCGCCATTGGTAAGGGGGAGGTCGAGAGTTCAATCCTCTCTTGCTGCTGACCTGCCACTGAGTTTTTCCTCCACACGGAGTTAGAGTCCGGCCCTTCGAAGGACGGACAGATGAAGCGAGCACGGTTCACAGAAGAGCAGATCATTGGGGTGCTGAAGGAGCACG
>SCSF01000015.1 GCA_004298435.1 Beijerinckiaceae bacterium
GGCGTGCGGCGCTTTCGTGTTCTTCGCTGATGGGCTTTTGGCTGATGGGTTCTTCGCTGATGAACTCTTCGATCCCCGCGTTTCCCGGCGCTCCGGGCCATTTCCCGGATCGGTCACGTCCTCCAGCGCCGGCAGGCGCGATCGGTAAACGCGGATCAAAGCTGCGCCGAGCTGTTCGGGCGTGCGCTCGGCGAGCAGCAATCTCGCCATCGCAAAATCATCTTCCGCGGGCGGCTCCGTCAGAATTGGATCTTGCAGCAAGCGCTCTTGATCGAGCTTGCGGATTTCCTCCGCGGACGGCGGTCCGCTCCAAAAGGCGCGAACGCCCGCCTCCGTCAGTAATCGCTCGACGCGATAGCGGCGCGAGACAGGAACAAGCAACGCGCTCACGCCTTTGCGGCCAGCGCGGCCGGTGCGGCCGCTGCGATGCTGCAACGCTTCAGCGTCGTGAGGAAGCTCCGCGTGAACCACCAGCCCGAGATTGGGCAGATCGATCCCGCGCGCCGCCACATCGGTCGCCACGCAAACCCGTGCCCGGCCATCGCGCATGGCCTGCATGGATTGATTGCGTTCGTGCTGGCTCAACTCGCCCGACAAGAGGACAGCCGAAAAGCCGCGTTCGAGCAAGGTTGCGTGCAGGTGCCGCACGGATTCACGCGTATTGCAAAACACGATCGCTGTCTGCGCATCGACGAATCGCAGGAGATTGACAACCGCATGCCCCGTTTCATTCGGTGCAACCCGGATTGCACGATATTCGATGTCCGCGTGACCGCGTTCGCCGCCCGCGACTTCAATCCGCAGGGCGTTGCGCTGATAGCGCTTGGCCAGGGCCGCAATGCCTTTCGGCATTGTCGCGGAAAACAGGAGCGTGCGCCTGTCGGCGGGCGTCGCCTGAAGGATGAATTCGAGATCCTCGCGAAAACCGAGGTCAAGCATTTCGTCGGCTTCATCGAGAACGACGGCAGCAAGCCCTGTCGTCACCAAGCCATTGCGTTCGATATGATCGCGCAGACGGCCAGGGGTTCCGATGACGATATGCGCGCCTTCTGCAAGCCTGCGGCGCTCGAGCCGGCTGTCCATGCCGCCAACACAGGAGACGATCCGCGCGCCGGCATAGTGGTAGAGCCAACCCAGTTCGCGTTCGACCTGGAGGGCAAGTTCACGCGTCGGCGCAATGATGAGCGCAACAGGCGCGCCAGCTTTGCCCATCTTTTCAGCTTCGCCGAGAATCGTCGCCGCTATGGCGAGGCCATAAGCGACAGTCTTGCCGGAGCCGGTTTGTGCCGAGACAAGAATATCCCGAGCCTGGGCTTCCTCGGCCAGCACAGCGGATTGAACCGGCGTCGCGTCATTGTAATTGCGCTCGGCGAGCGCGCGAGCCAGCGCGGGGCTGGTCTTGAAGAGAGTCACGGATGATTTGCCTGATGAATGGGGGTGATCGCGCGGCGAAACCAGCCGAGCCCTTTATAGCGTTCTCGAGCGAAGCGGCTTCCGGTTCGCGTGAAGGAAACGCGTTGAAACGATTAATAGAGCCGCGGTTCTGATTCCGTCAGAACCGAAACGGCTCCAGCGATCGAAAATGACAGAAGGACGCCTATTGAGCATCAAAGCGGCGATTTAGAAAGAGCCAATTCCCTCAGGGTCGCGATTTCCCTGAGTTTCTGCCTTCAAGCAACGGAACACAGCCGCGAAAAACGCGGGGCTTCAGATGCTGGTCGGCAAGGCCAATGTTGCGCAACAGACGGTATAATAGACAAGGAACAAGCGATAAATCTCATTGCCCCTTGCAAATCGGCGTTGGCCGTGGCGGCGGCGCCGGATGATCCCTCTTGTATCGTGCGAGGATTGGCTCGAGTGTTTCTCTTGACCAAAATCTCGGAGAGTGGATTTCTCTCAAACAGGAGGCGTTCCAATACAACCCCGCGCGCGACAGCGACTGGTGGCCTGCAACTGCCCGCGCAACGGCGCGAATATCGGCTGCATCAGGATAGATATACAGTGTCGTCGGATCGCCCCCGACCATCGCAATGATTTGCCGGGCGTCCGATGGCGACCAACTGGTGCAGCCGTCGCTGCGGCCGCCAGAGTAATCCACGAGCTTTCCAAACGGAACGTAACCATCGCGGTTTGCATAGGGGCTGCGCGGATATTTTAAAAGGCATACCCCTTTTAACGTGACGGCCGGATGGCCGCCGATCCTGCGCTGTCTGGCGTTTGCGGTCTCGCCCTCACCGTCAAACTGAAGGAACGTGCGCATAAAAACCGCGTCTTGTCTCGCCGAGGCGCGATAATAGCCTTTGAAAGACGTTTTCGTTTCGCCTGTCACATATGCGCCGCCGGCGGTCAGGTTCGAATCCATCGCATTGCTGAAGTTCTTCGCACACCGCCTTCCGTTTGCGAAATTCGCGACGCCTTTCAAATTGCGACCGCTGCCGTGACCCGCTGAAATCGCGCGAAACGACCGATTGGATTCGCAGATAACGTAAAACCGGCGCCCCAATCGGCCAGCTCCCAAATCGTTGGGACGCGTGGCATCCATAGCGAAGTAGCAGGAATTTCTAACCCTGCCTTCGCTCACTTTTCGCAGGTAAAGCGCACGCGCCCTCTCCAGGACCGGCAGTGCGATCTGCCCTTCGCCTTCGCCGACATGCGCCCTCAGCCAGGCCGGAATGTCCGACAGCCGCTCAGTGGCAAAAGATCGTGGCGACGCCGACACCGCAATGATGAAGAGGCCGAAGGTGTTCAGAAGGACAGATCGTAACCGCACCGGATCAAGTCTCCTGTCCAGGCACGCTCCAATTTGAGGTGAGCAAGATTCTCAAAGCAACAAATTATGAAGTTCAAGCCGCCGAAGCTCACAGCAATCTATCCGGGTGCCGGATCATCAGCGCAAACGAGCGACCAGCGCGTCGGCGATCGGGGCAGCCGATGCCGGATTCTGACCGGTGAGCAGTGGACCGTCTTCGACCACGTTCGGAAGCCAGTTCTTGTTGGAACGCCGGAAGTTGCCGCCATTGATGGTCAGTGCCTTTTCGAGCGAAAACAGCAGATGACGGGAGAGATCGATTTCCTCGTCCTCGGCATCGGTAAAGCCGGTCACATCCTTACCCTTGACGAGCGGTTCGCCCGCCGGATTCCTGGCATCCCGCAGAATCGCCGGCGCATGACACACCATGGCGACCGGAATCTGATGCTGAATCCAGTCTTCGATCGCGCGAATGACCTTCGAGTCGCTGGCAAGGTCCCAAAGCTGGCCGTAACCGCCCGGAAAGAAAACTCCGGCATAATCGCCGGTGTCGATGTCGTTGAACCGGAGCGTGTTCGCCAGCGCGAGCTGGGCCAGCGGATCGCCCTGAAACCTCCGCGTATTCTCCGTCATAAACATAGCCTCGAAGCTGAACGGATCCAGAGGAGCCGGTCCGCCCTTCGGCGTTGCGAGCGTTACGTCGAAGCCCGCTTCCTTGAATTTGTAGTATGGGGTCGCGACCTCATCGAACCAGTTGCCGGTCTTCTTTCCGCTGATTCCCATTATGTCGTGGGACGTTAGCACCATCAAAACGCGCTTTGCCATTTTGCCTGTTCCTTCCTTTTCGCTACAACCCCAGAGTTATCTACCTAGCGATAGATAGGCACTACTCCCTTGCGTCTTTATCTGTCAACGCCTACCTATCGCCAGATAGGCAGGAGCTGTGAATGGAAGGGAATACAAAGCGCGAAGAGATACTGGATGTCGCGGAAGCCATGATCCGCAATGCGGGCTTCAACGCCTTCAGCACGCGCGACGTCGCGAGCGCCGTAGGGATCAAATCGGCGAGCGTGCATTATCACTTTCCAACCAAAGCCGACATAGGCGCCGCTGTGACCGAGCGGTATACGGATCGTTTCCTGAAACAGCTCGGTGATCCCGGCAGGTTCAAAGGCGATCCCCGCGAAGCCGTCGCGCTTTACGTCAACTTATTCCGCGAAACACTTGTCCGGGACGACAAGCTCTGTCTCTGCGCCGTTCTGGGAGCGGAAATCGGCGGCTTGCCGCTGGAAGTCGGCGGCCATACCCGAACGTTCTTCGATCGCAATCTCGCCTGGCTCAAAAAGGCCCTGACGGCATCCTCGAAGATGAGCGCTGCGGAAGCCAACGCGTTAGCAGTTCATATTCTCGCTGCGCTCGAAGGCGGCATGATCTTGAGTAAGGCCCTGGACAAAGAGAAGATCTTCGAAAACGTAGCGACGATGCTGAAAAGGCTTTGCGAAGCCGTCGTCGCTCCGAGGCGGTAGGCTGCTTCACCAAGGACGCCGGCCCTCATCAACTCAGCGTTCGCTCTCGGTATTGCGATGCTCTGAAGCAGACCGGCAATTTCCGGCCGACATTCAAAACAACTCCCCTCGATGAGCGCTCTCGTTTCGAATGACCACCGACTGCTTAGCACCCAAATCGGTCGCTCAAACACCACTGGATGAGGCTCAACGCAGACATTGCCAAGATTGGTCAAGGCCGCATCCTACCCTGAAATCCAAAATGACTGCTTAAAAATTCTTCGCGCGATCTGCGAAACTAAATTCTCTCGCGATCAGTAATGCCCACGGTAGGGTCGCCTGCATCGAATAGGCGCGAACTGGCTTCAGTTCCCAATCACCTTTCTCACGATGTTTGGCCATCTCGGCCTGATCAAAATCGTCAAGTTCGCCCTCGGCCGAAATTCTAAGCCCCTCACTTTCAAGCGCCATACAGAGCGCCATAGTTTTGATGGGCTGCGTAATTCGGCTAAGCGGGTCTCTGAAGTCCTTGTTGGCAAGTTGATACCTGACCGAGCCAATCGCACTTCCACTCAATTCAATGGAAAACTCATCACGTTGGCGCAACATCTTTTCGAGCCATTTGCGATCGAACATTATCAAATTCACATGTCGCTGCCGTGCACGGTTTCTTGCAAAGCCGGTATCGAGTACTTCCAGCCCCGGAGCATCGGAAAACATGATCTGATCGCAATCAAAGAGTATTGATACAAAATCATGAGATGGGTTCCGCACCCAAGCGAGTTCCGGTATGAATGAAATACAGCCTTTTAGGTAAGGCCAAGATAGGCCCGCTGGAATCAGCAAATCTGTCAATTTCTTCGGATCGCGGCGACGATCAGATGAATCGGATGTGGAAGACAGACCTTGCGGGTGGCCAAACTTCCAATACGCGCCTGAGTAGCGACTACCTTTAACCGCTAATGTTGCCCATGAAATTGTTGCATCGACTGAAAATGGTCTGACAGTCTGGTCATCGGCAACGTGCACCTGCCCCGATCCTACGATGTGAAGTCCTTCAGGGCCATACTCTGAGCCCAGCTCATAGTAATCAATTTGAGTGTAGCGTTGTTCGACCCATTTATTTCCGGACTTTATGCACCGCCTCAGACCGCCAGCTCCCGAGCCGCCCCGCGTTAGCGACACACGGCCCGTATGCGGCGCCATCGCTGCGATGTCTTCGAGGCTCGATGGCCTCAACGCCAATCCGATTTCCGCGAGCGTTGCCTCGCAGAAGCCGTGTGCATTGCGCACGATGCTTGTAACCGGCCAAATTGTCGTGCCATTCGACAGAGGTGAGAGCAATACATGATTGTGAGGAACAATCCCCAGCGCTCGCATGTCCGCTTCGGATCCAATCGTGAGAGAACCGTTGCCGATTGCGAAACCTGTGCTTGAGTGTATTTCAGCCTCGCCAAGCTTCATGTTTGCGGATTTCCCCTAATGATATTTTTGTCTGACTTCGGAAATCGGTAGAGACAATCTCACCCCACTCTCCTCATCAACACCCGCCAATGCCTCCGGCCGACATTCGCGGTCGCCGCAACATCCTCGATCATCACCGGCTCAAGTCCCTGCTCTTTCGCCACATCGAAAATCGATGGCGGCAGCGGCCACGGCGGCCCGGAAATCTCTTCCTCCTCATCGCGCGCACGCGCGACGATCAGCACTCTGCCGTCCGACGCGAGAAGATCGCGAAAGATTGCCAACGCCTGCGGAACACGCGCCGGTGACATCGCCTGCAACGTATAGCATTCATGTATGAGATCGAACTGGCCCTGCCATTCCTGCGGCAAGGCAAACAGATCAGCGGTTTGATAATCGACTTTGCTCTCGGCAAATCTGCGCTTCGCCCAGGCGACTGCATCGGCGACGAAATCGAAGGCCGTAACTTTTGCACCCGCCGCAGCAAAGCATTCCGCATTATCACCAAGGCCGCAGCCGACATCGAGCACGCGCAAGCCTGCAATGCCGCGAAGCTGGCTTTTCACAAATGCCGCCGTCAATGGATGCGCGCGGAGATTGGCCCAGGGCACGCAGGCGGGATCGTTCTCCGCACGGCTATAGACCGCCTCGAACCATTGCTGACGTTTCGACTCGCTCGCCCTGTCGCCTGTCATCGCCGGATCGATGGCGTCCAGCGCCTTGCGCGCTTGCGCCCGGCGCGCCTGAAACTCCGGCGAAGACGGATCGTGAGAAAGCTTCACGCCTTTTTCTCCCAGCCGCCGCGCGCGCCCTGTTGCCAATAGGCGAGCGCGCGGGCCTGCTCTTTCAGCGCCTTCCACTGCGCGCGCGCGCTTGTGAGCTGATCGTCATCGGAGCCGTCGAAAAGAAGGATCATCCGCTCGTAATTCTCGCAGGACTCGCTGGCGAAGAGCGCGGGCATGTCGGCGCCTTCGACCAGAAGACGAAGCGCCGCGCCATTCGGGTTTTCCGTGCCTGTCGTAAGCCAGATCGGCTGCATCTCCGCATCGCCGTCGCGCGCGCGCCCATGCGCGAGAAAGCTCGACTCATCGTAAGTCCAGAGTGCAGCGTCGAGCGCGTCGAGGCGTTCTTCCGCGCTCGCCTGCACGACCACGCGCCAGCCCTTCGCAAGAGCCTTTTCGAGAAGGCTGGGCAGGGCTTTTTCGAGCGGCTGATGCTGGAGATGGTAGAACCAGATTTCAGGCATGGCGTGGGACTTTGGTGACAGCCGTCATGCGCGGACCTGATCCGCGCATCCAGAAACGTCGCTGGCCAAAACGTTCGTCAAGAAACGGCGTCAAAGCATTCTCCTCAACGGCCAATGTTGCGCCTGGATGCGCGGATCAAGTCCGCGCATGACGGCGCCTCTCATCCTCTCAACCCTCGTAATACTTCGCCACGAGCCTATCGAGCAGGCGCACGCCATAGCCGGAAGCCCAGCCCTGATTCGTATCGCTCGCCGGCGAATTCATGCCCGTCCCGGCGATGTCGAGATGCGCCCAGGGCGTGCCATTGACGAAGCGCTGGAGAAATTGCGCCGCCGTAATCGAGCCTGCATGCCGTCCGCCGGCATTTTTCACATCGGCAAATTTCGAATCCATGAGCTTGTCGTAAGCCGCGCCCAAAGGCAGCCGCCAGACCTTCTCGTTGGTTTCCTTGCCGGCGATGGTCAGGCGCTCGCTCAATTCGTCGTTGTTCGAGAAAAGCCCGGCATGCTCCTGGCCGAGGGCAACGAGCACAGCGCCCGTCAATGTCGCGAGATCGACCATGAACTGCGGCTTGAATTTGTCCTGCACATACCAGAGCACATCGGCCAGAACGAGGCGGCCTTCCGCATCCGTATTGATGACCTCGATCGTCTGGCCGGACATGGATTTGACGATGTCGCCGGGACGTTGCGCATTTGCGCCCGGCATGTTTTCGACAAGCCCGATCGCGCCAACGGCGTCCACCTTCGCCTTGCGAGCGGCAAGCGCGTGCATGAGCCCAACGACGCAGGCAGCGCCCGCCATGTCGCCCTTCATTTCCTCCATGCCACCGGCGGGCTTGATCGAAATGCCGCCCGAATCGAAGCAGACGCCCTTGCCGACGAAGGCAATCGGCCGGCTCTTGCCGCCGTCTTTTCCGGCGGCCTTGCCGCCCTTTGTGCCGCGCCAGCGCATGACGACCAGCCGGCTTTCGCGCTCGGAACCCTGGCCGACGCCAAGCAGCGCCCCCATGCCGAGCTGCTTCATGGCGTCCTCATCGAGGATCTTCACTTCGACGCCAAGCTTTTCAAGCTCGGCCGCGCGGCGGGCGAACTCCACCGGATAAAGGATATTAGCCGGTTCGTTGACGAGCGCGCGGGCGAGCACAACGCCTTCCGCTTCGGCGTCGAGAGCCTTCGCCTCGCGCTTTGCCGCCGCGGGGTCCTCGACCGCAATCGCGACTTCCGTCGCGGCGGGTTCGTCATCGTCCTTTTTGGTCTTGTAGAGATCGAATTTGTAGTCGCGCAGGCGCATGCCCTCGGCGAATTCCGCCGCGGCGACAGCCACATCTTTCGGCGCGCGCGGCAGATCGAAGGCGACAAGGGCGCAGGCGCCATTCCCGAGCTTGCCAAGGACATAGCCGCCGAGGCTCACATAATCGGCAGGCTTCTCAACAACTTCCTGCGTGTTCTCGCCGTTTTTGGCTGCCTTGCCGTGTGCTTTCGACTCTTCGCCCTTCGCCCCCGTCCCGATCACCAGAAGCCGATCTGCGACGAAGCCGGCAGGGGCGACAATATCGACGGCTGACTGCTCCTTGCCCTTGAACTTCATGGCGTTGGCCGCCCGCCTGATCATGGCCTCGCCCTCTGCCCCGACCAGAGCCCTGGTTGCGGCGCCAAAGGCAAAATCCTGCCCCATGAAGACGACAAGTGTTTGTGGCGCACCGGATTTGCCGCGTTTCGACGCCCCCTGCGGCGGCGTTTGAGCCGTGACCGGCGCCAGCGCCACGAAATCGATTTTAATGAGTTGCGACATTTGCCTTCCTCAAGATTTTCCGGCGCCGGCGGCGGCGGCGATATATTGCCCTGCCCCATCATGTTGATCAGAAGCAGGCGGGGCAAGTGCGCAGAACGTCCGCATTCGGTTAATATAGGGCGGCAGCTCTATCCCGGGTTGTGGGCGCATGGTGCGCCGGACTACCTGCACAAGATTTTTGAGTCTCGTGATCGCTCCGCCACGCTCGCATCTATTTGCGTGAAATTGCCCTCAAAAAGCCCCTGAGCGACTTGCACCTGAGCTGCCGAGTTTGTAGCCAAGCGGAGGGGGTAATTTGCCGGAAGCTGGTCCAGAGAGATTCGATCCAGCACTTTTGCATTCAGTCGCGTCCGATTTCAGCGGTTGAGTGCAGATACCGTCTCAGGCAGGATCGCCTGGGGGCGGAAAAAATGTCCAGAATTCATGCGCATAGACATGCGGCCCCGCAAGGCCCGCTCAATTTGCGCATGGTGTTTTCGATGCCGCGGCAAAGGTCCGTCTCGTGTGAAACAGCGATGCGCCAGGGCTATCGAGTCGCGACGATCGCCCTGCGCGATGAAAGGAGTGTCCTATTGAGGGGCTTTCGGCAGCCTCAGAGCAAGACTGGCGCGCGCGCTCGGCGGCGGGCTGACTCTGCTCTCTCGCAGTGCCTGTGGAAAGCCGCCGTGCATGCACGGAGCGCGGGCGCATGCCGATTCGCCGGCAGGGCGGGTCACGCGCGGCTTCAGGCGGTGGGCTTCCCATGATCGGCGCAACGCTCGCCCGCTATCTTACGCTCCGGTTTTTCGGCACGATCGCACTCGTCTTTTTGACCATTTTCGGCATGGTCTATATCGTCGATTTCGTCGAACTGCTGCGCCGGGCGAGCAACAAGCCCGGCACAACCGCAAGCTTCATCGCCTTCCTCTCATTTTTGCGGACGCCCTCCGTGGCGGAGCAGATCCTGCCGTTCTGCGTGCTTTTCGGCACGATGATCGCGTTCATCGACCTCACTCGCAAACTCGAACTCATCGTGGCGCGGGCGGCGGGGGTCTCCGTCTGGCAGTTCCTCCTGCCTCCGGTCATGCTGGCGCTCACGATCGGGGTGCTCTCGGTTCTCGTGCTCAATCCAGCCGCGGCGCAGATGAAACAGCGCGCCGACCGGATCGAGGAGCATCTTTTCGGGCGCGCCGGCCAAACCGCGTCTGACGCGAGTCTCTGGATTCGGCAGACGAGCGTCGACGGGCAGGCCTTTTTGCATGCCAAGTCGGCCAAAGACGGCGCGACCGAACTCAAGGGCGTCAGCGCCTACCTCTACGATCCGAAAGGTCACTTTGAAGCGAAGGTGAAAGCCGACAGCGGCCGGCTTTTGCCCGGCGCATGGCATCTGAAGAATGCTCTTATTACGACCCCGGGACAGGACGCTGTCCGGGTCGGGACCTATCTGATCGCCAGCAACGTCACGCCGGACCATCTGGCGGAGACATTTCTGACGCCGGATGCGGTCCCCTTCTGGTCGTTACAGAGGCTGCGTCGGGAAACCAGGCAGGCTGGCCTCGACTCCAAAGGGTACAGCCTGCAATTTCAAACACTTCTGGCGAGGCCGCTGCTTCTGGTCGCGATGGTTCTGATCGCGGCTGCCTTTTCATTAAGATTTTTTCGATTTGGTGGAATCACCCGCATGGTCGGCGGTGGTCTCGGTGCGGGTTTCGTGCTCTACCTCCTGACCAAGATAGTCGCCGATCTCGGCGCATCGGGGCAATTGAGTGTGTCTGTCGCGGCGTGGTCGCCTGCGATTGTCGGCAGCATGCTGGGAGCGCTGGCGCTCCTTCAGCGGGAGGACGGTTGATGGGGCGGCGTATTTGCCCCTTGCGATCGGCGGCTGCACGCGTGGCGTGCCACGCCCGCGGCTTGGCCGGCGCCAGCCGACGGCTGCGATTGGGCCGCATCCTCATCGCCACGACTCTGGCGTGGGTCGGCATCGCTTTCGCATGCCTGCAAAGCACCCCGGCGCTGGCCCAACAGGCCGCAACTGCGACAGCGCAAAAGCCCGCTCAAAAGCCAAAAATGTTCATTCAGGCGGATGAACTCGTCAACAACGAAGACAAGAACACCGTCACTGCCAAAGGCAATGTGCGGATCTATTACAAAGGCCGTGTCCTGCAAGCGGATGACGTTACCTATAACCGCAAGACCAATCGCATCTATGCTCAGGGACACGCCACGTTGACCGAGCGCGACGGGACAGTCCTGCATGCGAAAAAATTCGACCTGACCCAGGACTTCGCCGACGGTTTCATCGAAAGTCTGCGCGCGACATCCACCAACGCAACCTATTTCAGCGCTCCGCGGGCAGAGCGCGTCGGCGGCGACACAACCATTTTCGACAAGGGCACCTACACCGCCTGCGAAACCTGCGCGAACAATCCCCAGAAGCCGCCGTTGTGGCGTGTGCGCGCAATGCGCATCATCCACAATAATGAAGAGCATATGGTCTATTACACCGACGCCTGGCTCGAATTCGTCGGCATTCCCATAGCGTTCTTCCCGGTTATGTCGTCGCCCGATCCAACCGTAAAGCGCAAATCGGGGCTGCTGACGCCGCAGGTGTTCCAGAACAATTACCTTGGCTATGGCGTCGGAATACCGATCTTCTGGGCGCTTGCTCCGAATTACGACGTGACGCTGACGCCCACCTACTTCACGAAGCAGGGGTTTTTCGGCGACATCTATTGGCGGCATCGGCTCGCCAGCGGTTCCTATTACATTCACGCCAACGGGATTTTCCCCGAACATCCGGAGAACTTCCCGCTCGCGCCCTATGGCGCCGGCGGACGCCGATTCCGTGGTGAATTTGAAAGCAAGGGCGACTTCAACCTCGCGCCGAAATGGAACGTCGGCTGGGCGCTCACCCTGCTGACGGACAAGTGGTATCTCAACGACTTCAAGGTTCAGGCGCAGAACTACTCGTCGTATTACATCAGCGACATCACCTCGACCGCCTATCTCACCGAGAAAGGCGACCGCAGTTATTTCGACCTGCGCGGCTTCTATTTCGAAGGGTTGTCGAGCCACGATTACGGCCCGCAGCAGACGTTCGCGGCGCCCGTACTCGATTACAACAAGACGTTCGATGTCGACCCGGCGAAGACGAATGGCGTCGGCGGCGAGGTCCAGGTCGATTTCAATCTCAGCAATGTCACCGCCGCGGCCGCCAGCTACGAATCCGTCAATGCGCATCAATATGATGCCGCCTACGGCCTCTATGACATCTGCACGAAATATACTCCCGGCACGAGCAGCACCAGTTGTCTGCTGCGCGGCATCGGCGGCGATTACACCCGGGCCACGGCGGATATTTCGTGGAAACGGAAATATATCGATCCGATCGGCGAGACCTGGACGCCATTCGCCTTTGCCCGCCTCAATGGGCAGATGCTCAATCTCGATACGAGCCGCAGCTATACGTTCGCTTCGGCCTCCGGCAGTTCGACGATCAGCAACGCCTCGCAGACCAATTTCCTCGGTGCGCCCAACGCAGCCTATGGCTATGTCATGCCGGGCGCGGGCGTCGAGTATCGCTACCCACTGCTGACCAATACGCCGCTCGGTTCGCTCGTCGTCGAGCCCATCGGCCAGATCATCGCGCGGCCCAATGCGCCATTGGGGACGAATTCACTCATCAATATGGATTCGCAGAGCCTCGTATTCGACGATACGACCCTGTTCGCATGGGACAAATATTCTGGCTACGATCGCTTCGAAACCGGCTTGCGCGCCAACTACGGCGGCGACGCCACCTTACGTTTCGACAACGGTGGCTATGTGAACGTCACCGGCGGCCAGTCGGTGCAGGTTGCGGGCACCAATTCCTACGCCACACCGGACGCTGCCAACATCGGTCTGAGTTCAGGTCTCGATACGCCATGGTCCGACTATGTCGGAGCCGTGACTCTGGTGCCGTCGTCCATGCTGAGCTTCACGGCAAAAGGCAGGTTCGATCAGCAGACGTTCGATCCGCGCCGCATCGATCTGATTGCAAACTTCAACCTCGGCGCCTGGACTGGCGGAGTTCAATACGCGAATTACGACTCGCAGCCGTTGATCGGCTATCAGGTGCGGCGCGAGGGTCTCGCACTTACGTCGCGCTATGCGCTCACCAAGAACTATTATGTGGCCGGAAACATCAGCTTCGACATGAGCCGGCAATTCTACCCGCTCTCGCTCATCAATTATAATCCCGGCCCGTTCGCGATCTCCAATCTGGGCGTCCTGGCGGGCTACAAGGATGATTGCACGACCTTCCAGCTAAGCTACACCAATACCTATCAAGACAATGGCAGCGGCTCGTTCAATCACAACCAGACCTTTATGGTCACTCTCCAGTTGCGCACGCTCGGCGACACGCATTTCTCGCAAAGTTTCAATTCCACGGTCGGTCTCGCCTCCGGCGGCCCGGTCTACTGACGCGAGCGAAGATCCAGCGCTCTGCGGACGCGCCCACGGAAGCGCTGGCGCCGTATTAAATAATCGGGCATTGCCATATTCGGAAAATTACCGCCATCTTTCGAAGGCATTCTCGGATAGACCCGTCTGCCTTCAGGTCCTGAAACAAGAGCGGTAAATTCAGAGAGATAGATGATGAACAGGGAGGCCGTACTTCGATGATCTTTTCCGGCAGTTTCCGGCGCGGACGCCCGCAACTCCCCTCAGTCCTCATGCGGATCCAGCTAGCGCTTATCCTTGCCGCAGCGGCATCGTTTTACGGAATGTTCGGCACGCTGCCGCAGGCGCAGGCGCAGGCGATCGTGACCACCGTCAACGGTTCGCCCATCACCGACATCGATATCGGCCAACGGATGAAGCTTCTGCGCGTTCTGCGCAAGCCGGCGAGCCGTGAGGCGGCGCTTCAGAGCCTCATCGACGACACGTTGCGGCACCAGGAGATGGCGCTCTATCAGATCAACCCGACGAACGCCCAAATCGGCCAGCAGATCGTGCGCACCGCAACCGATATGAAAATTACACCGGAGGCCCTGCTTGGCGCATTACAGCGCGCCGGCGTCTCGGAAACCCATTTCAAGGAGCATTTCTCCGCCCTCAGTGGGTTCGACGGCTTGATGCAAGCTTTCCATAAAGGCGTCGAACCGAGCGAAACAGAAATTAACGCGGAACTCGCGAAAGAGGGCGGCAAGGCCACCGCGAACACAGAATATAGAATCCGCCAGATCATTTTCATCGTTCCGCGATCGGCAAACAGCATGGCGGCGATCAAGGGCCGCATGGAAGCAGCCCAGCAGTTGCGGGCGCGGTTCTCGAGTTGCGGCACCGGCATTGCGCTGGCGCGCGGCATGGACAATGTCGCGGTCAAAGACGAAATCGTGCGCAACTCAGGGCAACTCAGCGATCAACTCAAAAAGTTACTCGAAAAAACGCCCGAGGGCCGGCTGACAGCGCCGCAGCGGACGCCGGAAGGCATCGAAATGATTGCCATATGCAGCAAAGGCACATCGACGGATGATTCCGCCACCCGCGCTGCCATTTCAGCCAAGCTGCTCTACCGGGAGATGGAAACTGCCGCCCAGGAGCGGTTGAAGGTTCTGCGCGAACATGCCGTTATTGTCAAAAGATAGAATGGCGCCAACCGCTTCAGCGGAGGGACGCGGCGCACTTGCGCTCACGCGCGGCGATCCATCCGGCATCGGTCCCGAACTCGCCTTGAGGGCGTGGCTTGCCTTGCACGATGATCCAGCGGCCCCCGCCTTCTTCATCGTTGCGGAGCCAGACCACCTGCAACGGCTCGCAGAGCGTTTTGCCCTGCCGGTGCCCGTGGCGGTCTGTACGCCGGGCGAAGCGCGCGATGTCTTCGGCCGCGCCCTGCCCGTCTTCGCCATGCCAGGAACGGTCCACGGCAAGCTCGGCCAGCCAGACATCGCGGACGCCGACGCAACAGTGCGATCGATCGAACTCTGCGTGGAGCTTCTGCATCGGGGCGAAGCGGCAGCAATGGTCACGAACCCGATAGCGAAGGATGTGCTGCAACGCGGCGGCTTCGCGCACCCCGGCCACACGGAATTTCTTGGCGTACTGGCGCAGCGTCTTTTCAGCGAAGGGCTTGCGGGCGCGGGCACGCGGCCGGTCATGCTTCTATGGTCGGAAGAACTGGCTGTCGTGCCAATCACGATCCATGTCGCGCTCGCCGAAGTTCCCCGGCTTCTGAGCCGCGAACTCATCATTGAGACGGCAAAGATCGTCGCGCATGATTTCACCCGGCGCTTTTCCATCGCAGCGCCGCGTCTTGCCTTCACCGGCCTCAATCCTCATGCCGGCGAAAACGGCCATATGGGACGTGAGGAAATCAACATTATCTCCCCCGCAATCGCCGAATTACGGAGCCTCGGCATCGACGCACGCGGCCCCTTTCCCGCGGATACGCTGTTTCATAAGGCAGCGCGCCAGCAGTATGATGCCGCTTTGTGCATGTACCATGATCAGGCGCTCATCCCGATCAAAACGCTTGCCTTCGATACCGGCGTGAATGTGACTCTCGGCTTGCCCTACATACGCACCTCGCCCGATCACGGCACAGCATTCGACATCGCTGCGGCAGGCAAGGCCGATCCATCCAGCCTCATCGCGGCGCTGCGCCTTGCCGCAAGGATCGCACAAACGGAGGCGGCCACAAGCCGGACGGCGTGAACGACGGCCTGCCGCCGCTTCGCGAAGTCGTCGCCGCACATGGGCTCGCGGCGAAAAAATCGCTTGGCCAGAATTTCCTTTTCGATCTCAATCTGACGGCCAAAATCGCGCGCGCCGCAGGTCCGCTGGCGGACGCCACCATCGTCGAGATCGGCCCCGGACCCGGCGGCCTCACGCGCGCTCTTCTTGCTGAAGACGCAGCGCATGTCATCGCGATCGAACGCGATGCCCGCTGTCTCGCGGCGCTTGGCGAAATCGCGGCGCATTATCCGGGACGGCTTGAAATCGTCGAAGGAGATGCGCTGAGCTGCGACCTCGCCGGAATAGTCGGCGCGCGACGCCCAGCGCGCATCTGCGCCAACCTTCCCTACAATATTGCGACGGCGCTGCTGACGAACTGGCTCGAAAACGCCATGTGGCCGCCGTGGTTCGACCGGCTCGTTCTTATGTTTCAAAGGGAGGTCGCACAAAGGATCGTCGCGACGCCTGCGGCGCGCGCGGATTATGGCCGCCTCGCGGTGCTTGCCAACTGGCGCTGTAAAACGCGCATCCTGTTCGACGTGCCAGCGGCAGCCTTCACGCCGCCGCCGAAGGTGGTCTCCTCAGTCGTCGAACTCGTGCCGTTGAGCGAGCCCCTGCCTTGCGACGCGAAAGCTCTGGCCACCGTCACGCAGGCCGCATTCGGACAACGCCGCAAGATGCTGCGGCAGAGTCTGAAAAACCTGGGCGTCGACCCCGCGACGCTTCTTGCGCAGACAGGAATCGAGCCCACGAAACGAGCGGAGGAAATTTCTATCGAAGGGTTTGTCGCTCTGGCGAACGAACTGGCGGCTCTGTAGCTCGACAGTCGAGCTGCCTGCTTGATCGTCGCCGAAATTCGCAGCGGGCCGCAGATCGCCGTGACCGCGAATGCCGCAATTCTGGCATTGATCGCCGTCCCTTTACCACGTCTCGTTCCTTCGGAAGCTCTACCGGCGGCAATTGAGCCGGGGCCTGCAACAGTTGATCGTTCAAGTTCCTCTGCTGCTGTTCCAGGTAAGAGCGCTGTTCCCGCTGCAAGTGCCAAACCTGTTGCTGAAGCATCTGAAGTTGAAATTGCGACGCGAAGCTCGGCGAGGTGAACGCCATAAGAGATAAAGCGCTGAGGAACAGCCGTTTCAATGGGCCGGATCCCGTGTATTTTGCCCGTCCGATACTTTGAAGTTGGCTTGGCGTCATCTTAAATCAAGAGCGAGGCCGAACCCTGAGCACATCCATCGGAATCAGGCTGTCCTTCGTACAGGCCAGGTGAAGAAGACGCGTTGAAATAAATAACTATAGCGTTTTCAAGCGAAGTGACTTCCGATTCGCGTGAAGAAAACGCGTCAAAACAAATAATTGGAACCGCGGCTCTGATTCCATCCGAACCGAAACGGCTCCATGCGTCTACGAACGGCTTCAGCGTTCCTCAAGGAGCGATGTGACGAAGGCGCTGATGCCTTCTCTCTGCCGGGCCGTCTTGCACCGCTCCGCCTTCAGGATATCCAGCAAACAATCGAAACTCGCCTGCAAATCGTCGTTGACGAGCACATAATCATAAAGCTCCCAACGGCTGATTTCATTGCGGGCGCTTTCGAGTCGCTTTTCGATCGTGTCACGGCTGTCTTCCGCGCGCCGCTCGAGCCGCGCCTTCAGCTCCCGCATCGACGGCGGCAGAATAAAGATCGTCACCACATCGTCGCCGGCCTTGGCCTTGACCTGCTGCGTCCCCTGATAATCGATGTCGAAAAGCACATCGCGGCCCTGCGCCAGCGTCTGTTCTACGCGCTCGCGCGGGGTGCCGTAGAAATTGCCATGCACTTCCGCCCATTCGAGCAGTTCGCCGGCGTCGCGCATCGCTTCGAACTGCTTTTTATTGATGAACGAATAATGGATGCCGTCGACTTCGCTCGACCGGCGCGTCCGCGTCGTCACTGAAATCGATAATGTGAGATCGAGCGACTTGGTCTGAAGCAGCATGCGGGTCAGAGTCGTCTTGCCAGCGCCGCTGGGCGAAGACAAAATCAGCATCAGTCCGCGGCGGGGCAGCGCTTCGCTGGCAGTCCGCACAACTTCCGATAAATCCTGAACCCGATCTCCGGCCTGCATCATATCACTCGATATTCTGAATCTGTTCGCGCAACTGCTCGATTTCAATGCGCAAATCGAGACCTATCTCCGTCAGGCTCGCGTCATTCGATTTGGCGCAAAGCGTATTTGCCTCGCGGCCAAGCTCCTGCGCAAGAAAATCGAGCTTTCGGCCGACAGGACCGCCCTTCTGCAAGAGTTCGGCGACCGCGCCGATATGGGCGGCAAGACGATCAAGCTCTTCCCTTATATCCGCCTTGGCGGCGAGCAGCAGCGCCTCCTGGTACAGCCGGGTTTCGTCGACACGTCCGTCGCCGGCAAAAAGCGCCAGAGTTTCCGAGAGCCTGGCGCGTATCGCTTCCGGCTTGCGCGCGGGACAATCGTCAGCGGCGCGCTGAAGAGTGGCGAGCCTATCGAGGCGCAGCGCGAGGATTTGCGCCAGGACATCGCCCTCGCTCTCCCGCATCGCGACGAGCGCCGCCAGGGCCTCGTCGAGGCTTGCCAAAACCTCCGCCTGGACTTTGGCGAGTTCCGCCTCGTCGTCATTGCGATCGCGAATTTCAACCACGCCGCGAATGGCAAGCAGCCCATCGACTGAGGCAGGCTGAAGCTTTTCCGAGAGCGGCGCCCCGGCTAGCGCTTCTGTGAGAAGCCGCAGCAGATCCTGATTCACGCGAACTTCGGGAACTGCCGCCTCGCGCTGCACCGAAAGCGTGGCATAGCATGTGCCGCGCGTGAGCGCCTGCCCCAGCCGGGCGCGCGCCTTCGCCTCGATCGCATCGAAGCCCGGCGCCACGCGGAGCCTCAGATCAAGGCCTTTGGCATTGACGGATTTCAGCTCCCAAACCCAGCGATAGCCCACCGAAGCTCCGGCGGCGCGGGCAAAGCCGGTCATACTGGCAAGTGTCATCCGAACCTTTGAACGTGAAATGTCTGAACTTCCGGCGCAAAGCGCCGCCTTCACATCCAGCGGATCTGAACGTCTGGCCGCATCCCGCTCCGGGACTGAAGATTACTGCAACGATGCGGTGGTGGGAACCGTCTTCGCGTAATTGAGATCATAGGTTTTGTCGCGAAGCGGATCGAGAGGCGTTCCCTCGGAGGCATCGTAAATGGCCGGATGGACCGGCGCGCCACCCTGCTGCACCGGCCGCTCGGCCTGTTGCTGCGGCTGGACGTTTCCGGGTTCGCTGGCGGGCGGCGGCTCGCCTCCGGGTATGAAGGTGAGGCTTGCGGATTGGGTGGCGGGATCCGCAGATTCGGGTTGCGGCTGCGAAGAAGCCACTTGCTGAGGAGCTACAGCCGCCGCCTGGCTCGCGTCAATCGGCCCATCGAGAAGCGCGGATGCAACCTTCGAGTCCGTGACGCCGCGGACCGTAATGCCGAGTTGATCGAGACCGGGCGCCATCTCGAATTCTGATGCAGATGTCCTTGCCGCCCTCCGATGCCTGCCACGCAGAGGCTTCCCTACGGCCGTCGCGATGGCTTTCGGGAGTTGCGGGCCGAGTGCGGCCATGGCCAAGGCTCCGTTGCCCATGCCGAGCGAAAGAGTCCGGCCGCCGCCGGGCGCATCGAAGGAACTCGGCAAAGCGCCGTAGATCGAAGGCGTATCAAGTTCGCCACGCTGATGGGAACGTCCGGTCGTCGGAGGCTGCGGCAGCACATGGTCAACATCCGTTCCCGACTTTTCCTTCGCTTCCTTCTCGATGAGCCGCCAGCGCTTCACATTGCGCACATGCTGTTCAAGCGTCGTTGAGAAGACGTGTCCGCCAGTGCCGTCGGCGACGAAATAAAGCTCCTGCGTGTGCGACGGATTGGCGACGGCTTCCAGCGCGGCGCGCCCCGGATTGTCGATCGGCGTGGGCGGAAGCCCCTCGATCACATAGGTATTATAAGGCGTTGGCCGTTCGACTTCAGAACGCAGGATTGGCCGCCCCAAAGTGCCCTTGCCTCCGACAAGACCATAAACGATCGTCGGATCGGATTGCAGGCGCATGTGTTTCCGCAGCCTGTTGAGAAACACCGCAGCGACCCGGGGTCGCTCGTCGGCCTTGCCGGTTTCCTTCTCGACGATGGATGCGAGCGTCACGAGTTCGTAAGGCGACCGCAGGATGAGGTCGCTCGCCCGATGCGCCCAGATCTGCGCCACGAGCTTCTTCTCATCCTCCTGCATGCGCGAGATCAGTTCCGAGCGCGACATGTTGCGCGGGACCTTATAGGTCTCGGGCAGCAGGCTTCCCTCTTTCGGAATTTCGAGGATCTCACCCTGAAGCAAATCATTGTGACGCAAACGGTCAACGATCTGCTCGCTCGTCAAGCCCTCCGGAATAGTGACCGAATGGAGCACCTGGCGACCACTCACCAGAATCGCGATCACATCGCGCATGCTGGCGCTTTGCTTGAAGAGATATTCGCCGGCCTTGATCTTTGAACGCTTGCCTTCTGCAACTACGGCGACGTTGAAGATCAAACCATTGTCGATCACTCTTTCGGCCTCGAGTTGAGCGACAACATCAGGGAAATCGGTGCCTGGAGCGATATAGAGAACCTTGTCGGCGGCGAGAGGCCCCGGCTCCTTCAGCCGCTGCATGCCCCAGATCACGCCAAAAAAGCCGCCGATCGACAGCAGCAGCAGAAACGACAGAAAGCCTGAAAACGCCGATAGCGTGGGACGCCGCTTGCGTGGCGGCGGCGGTGGCGGAAGCTCTGGCTGCAACGCCTCGTTCGGGCTTTGAAGGGTCATACGGCGACTGAAAAAGCGTGCAGGCGACCGCTCTCCGCCTGAGAGCTCAGACGCCGGAGGCCTTTCGTCATCTGGAGCCTTGCCCCCCATGAACACACCCGATTGCCAGAATCCATCCGCCCGTCAAACCACGCGTTTTGCCAAAATCATGTGCGCCAGAGGCTAAGATTGGCCGAATCCTGTGGGCTGGCCGCCCTCCGCGCCTTGCAACTCTGGAGAGTTGCCCGGCATTTTCCACGCGAAAAAGCCTCAGGGCAACATCCGCCGCGAAAAACTGCACCAGAGTTGTGGCGGCATTTGGAATAGCGGGCAAAAGTCTCCTTACACAGAAAAATTCGTCAAATTATCCATAAGCTTGAACGTAAGTTTGAAGGTGAAGGTTGCGTAGAGGGTGGATAACGCACCATCCAACCGTCAAAGCTGTTCTATACCGGCGGCCCAAGGATGAGGCAGGCGTTGGTGCCGCCAAAACCGAATGAGTTCGACAGAACGTGCTCGACTTTCCGCTTCCGCGCCTCATGCGGCACGAGGTCGATCGGGGTTTCGACGGAGGGGTTATCGAGATTGAGGGTCGGCGGCACGATCTGATCGCGGATCGCAAGGATCGAGAAGATCGCCTCGACCGCGCCGGCGGCGCCAAGAAGATGGCCGACCGCCGATTTCGTCGATGACATGGAAAGCGAATTCGGCGCGGCGCCCTCGCTGAACAGCCGATGCACAGCGCCGAGTTCGATCTCATCGCCGAGCGGCGTCGATGTGCCGTGCGCGTTGATGTAATCGATATCATACGGGGTAAGGCCAGCGCGTTTCAGCGCCGCGCGCATGGCGCGATAGGCGCCGTCACCCGTGCTCTCCGGCGCGGTGATATGATAGGCGTCGCCAGACATGCCGTAGCCTTTGATCTCGGCATAAATCTTTGCGCCGCGCGCTTTTGCGTGCTCCAGCGATTCAAGCACGACGCAACCTGCGCCGTCACCCATGACAAAGCCGTCGCGATCCTTGTCGTAAGGCCGCGATGCCTGCTTCGGACGATCATTGAACGCCGTCGCCAGGGCGCGGCAGGCGGAAAACCCGGCAATGCCGATGCGGTTGATGGCCGACTCCGCGCCGCCAGCGACCATGACCTCGGCGTCTTCCAGCGCGATCAGACGCGCCGCGTCGCCAATGGCGTGCGTACCCGTCGAGCACGCCGTTGCCACGGCATGGTTCGGGCCTTTAAGGCCGTGCATGATCGACACATAGCCGGCAGCGAGATTGACGATGCGGCCGGAGATGAAGAACGGCGAAACCCGCCTGGGTCCCTTTTGAATCAAGGTGACCGAGGTTTCGTAGATGCCGCCGAGGCCGCCGACGCCGGAGCCAATCAGCACCCCGGTTTCGATCTGCTCCTCATAGGTGGAGGGCTTCCAGCCCGCATCGGCCAGGGCCTCGGTCGCCGCAGCGACGGCATAGATGATGTAATCATCGACCTTGCGCTGTTCTTTTGGCTCCATCCAGTCATCGGGATTGAAGGTGCCGTCCGCACCCGTTCCGCGCGGAACCTGCATCGCGATTTTGCAAGGCAGATCCTCGGTCTCGAAGCCCTTGATCGGCCCGGCGCCCGACTGGCCTGCGATGAGCCGCTGCCAGGAAGGACCCACGCCGCTGGCAAGCGGCGAAACCATGCCGAGACCGGTGACGACAACCCTGCGCATCTACTGACCTTGTCTCCTCGATGGCGCTGGAGCGAGCGCCATATCTGCGGATCTTGCATCTGTACTGGACATTGGCGCGAGCATTTCGTTTCAGGATGGCCGCAAGGCCATCCATTCTATGCGCCTGCTCCCGAAAGCCATTGGCAAAACGCCGGAGCATCTGCCGGAAAAGCCAGATGGACCTCCCCGTCTGGAACATGCTCCAGCCTGTTGGTTGAGGATGTCACCTTTCGTCCAGGCGACAACCCAAACCAAAGCGCCCCGGCTTTTCTGTTTGCTTTCCTCTTCCGGCTCACCGAGCCGTCCTTATTCCCTGTGCCTGCCGCGTCAGCCGAGGCGCAAAACACAGGGCCAGCGCGCGAGCCTCAGGCCGCAGTCGCTTTTTCGAGAAACCGGATGGCATCCCCGACGGTGACGATTGCTTCAGCCGAGTCGTCCGGGATTTCAACGCTGAACTCTTCTTCGAAGGCCATGACGAGTTCGACCGTATCGAGCGAATCCGCGCCCAGATCTTCGATAAAATTGGCATTGTCGACGACCTTTTCGGCGTCGACGCCGAGGTGTTCTATTACAATCTTCCGCACCCTTTCGGCGACATCGCTCATGACCGTGTGATCCTCGTCCTATTGATCTCTTTATGAAACTGCCGGCTTCGAAAGTCATTCGCAACCCGCAAGCCGTCCACAATGTCCGGCCTCGAAAGCATCCGCCCTGCCCACAACATAGGGGGCTGCCGCGAACGCCGGAGTATGCGAATGAATCCCTTTTGCGACCCAGGCGTACAAAGTCGTCTATACCGCGACCTTCCCCCCACAGCCCTTCGCCGGTTGGCTTGCGGTTCGTAACATACTTCAAACTGGTTGGCGAGAGGCCGGAAGGAATCCCGCAACAACTGTATAAACCATTCAAATCATTGCCATTCCTCCGTTGACATGAAGTGTCTGGCCGGTCACATAAGCGGCTTCTGCGCTCGCCAGATAGACGACCGCGGCGGCAATATCGTCTCCGTTGCCAAGCCGACCCATCGGTACGTTCGTCAGAATCGCGGCTTTCTGCTTCTCATTGAGCACGTCTGTCATTGGCGTTTCGATAAAGCCCGGAGCGACGCAATTGACAGTGACGTTGCGTGCGGCCACTTCGGCGGCAAGGCTCTTCGACATGCCGATCATGCCAGCTTTCGAAGCCGCGTAATTGCCCTGCCCGGCATTGCCGGTCACGCCGACGATCGAGGTGATCCCGATGATCCGGCCGTAGCGGCGCTTCAGCATTCCCTTCATGGCGGCGCGATTCAACCGGAAGGCCGCCGTCAGATTGACAGCAAGCACGAGATCCCAATCCTCATCCTTGAGGCGCATGAAGAGATTGTCGCGCGTCAGCCCCGCATTGTTCACGAGAATGTCGAGACTGCCCATTGCCGCTTCCGCAGCCGGCGTCAGCTTTTCCACCTGCGCCGGGTCGGCGAGATCGCACGGCAGAATATGCACGCGGCTCGAAAGCTCCGCGGCAAGCGCCTCAAGCGCCTCGAGACGCGTGCCGGAAATGGCGACAGTTGCGCCCTGGCGGTGCAGGGCGCGGGCCGTCGCGCCGCCAATTCCGCCGCTTGCGCCGGTCACCAGCGCCGTCTTTCCGGAAAGATCGAACATGTGCCTCTCTGTGAAATCGTTTTTGGATTTTCTAGCCGAGCGCCTTGTAGGCTTCCACTTCAGCGGGCACGGCGACGCCGAGGCCCGTTGCAGAGTCGGCGATGCGTTTCAGAAGCCCGGTGAGAACCTTGCCCGAGCCGAGTTCGACGAAAAGCGTCACGCCCTGCTCCGCCATGAACTTGACGCTTTCGCGCCAGCGCACCGTCCCTGTGACCTGCGTCACAAGAAGCCTGCGGATCTCGTCCGGATCGGTGACGGGCGCGGCTGTCACATTGGCGACAAGAGGAACCTTCGGCGACGACATCGGGACTGCCGCCAGAGCTTCGGCCATGACATCTGCCGCCGGCTGCATCAATCCACAATGAAACGGCGCGGAGACGGGCAGAAGAATTCCGCGTCGCGCACCCCTTGTTTTAGCGATTGCAATCGCCTCATCGACAGCCGCCTTCGTGCCTGAAACGACCACCTGGCCGCCGCCGTTGTCGTTGGCGACGGAGCAAACGGCGTTGTCCCCCGCCTGTTTCTGCGCATCAGCGGCGACCGCCACGCCGGTTTCATAATCAAGGCCCAGCAGCGCCGCCATCGCGCCGTCGCCCGGCGCTACAGCCTTCTGCATCGCCTCGCCACGCCGCCGCAGCAGGCGCGCCGTATCCGCAACCGTGAAGGTGCCTGCCGCGGCGAGCGCCGAATATTCGCCAAGCGAATGGCCCGCTACGAAGGCAGCATCCCGCGCGAGATCGAGTCCGGCTTCGGCCTCCAGCACGCGCAGCGCGGCGAGACTCACAGCCATCAGCGCCGGTTGCGCATTGACGGTCAAAGTCAGCTCCGCCTCAGGCCCCTCGAACATCAACGCCGAAAGCTTCTGATGCAGCGCCTCATCGACTTCGTCGAACACGGCGCGCGCCGGCGCAAATGCCTCAGCCAGATCCTTGCCCATGCCGACGGACTGCGATCCCTGTCCCGGAAAAATATATGCCCGCGCCATGTCTCACGCCGCTCTTGTTTAATTTGCAGGCTGCGAGTGGCATTGCCGAGCCGTCCCTGTCAAGCCGGGCAATTTACATATGTCGCAGACAGACTGGCTGTCTGCCGCTGATTTCGGTTGCAAGGCGGCAAGTGTTCGTCATCATGCGCGGCATGTGACTCGCGGTAATGGCAGGTTGAGGTCATGGATATTCCGGGAAAGGCATGCGGCTCTTGCAGCCTGTGCTGTCAGGTGCTCGAAATCGAGGAATTGCAAAAGCCGGCAGGCCGTCTCTGCAAGGACTGCATGAGCGGTGGTGGCTGCGGCATCTACAGCACGCGCCCCGATGTGTGCCGGGATTATGAATGTCTGTGGAAAGGCGACCGCGGCATGAGTGCGCAACTGCGTCCGGACCGTGTCGGCACAATTCTGATGGAAGACCCTGACTCAGACGAATATCGCGCCGTTTGCGACCCGGCGCGCCCGCTCGCCTGGCGCACGCCGCTCGTTTTCAACCACCTCGTCGCCATGGCCAAGTCTGGCCGCACAGTTGTCGCCAAAGCCGGGCTGAAATCATGGCGTATTCACGCGACAGGCGAATGGGGACCCTGTGTCTAGCCGGAGGCCTCGGGCTTGATTTGCGGGAATTTCCAAGTATAAAGCCTGCTTCTCCGCTTTGGCCGGGGGCTGAACGGAAGACGCGGTTGCGCCGCGCAGGATCCTCAAAAATCCGCCTTCCCGTGTCCCTGCCTTCGATTGTTCACTCGAGCCTTTCCGGGGCTCGAAGGGCTTCGCGCCGAAGCGGTCACGAACATGAAAGGCTTAATCCATGTCTCTTTACGAGCATGTCTATCTTGCGCGCCAGGATATATCCGCGCCGCAGGTGGACGCTTTCAACGAGCAATTCAAGACCCTCCTCGAGTCTCTCGGCGGCAAGATCGAGAAGCTCGAATATTGGGGTGTCAAATCCCTCGCCTACCGGATCAAGAAGAACCGCAAGGCGCACTTCACCCTGATGAACATTTCCGCGCCGCCGGCAGCGCTGGCCGAGATGGAGCGGCAGATGGGCCTCAACGAGGACATCTTGCGCTTTATGACAATCCGCGTCGACGAGCTGGAGCAGGAGCCCTCCGCGATGATGCGCAAGCGCGACGATGATGATCGTGGCGATCGCGGTGATCGTGGTCGCGGCCGTGGCGACCGGGAGCGCGGCGATCGTGACCGCGGTGACAGGGACCGTGGCGACCGCGGCCCGCGGCGTCCCCGTGACGAAGCCGCATCGAGCGAAGAAGGAGGCTTGTGATGGCTACTGCATCTGGACCCGCGCGCCGGCCCTTCTTCAGGCGTCGCAAGACCTGCCCCTTCTCCGGCCCGAATGCGCCGAAGATCGACTACAAGGATACCCGCCTGCTTTCCCGCTATATCTCCGAGCGTGGAAAGATCGTGCCCTCGCGCATCACCGCCGTCTCGGCGAAAAAGCAACGCGAACTCGCCAAGGCGATCAAGCGCGCGCGCTTTCTGGGTCTCCTGCCTTATGTGATCCGCTAATCGCAAGCTCCGGAAAAGTTGTAGATTTTTCCGATTAGAACATACGACACAAAACAAAGACATGATCCCGAGCATCAGAACTTTCGGGATCATAATCCCGCCAGCCTCTGGCGGCATTCGCACTGAAAAAGGTCGCCGATCTTAATCGGCGGCTCGGCTGGGAGAGATTTCTCCCTAACCGCCCAAGCGGGACAGCTCGGCAATGGCGAAGAAGAAGGACCAGTACAGCTTCGACATACGTTTCCCGGCTGCGTTCGGGAGCGGGCTGGCGGCTGCGCTGCTTTTCGCCGCCGCGCGGCGGCAGGAGGCTTTCGCTGGCCTGCTGCTTGCCTCCCTGTCTCCCCTGCCGATTATGATCGCAACGTTGAGCTTCGGCCGCGCGGCTGGCCTTGGCGCCGCCGTTGCCGCCGCTGTCACCATTGGCGCCCTCGTCATCGCTGCGACGACAGCCGCATTTTCGGCCAAGGTGGTTGCTGCTGCCTGTATCGCCGGTTTCATCTATGCGATCTTTCTCAGTCTGCCCTCCTGGTGGTTTGCGTATCTTGCCGGCGCTGGCAGAAGCAGGGTTGTCGTGCCCTGGATTTCCAGTCTTCTGCACCGTTCGCATGACAAACTGGCGGAATCCGCCACGCGGCCATCGCCGCGACAGCACTGCCCCTTCGGCGACATTCTCGTATCGATCGCCTTCGTCGCCTTTGTCATCGTGACGGCAGTAACAGTGGCGCTCATCCTCCAGCAGCCGAGCTACGAGGCGGCGATCTCCAAAGCGGTCGCTCATGTCGAACCGCTGATAGGCCAGATGCTGGGGTCGCGCGGACTGCCAGAACACATTCAGCGCGCCACGCTGGCGCGCATGGTGGTCGAATCCATGCCCGCGACGGCGAGCAGCGTGATCGTTCTGGCCTTCGCGGTTGACCTCTGGATTGCCGGTCGCGTAGCAGATCTTTCGCGCCGCCTCCCCTTCCCCTGGCCGGATATTCCACAAGGCCTTCATGTCCCGCGCATCTGCGCCCTTGTCTTTTTCTCGTGCATCATCGTGTCCTTTTTGCCAGCACTTCCCGGAATCATCGGCAGCATAGGCGCAGCCACGCTCGGTCTCGTTTTCGTGCTGCAAGGCCTCGCCGTCGTGCATGATCTTTCGCGCGGCATGAAATTCCGCACCGCGTTACTCACCGGCATCTACGTCGCGATTGTGCTGCTCATGCCCTGGCCGCTCATCATTTTCGCTCTCATCGGCCTTGCGGAAGCAGGCTTTGGCCTGCGCGACAGAAAAAAAGCCGCTGCATTGTCTCCAGAGAATTGAACGGAAGGAACTAAACCATGGAAATTATTCTGCTCCAACGCGTCGCCAAACTCGGCCAGATGGGCGATCAGGTCCGCGTGAAAGACGGTTTCGCCCGCAATTTTCTTTTGCCGTCCGGCAAGGCACTGCGGGCGACCGAAGCCAACAAGAAGCGCTTCGAATCCCAGCGCCGGGAGCTCGAAGCACGCAATCTCGAATTGAAAAGCGAAGCCGAGGGCGTCGCCGAAAAACTCGCCGGCCAGACCTTCGTTCTGATCCGTCAGGCGGGCGAGACCGGCCAGCTTTACGGTTCGGTGTCGCCACGCGACATTGCCGAGATCGCGACCGCCGGCGGCTTCGCTATGAACCGCAACCAGATCGTGCTCAAAGCGCCCATCAAGTCCATCGGCCTGCATGAGGTGCCGGTGCATCTTCATGCGGAAGTCGAAGTGCCGATCATCGTCAACGTCGCACGTTCACCGGCGGAAGCCGAGCGCCAGGCGAAGGGCGAGGCGATGGATGTCGTCGAGGAGACCTCGATGGCGGATCTCGGCCTTGAGGTCGGTGCGGCTCTTGCAGAGGCCGGCGGCGAGGAAGGCTAGAGTCTCCAGCTTTCCAAAGACTATGATGCGCTTCTGATGATGGAGCCGTGGGATCAAACCACGGCTCCTTTTCTTGTCTTAATGCGTTTTTTTCACGCGGAGCAGCAACCACTTCGCTCGAAAAGGATAGGGAGACAGGCGCGAATCTTTTTGCGGCCATTGTGGATTGCGGGCGGTGCGCCCGCCGCAGCCGGATTTTTCTCCCGGCGCCTTGGGCTCTGTGCGACAAGGTGAATTCAAAGCGCCTCGCAAGAGGTGATTCGACCGCACAATCGAGACCTTATGGCCACGCTGGAACAAATTGCCGAAAGAACGGGACGCTCGAGCGAGGTCATGCTGCCGGCCCGGACGCAGGAGCGCGCCAGCGAGCGGAGTTTCCGCGTCCCGCCGCATAACGTCGAGGCGGAACAGGCGCTGCTTGGCGCGATACTCGTCAACAATGACGCTTTCGACCGCGTTTCGGATTTCCTCAAGCCAGCGCATTTTTCGGAGGAACTGCATCGCCGCATTTTCGATGTGGCATCGCAATTGATCCGCGCTGGCAAAATCGCGACGCCAATCACACTGAAGACCTTTCTCGGCGATCACGATCTCGGCGGGGTGACGATTCCACAGTACCTCGCGCGGCTGGCGGCGGAAGCCACAACGATCATCAATGCCGAGGATTACGGCCGCACGATCCATGCGCTGGCAATACGCCGCGATCTCATTCTGATCGGCGAAGATATCGTCAATGCGGCCTTTGATGCGCCGATTGCCGCCGCGCCGCGCGAGCAGATCGAGGAGGCGGAGCGCAAACTCTATTCGATCGCCGAAACAGGGCGTTACGACGGCGGCTTCCAGCGTTTCTCAGATGCTCTGGCAACGGCCGTCGATATGGCCGCCAAGGCCTGGGAGCGCGACGGGCGCCTCTCCGGCATCGCGACAGGCCTCGTTGACCTCGACCGCATGCTTGGCGGACTGCAATCTTCGGATCTCGTCATCGTCGCGGGACGTCCCGGCATGGGCAAGACGGCGCTTGCAACCAACATCGCCTTCAATATCGCGAAGGCCTATGAATCCGCGCCGCGCCCTGACGGCACTCTCGAGACGCTGAACGGCGGCATCGTCGGCTTCTTTTCGCTCGAAATGTCGGCGGAGCAATTGGCCACCCGCGTCATTGCCGAGCAATCCGCCGTGCCGTCCTACAAGATCCGGCGTGGCGATATTTCGGAGGCGGAGTTCAGCCGGGTCACTGAAGCCGCCCGCGAAATGCAGTCGATCCCCTTCTACATCGATCAGACGGGCGGCATTTCCATCGCGCAATTAACCGCCCGCGCCCGCCGCCTGAAGCGCCAGCGTGGTCTCGATGTGCTGGTCGTCGATTACCTGCAATTGCTCTCAGGGAGCAAGACGCGCGGCGACAGCCGTGTTCAGGAATTGACGGAGATCACCACCGGCCTGAAGGCCCTGGCGAAGGAGTTGAACGTCCCGATCGTCGCGCTCTCGCAGCTCTCGCGTCAGGTCGAAAGCCGCGACGACAAGCGCCCACAACTTTCAGACTTGCGTGAATCCGGCTCGATCGAGCAGGACGCCGACGTGGTGATGTTCGTCTTCCGCGAGGAATATTATGTGAAGAACAAGCAGCCGCGCGAAGGCAGCGAGGAATTTCTCGCCTGGCAATCGACCATGGAGCAGGTGCACGGCAAGGCGGAAGTCATCATCGGCAAGCAACGCCATGGACCGACAGGGACCGTGGAACTCGCCTTCGAGGCGGAAATGACGCGCTTCTCCAGCCTCGCGCACGAGGAAGACCTGCCAGCAAGGCTGTGAGAGCTGGCTGATTTTTGCAAGCACCGGACCGTTTCGGACCTGGTTTCCGATTTCGCCCTGCCCTGAGACGATGCTATAATTTCTTATGGATAAGGCTGAGATCATCAATCGTCTGCGTGCCCACAAAGACGCACTGGGAAGGGCAGGCGTGGAACATCTCGCGATCTTCGGCTCGCGAGCGCGTGGGGACAATCGCCCGGACAGCGATCTCGATGTGATGCTGGATGTCGTCGAGAACAACAAATTTTCGCTTCTCGACTTGATTGGAATCGAACATTTGATTTCGGACGCGACCGGGCTTCAGACGAATGCCCAACTTCGTCGCAGCATCCAAGGCGATTTCGCACGGACTATCGCCGACGACATGACGCGGATTTTCTGATGGTAGCGACGGCACGTCAACGATTGCAGCACATGAAAGATGCAATCAAAAATATACGTGCCCTTCTTCTCGAAAAAGATTCATCCGCGCTCGCAGACGAGCCTGTTACACGTGCGGCCTACGAACGTTTCCTCGAAATCCTCAGCGAAGCGTCGCGCCATGTTCCTCAGGCATGGAAAGAGCAGCATGCGGAAATTCCCTGGCGACAGGTAGCCGATCTCGGCAATCATTTCCGCCACGGATATGACAAAATTGACCTCCCAATCCTTTGGAATGTCTACGCCCATGACCTCGATGCGATCGAAATGGCTGTCGACGCCATGATGATGGAAACCGGGGAAGATCGCTAACCGGGGCCAATCAATGCGCAGGCGTCGTTGCAGGCACAGCCGCAGCAGGGGCGGCACCGACGGGGGCTGGCGGCGCAACAGGCGCTGCGGGTACGGCAGCCACTGGAGCGGGCACGGCAGCCGCTGGAGCCGGCGCGCCGCTCGCGGTGGCTGCAGGCGTCGTTGGAGCCCTGGCAGCCGGAAGAGGCGTGCTCGTCACGCTTGGATCTATGGGGTTCTTGCCGAGAACGGCCTGCACATTTTCATCCTGAAGGCGCGCTTCGCCGATCTGCATGCCGATCGAGCGCACCACGGCCGGCACATCGGCATACATGCCATGACCGATGAAGCCAGTAGATTCCGGCGCGAGATTATAGACCTTCACGCCCAAGCGGCGCAGCGCCGCGCGATCTGATGGCTTGTGCGGATCGAGCGCGCCAAGCCGCGGTCTGTCCCCCGCAAGCCAGCTCGACAAGGACAAGGCCTTGTCCTTCGACGAGACAAGCACGGAAATATGGCGTGGATCGACGTGGCTGAGCTGTTCGCGGAACACCGACAGGTCGATGTCCGGCGCCGCCAGCATGACGAGGCCGAGCTTGCCATGAAGATCGGGACTGCCCGCAATGGCGCGCTCGCGCAGCGCCTCCATGGTGAGCCAGGTGCCGAGCGAATGGGCGAGAATATGGATGCGGCCGACATCCGGCAGTTCGCTCAGGTCGCGCAGCACACTGGCCAGCCCGTCGCGCGAGGCGGCCGCCGTTTCACGCGCCGCTTCATAACCCAGAAGGCTATCGCTCGACGGCCATGTGAACAGCACAGGCACGCCGCCGAAGCGGCCGTCCTGAACGATCTGCGCCAGCCGGAACCGCGCCTCGTTGTAGCTTGTGTTGAAGCCATGCACATAAAGCAGAACATCGCGATTTGAGCCGATGCGGCCCGAAATATGCGTGGCGATTCCATTGCGGAAGGATTGTTCCTTGAGGTCGCGCCGTGACGACACGACGAAATCATGCATCGGGTTCGGCTTGCCGAATGTCGGGCGTTCGATCTGGCCGATCTTGTGATGCGGCGGGATGCTGATCGTCTGCAACGAATAATGCGTCCCGTTATGGCTCATCTCATTCGAAGCACCGTTTTCGCCATTGCGGACCGAAGCAACGAAGATGGCAATCTGGTTCGGCTGTGGCGCCGGCCCGGACGAGAACATGTCGCCGACCGAGGACACATCTGGAACGCCGACAGAGACGCAGCCGGCAAGCAGCGCCGTCATACCTAAACAGGCGAAGCCACTGAGAAACAGACGAAGCCGTGAAACCGCGCAACTGACGATGGCGTTGCCGAAACGCGCGGCCCCGGCCGCACGATGGTCCGGAGCAAAAGAACGGGATATGAAAAGCCAGGAAATGACGCGGCTCAACATGGGATTGCGGCGGCTCCGCTCTTTCGAACCCGGCATGCTTCCGGAAGCTTCCGCGGCGCAGCCTCACGCTCAATGCCGAGGAAAGGTGACGAGATTGGGACAGAGCCGCAGCGGACTTATGACTGTGGCAAGCCTGTGATACCAGCCTTAGCCGATTACGATGTGATTATTATCGGGGCGGGCGCCGCAGGCCTCGCGGCGGGACGACGCCTTGCCGATGATCCGAGGGTCAAATTCCGAATTCTGGAAGCGCGTTCGCGCATCGGCGGCCGTGCCCACACCATCACGAAGGAATTTCCTCTCGACCTCGGCTGCGGCTGGCTCCATTCGGCGGACATCAATCCGTTCACCGCGATTCTGAGCGGCCTCGGATTTGAAATCGACAAATCGCCGCCCGGCTGGGGACGCCAAAGCTTTGATCTGGGATTTAGCGCCAAGGATCAGGCAGCCTTCATGGAC
Source organism: Beijerinckiaceae bacterium (assembly GCA_004298435.1). Lineage (GTDB taxonomy): Bacteria > Pseudomonadota > Alphaproteobacteria > Rhizobiales > Beijerinckiaceae > Methylovirgula. The sequence goes on from SCSF01000015.1 coordinate 32,422, forward strand.
GCCATGCAGGCGTTCCGGTCTGCTATCGAAAAGGCTGCGAGCGACGAGCCTGATCGGGCCGTGGCGACGCTGCTACCGGAAGATGGGCGCTTCAATCCGTTGGTCGCCGCTGTCACGACCTATGCAAGCGGCGTCGAGCCGGACAGGCTCTCCACTGCCGACACGGCTAATTACGAAGACACAGGGATCAACTGGCGGATCGCTGAAGGCTATGGCGCGGGGATCGCCCGTTTCGGCGCGGCGCTTCCCATCACGCTTTCCTGCCCCGTCACGCGCGTCGATCACAGCGGCCCTGTCATTCGCCTGACGACGCCGCAAGGCATTGTGACAGCCGCGAAGGTCGTTGTGACGCTTCCCACGAATCTGCTTGCGTCGGATGCGATCAATTTCGATCCGCCGTTGCCGGAGAAGCGCGCCGCCGCCGCGGGCCTTCCTCTCGGAGTTGCAGACAAGCTTATTCTCGCTGTCGATGGATCGCTGGACCTGCCGAAAGACGGACATCTGTTCGGCCGGACCGATCGCATCGAGACGGCGAGCTATCATTTGCGGCCCTTCGGACGAAATCTTATCGAAGCCTATTTCGGCGGACAGCTCGCGGCCAATCTCGAACATGAGAGACCGGCAGCCTTCGCTGCTTTCGCGCTTGATGAACTCGCCGGTCTCTTCGGCGCTTCGATCAAGC
>SCSF01000118.1 GCA_004298435.1 Beijerinckiaceae bacterium
CCCAGCACGACGGCGATTTCAATCTGGCCGCGCAAACCCAGAAATACGGCAAGCGCCAGTGCGCCAGCGGCAACTGCCCGGTGGGAAAGACGGACGAGGATCGCAGGATCAGCCCGCACAAAACTGCGTATTGCGTAAAGCGCCAGCAAACAGACAAAAAAACCGGCAAGGATATAGGGCATTGCCTTCCCGCTCGTCAGGGCTCGCGCGGGCCGCCATCGGCAAAACTGGTCCGCAAAGCTCTATTACAAGATAGGCTGCGGCAGCGACAATTGCATCAAGCAGATTTCCGCAACACGTTGCAAACTTGGCAGAGTTTTCCGGGGAAAGAAGCCGGAAGCGAGGCCTTAGCCCCGCCCGATCAGTGGCATTTTTGTCGCCATCAGCGTCATAAACTGGACATTGGCCTCAAGCGGCAGGTTCGCCATCTGGACTATGGCCGTGCCGACGAGCGCCACATCCATAGTGGGTTCGGCTGGCTCGCCCTTCTCCGCCCGCTCCAGCATGGGCCGCAGAAGTTCGGTTGCGGCGTTGCCTATATCGATCTGGCCGCAGGCAATGTCATAGGCGCGGCCATCGAGCGACGTTGACTTTGTGAGGCCCGTGATCGCGTGTTTTGTCGCCGTATACGGCGCCGAATGCGGGCGCGGCACATGGGCGGAAACGGAGCCGTTGTTGATGATGCGGCCGCCGCGCGGATGCTGCGCCTTCATCAGCCTGATCGCCTGCTGGGTGCATAAAAATGCCCCGGTCAGATTGACATCGACGACCGTTTTCCACTCGTCGAAGCTGAGTTCTTCCATCGGCACTGCACGCGCCGCCGCGCCCGCATTGTTGAAAAGCAGATCCAGCCGTCCAAAAGCCGTGCCGATTTCAGCAAAGGCCGCCGCCACAGCACCGGGATCCGCCACATCGCAGATCACGCAATGAGATCGTCCTGGAGCGCCAAGCGCCGCTGTTTCCTTGAGAGGCCCGAGGCGACGGCCCGCAAGGCCGACCGTCCAACCGTCCTGCATCAGCGCCACCGCCGCCGCGCGGCCGATGCCGGAGCCAGCTCCCGTCACCAAGGCGAATTTGTCGGTCATGCGGTTCGCTCTCTTTCACGCAGGTCCATCGACGGGATTCAGATCTCCTCCCATTTCGCAACGCGCCAGACTTCCGCTTCCGCGCCATTCTGCCAGTCACGCCATGCCGGCAACGCCATCATCAGCTTCATGTAATCACGCGCCTCGGAGGAGACCGGGACATCATAGATGTGAAAGCGGTTCACGACCGGCGCGAACATTGCGTCGGCCGCCGAAAATGCGCCAAACAGAAAATCTCCCTGCTCCCGATGGCCGAATTTATGCCGCGCGACAGCCCACGCAGCCTCCACCCGTGCTACATCGGCAGCGGCTTCCGGCGTCAGCGGTCGGGCCATGACCGGGCGGCGCATATTCATCGGCAGATGCGACCGCAACCCCATAAACCCGGAGTGCATTTCTGCCGACATCGAACGCGCCATCGCCCGCGCGGCCTTGTCACGCGGCCAGATGTTCAGGTGTGGAAAGGATTCCGCAAGATATTCGATGATTGCGAGCGAATCCCAGATCGTGAGATCGCCGTCGATAAGCGCGGGGCATTTGCCGCTTGGCCCATAGCGCAAAATCTGCTCGCGCGTCGTCGGTTCGCCCAGAGGAATCGTAACTTCCGCGAAGCCGATCCCGAAATAGCGCATCAGAATATATGGCCGGAACGACCAGGACGAATAGGCCTTGTTCGCGATAACGAGCGTGAGAGACATGAGGATCAAGCCTGGAATGAAATGCGGGATTCAGGCACAATAAACGCGAAAGCGCAGGAGGTGGAAATCATGCCATTCGACGCGCTTGCCGTCTTGCGTCATGGCGCGGGAAACCATGCGCCGGTCTTGCCGGTCAAATGATAGGCAACAAGGCCGATCCATTCGTGCATCGCATTGTCGAGCATCGACATCTCGCCGCCCGCGAGATGCGGTAGCCACAGATCACGCTTGTCTCCATAAGTCTCGTAACCGACCGGATAAGCGATGACGTTGAACCCCACCTTGCGGAAGACCCCCATGGCCCTCGGCATGTGCCAGGCCGACGTCACGAGAAGCCAGGTTTGATCCGGCTTCGGATCGACAAGCGCGCGAGTGAAGACCCCATTCTCCCATGTGTTGCGCGACTTCGACTCGAACGTCATTTGCGCGGCGGGAACGCCAAGTGACAGCCAGAGCTTGCGAACCGGCGGCGCTTCCGCGACCCCGCCGCCGTCGATGCTGGCCGACCCGCCGGTGAAGATAAGACGCGCCTTGGGATAGCGCCGCGCGAGAGCGACCCCTGTCGTCAGCCGAGCAGCGGACGGGAGTAAAGTTGGCACGCCGCGGGCTTGCGTGAGATCCGGGTCGATCGAGCCACCGAGAACGATGATGCCGGTGGGCGCCGCGAGATTTGCCGGGGGCTGTGGAAAGCGATTTTCGAGCGGCTGCAACAAAATCGCGCCGAGCGGGGAAAAGCCAGCGATTACCAGAAGAACCATCGCAACCGCGGTCAGACCGCGGCCGAAACGCGCCGTCCGTCCGAAGCTCAAAAGGACGCCGATCACGCCCAGAATCAGGATCAGGTTGATTGGCTCGCCGCCAAGCCAGAAAAGCTTCGAAAGAACGAAAAACATGAGCGCCTGTGGACCGAGCCGATTGAGGTGTCAGAAGCTTCTTATCAGCAGCCGCAGCACGCCATAGATCCTGGCGGCCTTCATCCCTCCGGCTTGGGCTCACCTCCCGGCAGGTCCTCATCGTCCTCGGCTGAAGGGGCGGCGGGAATAGCATAGCTGCCTTTAAGCCAGCGATGAAGATCGACATCGGCACAGCGCCGCGAACAAAACGGGCGATCCTCTACGCTCGCAGGCTTGCCGCAGATGGGGCATGGCCGCGCCGTGGACCTGTTTTCCTTGCTGATCTCCGCCATCTCCTTCTCTCTTCTCTGCTTCGGGCAGGCCCGTGGCCTATACCCGGTTCAGCCAGAAGAGATGGGCCGGATAGCCTTCGCCGGCAAGCAGCGACATGGTTTCGTAAAGCGGCAGCCCCACGACAGCGCTGTAGGAGCCGATGATTTTCTGAACGAAGGTTCCGGCGAGGCCCTGGATCGCATAGCCCCCTGCCTTGCTGCGCCATTCGCCGGAGGCCAGATAGGCATCGACCTCTTCCCCGGACAGACGCTTGAACCGCAGCCGTGTCTCCACGAGACGGCGGCGCATCGCCCCGTTCGGCGCAATGACGGCAACGCCGCAATGGACGCGATGTGCGCGGCCGGACAACAGCCGCAGGCATTGCGCCGCCTCGCTGATGACTTCGCATTTCGGCAGAATGCGGCGGCCGACGCTCACCACGGTATCGGCAGCGATGAGATAGGCGCCGCTGAGTTCCGGGCGGCTGTTGGCGATCTTCAGCGCCGCCTGCGCCTTTTCGCCGGCAAGCCTCGCAGCAAGGAGCCGCGGCAATTCACTTTTCTTGGGCGTTTCGTCGAGATCGGCAGGCAGAAGCGCATCGGGTTCGAGACCCACTTGCTGCAAAAGGGCCAGTCTGCGTGGCGACGCCGAGGCCAATATGAGCTTTGGCCGCCAGGTTTTGGTTTCGCCTGTGCCGCTCTCGCCTCTGCTGCTGTCGCCCTTCACGGCTTCTCTCTGGACTATTTGAACCGGTAGGTGATGCGGCCCTTGGTCAGGTCATAAGGCGTCATTTCCACAAGCACCTTGTCACCGGTCAAGACACGGATACGGTTTTTCCGCATTTTTCCGGCCGTATGGGCAATGATCTCGTGGTCGTTCTCGAGCTTGACGCGAAAGGTCGCATTCGGAAGCAATTCCGAAACGGTACCTGGAAATTCAAGCAATTCTTCCTTCGACATTTCATTCCTTCATGCAAACCCAAGGCCCAAGGAACCCCGAGGTCTCACCTTCGGATAAGGCATCCGCGCGGCAAATCACCTTGCACGACGCCATTTTGGCACGTTCAGGCGCGGCTTGGCACGTCTTTCCCGGAAAAGCTAGAGCCATTTCGGTTCCGATTACGTCAGAACCGGGCTCGCGGCCATCCTATGACTCAGTGGCGCACATCCGAAACGGGTTCGCCCGAACCCTTCGTTTCCGTCGCAGCCGCCGCCGCATCCGCCGCTTCATAGGACCTGTAGCGGCGCATGGCCAGAGGCACGGTCGCGAGATAGAGGAAGCTGAGGCAGATCAGCATCTCCATCGGAAAAGTTGCGAGAAGCAAGACGATGACCGCAATGCCAAACAGAACCGGGATCACATATTCGCGCGGAATCCGGCCAATCCTCTTGCCCGAGAAATGCGGGATCCGGCTCGCCATCAAAAAAGCGATGAACAGAACATAGGCAATTTCGAATGGCGCGAGCCAATGCACCGGCGGCACGCCAAGGACGGACAGGCCGAGGTAGAGCGGTAGCAGGCTGACGATGGCGCCCGCCGGCGCTGGCATGCCTGTGAAGAAATGCGCCTGCCAAGCCGGCTTCGTCGGAGTCTCAATCATCACATTGAATCGCGCCAGCCGCAAAGCGCAGGCAATCGCGAAGACAAGGACGGTGAACCAGCCGAGGCTTTTGATCTGATCCAGATTCCAGAAATAAAGGATCAGGCCGGGCGCAACGCCGAAATCGACGAAATCGGCCAGCGAGTCGAGTTCCGCACCAAAGCGCGACGTGCCGCGGAGCGCGCGCGCAAGCCGCCCGTCAAGCCCATCGAGAATTGCGGCTCCGATGACGGCCAGCACCGCAATTTCGAATTGCCCCTCAGCGGCGAAACGTATGCTGGTGAGACCTATCGAAAGTGCGAGCAGCGTGACGAGATTTGGCACGATGATCCGCAAGGGCACGGCATGGAATCGCCGCCTGCGGACCAGCCCGAGATGGCCTGCCGGAGTCTCAATCGTTTCGGTCGCTGCCTTTTGCGCAGCGCGCGCTCCCGGCAATTTGCCGGAACGGCGAAGAAAGTCCCGATCGAACCCGTGGCCCATTAATGAAACGCCTCTAGATCACGATGCGTGATCGATTCCAATAAATTAGAGCGGGATTTTCGCGAAAAACCGGTCTTCACTTTTTGCATCCCGCTCTAGCGGGATGAAAATCGCCGCTTCACATAAAAAGGAAACTGCTTTGTTCAAATGCGTTATTTGCCTTGATGCGTTTTCTTCACGCGAACCGGAAGCCACTTCGCCCGAAAACGCTATAAAACCCGACATTGCTTAACTCAGTTTGAAGCTGCGCGGCGGCGCTTGCGTCTGGAAATCCGCCAGTATGGTTTCCCCGGCAACTGCACGCGCGCCCTGCCCGACCAATGCCCGGGCGCCCTCGGGCAGATAGACATCGACCCGTGAGCCGAAGCGGATGAGCCCGATGCGGTCGCCAACGCCCACACGGTCTCCTGCAACAGCAAAGCAGACGATCCGCCGCGCCACAAGCCCGGCAATCTGCACGACGCCATAGCGGCCGTTTGCCGCCTCGATAACGAAGCAGTTGCGCTCATTGTCCTCGCTCGCCTTGTCGAGATCGGCATTGATGAACAATCCGGGCCGATAAACGATCTTCTGAATGCGGCCAGCCACAGGCGCGCGGTTAACATGGCAATCGAAGACCGACATGAAAACCGAAATGCGCAACATCGGATCGCTGCCGAAGCCGAGCTCCGGCGGCGGCGGGAAACGACCGATAGAGGAAATCATTCCATCTGCCGGTGAAATCACGAGTCCATCTTCAAGCGGCGTAACCCGCGCCGGATCCCGGAAGAAATAGGCGCACCAGAGCGTCAATATCAGGCCGATCCAGCCGAGCGGCGTAAAGATCCAGCCGAGGATGATCGCCGCCACCGCGAAGAGCGCGATGAAGATATAACCTTCCTTGTGAATGGGAACGATCTGCTTGCGGATCGAATCGATGATCGACATGAAAAACAGTCACCTTGGCCGAAAGGGCAATCCGCTCACTGCGCCCATGTTCAACAGGAAAGAAAATCGGATCGGCGCGGTTATACACGACGAAAGGGCTGCCAGCACGCGCCGCCACCTTAGCCTGTTGTAATTTCCTCGTCACGGTCACCATAGAGGCCACCGTTACGCTGGCGTTCGATCTCGGAGAACTCCCGGTCGAGCTGCATTCCGGGGCTTCCCTGCTCGGCTTCGGCGGCCCGCCGCAAGACCTCCTCGGCCTGACGGATCTCATTTTGCCGGGTCCACATTGCGGCATAGACCCCGCCCTGCGCCAACAGAACCGAGTGCGCGCCGCGCTCGATGATACGGCCCTTGTCGAGCACCAGAATTTCATCGGCATTCACAACTGTCGAAAGCCGATGGGCGATGACGAGGGTGGTGCGGCCTTTCGAGACCTTTTCGAGCGCATCCTGAATTTCACGCTCGGTAAAAGTATCGAGCGCCGAGGTCGCCTCGTCGAGCACGAGAATGGGCGGCGCTTTCAGGATCGTCCGCGCAATCGCGATCCTCTGCTTCTCGCCGCCGGAAAGTTTCAATCCACGTTCGCCGACCTGCGCCTCATAGCCTTCCGGCAAAGATTCGATGAAGCGGTCGATCATGGCGAAGCTGGCCGCGGCGCGCACTTCCGCCTCGCTCGCATCCCAGCGGCCGTAGCGGATGTTGTAAGCGATAGAGTCGTTGAACAGCACTGTGTCTTGCGGCACCATGCCGATCGCGGCGCGAAGCGAGCTCTGCGTCACCGCGCCGATGTCCTGACCGTCGATCGTAATCCGGCCGAGATAGGGTTCGTAAAACCGGAAGATCAGCCGCGAAAGCGTCGATTTGCCCGCGCCGGACGGCCCGACGATCGCGACGGTTTTGCCGGGCGGCACATCGAAGCTGACGCCATTCAAAATCTCGCGGTCGGCGTCATAGCGGAAGAACACATTCTCGAAACGAACATGCCCGCCGGTGACGGCCAGCGGCCTCGCACCGGGCCTGTCGAGGATTTCCGCATTTTGCGCCAGCACATCGAACATCATCTCGAGATCGATCTTCGCCTGTCTGATGTCGCGATAGACCATGCCGAGAAAATTCAGCGGCTGATAAAGCTGGATCATCATCGCATTGACGAGCACGAAATCGCCGATGCTGTTGGTGCCCTTGCGGATGCCGATGATGGTCATCACCATGACCACCGTCAGCCCCGTCGTGAAGATCAGCGCCTGACCGAAGTTCAGAAACGTGAGCGACGTATAGGTCTTGATGCTCATCTTTTCGTAACGCGCAATCGACTTGTCGTAGCGCTGCACCTCGCGCGCCTCAGCGCCAAAATATTTCACCGTTTCGAAATTGAGCAGACTGTCGATCGCCTTTGTGTTGGCGTCGGTGTCGCTCTCGTTCATTGAACGGCGAATGCCGATGCGCCAATTGGTGGCGCTGAACGTAAAGGCCATGTAGGCGACGATCATTACCGCGATCGACAGGGCGTAGCGCCAGTCGAACTGGAAGAAAAATACTGCAAGTATCAGAATGAATTCGATCGCCGTTGGAATGGCGACGAGCACCACCGTGCGCACGACCGTTTCGATTGCGTTGCGGCCACGTTCCAGGACTCGGGTGAGCCCTCCGGTCTTGCGTTCGAGATGGAAGCGCAAGGACAACTGATGCAGGTGAATAAAGACATCCCGCGCGAGCCGCCGCACCGCATGCATGGCGACGGCGGCGAAGACGGCATCGCGCGCCTGCGTGAAGAACGCCATCGCGATGCGCAAAAAGCCGTAAATGACAGTTAGCGCCAGAGCGCCTTCCACGATGCCGAACAAATGTTCGGCGCCATGTCCGGTCAGCGCATCGGTGGCCCATTTGAACGAATAGGGAATGGCGATCGTGACAAGTTTCGCCAGCAGCAGAAGAATGAGCGTCGCAAAGACGCGCAACTGCAAATCGCGGCGATCACTCGGCCAGACATAGTGCCACAAGCGCTGCCAGATCTCGGCGAAGGTCAATTCGCGGGATGAGGCGTTAGTGTTGCCCGGAGAAGATGGAGAAGGAGAAACAGAAGACGACAAGATGAAAAAATACCCACTCAAGGCCGATCGAGCCTTGATGATGCGGCCCGCGCTGCGCGATAAATTTGCGTGTCATATAAGATGCTGCGGAGCAAAACGCACCCACGCAAAGCGCAAGTCGAGCAGAGGTGAACAGGGCCGCCTGGACTCACCGCCGCAAGGACCACCTCTTCCGCAAGAGGAGAGGATGACGTGGGGAGGTCCCTAATTCACATGAGGCACGACGAAGACCTGGCCGGGATAGATCAGGTTCGGATTACGGATCTGGCTCGCATTCGCTTTATAAATCAACGTGTAGCGAATGCCATGCCCAAGCGTTTCGCGGCTGATCCGCCAAAGGCTGTCACCGCGCACGACCTTGGCCGTTTCCACTTTTGAGACCACGGCATGGCTGGCGTCCGAAGCTGCCGGCGCCGCCTCGCCTGAAGTGGGCGACGCTGATGCGATTTCTGCGGTCTGCGGCTTTGCCGCAGGTTCCTGCACGCTCTCGGCCTGCGGTTTCGCAGCAGCAGGCGGCGTCTCGGCCTGCGCGCTTTGCTTCTGAGCCTCCGGCGGCGGCGATGGCGTGGCGGCGGTCTGAGGCGGAGCGGTTGCAGGCTTCTGCACCGCCGTGGGCGCATCATTTGCGGCGACGGCCTCAGGCATATCGAAGGGTACCTGCGCCCGCGCGACCACCTTGCCCTTTGCGTCCAGAGCATCAGCGCGGACGACATAATGCCCGGCTGTCATGCCTTTTCCGATCGTCAGCGACCAGCGGCCCTTGGAATCCGCGGTCACGTCGGCCAGAGCACTGCCATTCAGATAGATCCGTACATGGGTGCCCGGCGGTGCAAAACCGGACGCATAGAAACCGCCCTTGTCCGCTTCCGCAGTCTTGAAGGCGACGGTGGGTGCTGCGCCCGGCGCGGGTTTTGCGGGCGCTTCAGCAGACGCTGCCGGTTTCGCCTCAGATTTCGCTGCGGGCGTGCTTGACGTCGTTGGATCGGCGAGCAGCACGCTCGGCTTGCCGGGTTCGTCCAAGGCGACCACAAGGCCCTTCTTGCCCTTGGCGGGAACCGAAACCGTGACGCTCTGGCGCGACCGCAGCTTGCCGCTCCGCAAGGAGAGCACATAATTGCCCGGCGCCAGAGGCTCGGGAACGATAACGAAATCGCCGGAATCCTCCGTTTCCGCGTCGCCAATCACCTTATCGCCCGCCAGCAACGCCACCTTGCGGTTGGCCGGTCCATGACCGGCGACGACCGAGTCACCCGACGGCTCAACCCTCACCGTGTCGAATTGCGGAATGTCATCTGAAGCTGTCGCATCCGCGGCCTTCGCGGGCGGCTGTTTCGCCGAGGGCTCTGAAGAGGCAGACTGCTGGACAGGTTTTGCGGCGGTATTCGCCGCAGCTTTCGGAGCGGCCACAGGTGCGGGATTGGAGGCAGCACTTGCCGGATGGCTGTCTGCGTGATTCGCCACGGGGTTAGGCGATGCACCCGAAGCAGACTTCGGCGAAGGCGCGGCGGGTGAAGCTTTGGCCGCTGGCGGTGCAGATTTGCTCTGCGGCACTTTGACAGCGCCGCCCATCGCCTCTTTCTCAGCAGGCGCTGGAGCTGGAGCGGTCACAGCACGTTGAGGCGTTGTTTCACGAGCGGAATTCGAAGCCGATTCGGGGGCAATCTGCGGTGCGCCGCCAGGAAAGCCCTCCCAGATGAGCACGCCGCCGATGGCGGCTGCGATAGCCGCACCCAGCGATAAAGCAATGATTTGCGTGCGCACCATTTCTCTTGGCCTTTTGTTCCATTATATGACGCCAGCCATCAACCGGCCATATCAATTGCCGACAAGCAGCGCGCCTCTTCGCCGTTGCCCTGAATAGCTCGGGGTGCGTTGTCCAAGGCTTCCGCAATGAGCCAGAAGCGCCGGTATTGCCCGCGTTTCCGGCAATTCTCGACTATAGTGGGATTATGACAGAGTCGACGACAATCATCGAAAATGAGCCGGAATCCCGGGGGTCGCGTAGAATCGGCAACATCTGTGTCTATTGCGGCTCAGGCGCCGGGGACGACCCCCTTTATGATGCTGCGGCGCGAAAGTTCGGCCGCATTCTGGCCGGAGCCGGCATCGGCCTCGTTTACGGCGGCGGCGACCGTGGCCTGATGGGCGCCATAGCACACGAGGTCCTGTCGCATGGCGGCACCGTGACGGGCATCATTCCGGATTTTCTGACCGAGCGCGAAGGCATGGTCAAAGAGGCGCAGAAGCAACTGATCGTGCCGGATATGCACACGCGCAAACGGCTGATGTTCGAACATGCCGACGCCTTCGTCGCCCTGCCCGGCGGCATCGGCACGCTGGAAGAACTCATCGAGCAACTGACCTGGGTGCAGCTCGGACGGCACACAAAGCCGGTGGTGATCGCAAGCGTCAACGGGTTCTGGCGGCCCCTGCTCGCCTTGTTCGAGCACATGCGCGCGCATGGCTTCATCCGCGCATCGCTGGAAGTGCAGTACCTCGTGGCGGAAAAAATCGAGGATGTATTGCCGATGATCGAAGCCGCCATGGAAAAGAGCGCGGCGCTCCGATCGTCAAAGCCGACTCTCAACGGCGGATTGTAAGACACTGGGGCTCCCATCGCCGGCAACACCGAGAGTTGGAAAGCTCTGTTGACACAAGTGTGCGAGATGCTGCTCATATCCATCGGTCAAGCGCCATCCGAAGCTTTTGCCCGATATGTCCAAGCTGCTGTGGAGGCCAATGTGGAATAACAGGGAGACGGGATCGGTGGTCGCGAGAGGTCGAGAAGCTCTTTCCAATGAAGAGGAAACGGGCAAACGGCTTGGTAGCCCGGATGCTGCCGAGATGCAGTCGCAGATGGCTTACCGGATCATTGAGGAGATGATTGTTACTCTTCGCATCGCTCCCGGAAGCCGGATCTCGGAAAAATCTCTCAACAAGACGCTCGGTATCGGACGCACGCCAATCCGCGAGGCTCTGCAACGGTTGGCATTGGAAGGAACAGTCAAAATCCTGCCGCGGGCAGGTGTGATCGTTTCGGAAATCGACCTGTCGGATCAACTCAAGCTGATTGAGGTCCGCCGGGAGATCGAAAAAATCCTTGCGGGCCGGGCAGCCCGGATCGCCGATGAGCAGGCCCGCAATACATTCCGGAACCTGGCCAAGAAATTCGAGCAGGCCGCGGCACAAAACGACGAGAAAATATTCATCGTTACCGACCGCGAGTTCAACAGTCTTGTCTCGGCTACGGCCCAAAACAGCTATGCTACTCATGCCATCGGTCCGATCGGGGCACAGACGCGGCGGTTCTGGTATCTGCATTTCAAGCGTTTTGGCGATCTGCGCCAGGTCTGCAAACTGCATGCGGCGATCGCTACGGCCATCGCTGACTGCGATGAGGCCCTGGCCCGCCAGGCATCGGATGCGTTGATGGACTATGTCGATTGGTATACGCGGCGCACGCTCGAAGCGCTGTTATAGAGCACCATCAAGCGAAGCGGCTTCCTGTCCGCGTGAAGAAAATACATCAAAACAAGTAAGTAGAGCCGAGGTTCCGGCTTCATAAGAAATCGAACCGGTCCCGGAAGCGATGAACTTACGCACCGTTTTCCACCTTCCCCGAATTTAAGACTTGCACGCTCCCGGAGCTTTCGACTAGCCTCATCACTGACATGTCAGCGACACATTAGATCAAGCGACATGAGTGCCGGCAGTCACTCGCGGCACACGGGAGGAAGCACTTATGACCGTCACAAATTCATCGCTGCCGCCGGCCGCATCGACGCGCTGGATGCAACTCGGGCTCGGCATGATCGCCATGATGGCGATTTCGAGCCCGCAATATGTCTGGGCTCTCTTTACCGGCCCGCTCACCCACAAGCTCAACGCGTCACTGGCCGAAATCCAGGTAACGTTTTCACTTCTCATCATTCTCCAGACATTTCTCTCGCCGCTGCAAGGATATCTCGTCGATCGCTTTGGACCACGCGCCCTCCTCTCGACGGGCGCTGTGCTTACCGGCCTGAGCTGGGTTCTGGCGTCGCAGGTCGAAAGCCTGATGGGCCTCTATGTCACCTATGGCGTGCTTGGCGGCATCGGCACCGGCATCATCTATGTCGGCGTGGTCGGGATGATGGTGCAGTGGTTTCCGGACAAACGCGGCCTGGCGGCAGGCCTGGTCGCCGCCGGTTACGGCTTCGGCGCTATTCTCACCACCTTCCCGATTTCCCACGCGCTCCATGCGCAAGGCCCCTCCGGCACACTGCTGACGTTCGGAATCGTCATCGGTGTGGTCGGCGTTCTGGCAGCCCTCGGCATGCGAAAACCCGATGCCGTGGCTATCCCTCACGTTGCACCAGATGCCGAGGCGCATGGCCTCGTTCAGGAAGCCCGAGATTACGATCCGCGCCAAATGCTGCGCAGCCCCATTTTCTGGCTGATGTTCGTGATGATGACGATGATGTCCACTTCCGGGCTCATGGTCATCTCCCAGATGGGCGCCTTCGCTCACGATTTCGGCGTGGCCAACACTCTGGTTTTCGGCCTTGCCGCGCTGCCGCTGGCGCTGTCGATTGACCGGTTCACCAACGGACTCACGCGCCCGTTCTTCGGCTGGGTGTCGGACCGGATCGGCCGCGAATACACGATGGCGCTGGCTTTCGGCCTCGAAGGCGTCGCCATGACGATCTGGCTGGGGTTCGCACATCATCCTCTGACATTCGTGCTGCTGTCAGGCGTTGTCTTCTTCGGCTGGGGCGAGATCTTCTCGCTGTTCCCGTCAACGCTGACCGATACCTTCGGCACGAAAAACGCGACGACGAATTACGGCTTTCTGTACATGGCGCAGGGCGTCGGCTCGATTCTCGGCGGCCCGCTGGCGGCAGTCCTTCATCATATGACCGGCTCCTGGAACGTCGTGTTCGGCACCGTAATCGTTATGAACTTCCTTACAGCATTCCTCGCGATCGCTGTGCTGAAGCCGATGCGTGCAGCTCACCGTCAGCGCCGTTCCGCAGATTTGACCCTGGCAGATACTGCCGGACAAATCGCCCTCTAGAGAGCCATTTCGCTCGAAAATGCTCTGACGGCTTCCCTGCCGGGGCGCTTCCCCCCGCTCCGGCAGTTTTTATCTTCTGTTCAAGGATAAGTTTCACAAATGCTCCAGACCGTTCGATCAACCCGTGGCATGGCTGTCGCGCCTCATTCCCTTGCTGCGCAAGCTGCTGTGTCGGTTCTCCGTGACGGCGGCAATGCCATTGAAGCCATGGTCGCCGCGGCCTCCACCATCGCAGTTGTCTATCCTCACATGAACGGCCTCGGTGGCGACAGCTTCTGGACGATTTCGTGCCCGAATCAACCTGTGGTCGCAATAGACGCAGGCGGCCCGGCTGCGGCAGACATATCGAGCGACTATTATTCCGCCAAAGGCTGCACGCGCATCCCCATTCGCGGCCCCGATTCCGCAAATACCGTCGCCGGCACCGTCGGCGGCTGGCATGAGGCTCTTGCCATCAGTGAAAGCTGGGGCGGCCGGCTGAAGCTCGGACGATTGCTTGAAGAGGCCATCTTTTATGCCGAAGACGGCATCGCAGTGACGGCATCACAGACCGCGAGCACGGAGAAGAAACTTGCGGAGTTGAAGCCGATTGCCGGCTTTGCGGAAACATTCCTGCTTGCGGGCGCCGTTCCGCAAGCGGGCAGCAAGCTCCGGCTGGAACGTCTCGGACGCACGCTGCGCACGCTCGCTACAGAAGGCCTCGACAGCTTTTATCGCGGCAAGCTCGCGGCGCGCATGGCTAAAGAGCTCAAGGCGATCGGATGCCCGATCAGCGCCGACGATCTGTCCTCCTACCGCGCCCGCGTCCGCAAGCCGCTCGTCCTCGAGCACAGTCTTGGCCAGATCTACAATATGACGCCGCCGACCCAGGGGGTCATTTCGCTGATCGTCCTCGGTATCCTCGACCGGCTCGATATCGAACGGTTCGAGCCCGAAAGCCCGGAATATATTCATCTGGTCGTGGAAGCGACCAAACAGGCCTTCGCAATCCGCGACAGCTACGTCGCCGATCCTGACTATATGGACGTTGATCCGCAATCCTTTCTGGAGAACACATATCTCGATCGTCTTGCCGGGAATGTTCAACTCGACTCGGCGCTGCCGTGGGGACAAGGGCGAGGTCCGGGCGACACCGTATGGATGGGCGTTATCGACAGCGAGGGGCGCGCGGTATCCTTCATTCAAAGCATCTACCACGAATTCGGCAGCGGTCTGGTGCTGCCGGAAAGCGGCATCAACTGGCAGAATCGCGGATGTTCTTTCTCGCTGGATCCGCAGAACATCAACGCCCTGCGGCCGCGCAAGAAACCGTTCCATACACTCAATCCGGCGCTGGCGCGGCTCAATGACGGCCGCACCATGGTCTATGGCACGATGGGCGGCGATGGCCAGCCACAGACGCAGGCGGCAGTCTTCACGCGCTACGCAGTCTATGGCTACCCCATGCAGAAGGCGATCACGGCGCCACGCTGGCTCCTCGGCCGCACCTGGGGCGATGATTCCGACAGTCTCAAACTTGAGAGTCGATTCTCAGCCGCTACGCAGGCGAAGCTGCAAGCTCTTGGCCATAAGGTCGAGATGATTGAAGAGTTCGACGAACTGGTCGGCCATGCAGCGGGCATCGCTCGCAATTCAAACGGCGTGCTCGAAGGAGCAAGCGATCCACGCAGCGATGGAGGCGTCGCCGCCTTCTGAATCCGTTTTGAGCGGCATGCCGGCAGGGGCGAACTGCCGGCATATGTGATGAACCAAAATCAATATTTGGAAACGATAGGCCCCGCTGGCGAGAGCCAGTCGAACTTCCAGTTCACTCCGGCGCGAACCGTCGAGAATGTTGTCCGTGTCCTCATATCGTCGCCCGGCGAATAGATCGGGCCGCCATAGCTCGCATCAAGAAAATGGTTCGGCGCATTCAATGTGCCGAGGTCGGTGTAGAGATATTCGAACTTGAGGGTCAGGTTGGGCATGAGGGCATATTCAACCCCGGCGCCCGCAGTCCAGCCCACATGTGTTCCTGAAACGGAGCCAGAGGATTGATCGCAGCCGAACGGACCGGCGGCCACCCAGCAACTGCCGTTGGTCGAGATATGGCCATAGGCGACGCCACCCGTCACATAAGGCAGGACGTTGCCGAAGGCATAGCCGAGGCGTGCGCGTCCCGTGCCCCACCAATCGACCTTGGAAGAATCGCTCCAGCCCGCCTGACCATTGATGTTGGCGCCATCATAGCTTCCGCGAAGCGTCGAGCCCTGGAAATCCGCCTCGACACCGACGACGAAATTCGATCCGGCAAACTGATAGTTGAAGCCTAACTGCCCGCCGCCGGAGAAACCTCTCGAAGAGGCGCTGTATTGATCCCCCGTGCCGAACAGGCCGAAGGTGTCGCTCGTGGTGAAAGTGCCGAGCGAACCGCCGGCATTGGCGCCGATATAGAACCCCGTCCATGAAAATATCGGAGGCGGCGCGGGCGTGAAAACCGGCGGCCCTTTTGTTGTCGGGAGGTCTGCGGCCAAAGCAGCGGTAGACAGGATCCCGAGCGCCATTGAGGCAACGAATGCTCTCGTAATCATTGATCCCCCCTCATATAAATATTGCGCAATCAACTTGATTAGGCGGGAACTATAGCATTGCTTTTGATAAACTCTAAGCAAAATGAATCGCTTAACGAGGCGCTTTGTTTCAATCCGAAATAACTATAAGTAACTCAAAATCATATAAACAGCATAAGCTTGACTATATGCCGGAGTATCTTCAACGAATGTTGTATACCAACAGAACTGAGGCTCTTTTGATGCGGCCTCTCGTTGCGCTCATAATGTCGCCAGCCAACCTCCTGGAGACATATCGACGAAGCCGGCTTGAGTGAATATGTCCCAGCTTGTTTGAGGCCGGGGCGTATAGAAGTGGACCCTGGCGCCGCCGCAAGAATGCGGTGGCCATGACAGGACCTATTGGCGATATCTTATGCTGGGCCAAATCATCACCCACTGGGGCACGCCGCATCGCCCTTTCATCTCCGGCATCCTCTGGATGGGCTTGCTGCTCGGCGCTATGACCTGGCTTGATCGCGCGGGGATCTTTCTGGTTCCACCCTTTGCCGCGACCCTGACGATCCTTTTGTATCTGCCCCGCGTATCGATCGCCCAACCATTTGCCATCATCGTCGGCTCGTCTCTCGGCGCGGCGATCGG
>SCSF01000119.1 GCA_004298435.1 Beijerinckiaceae bacterium
AGATGGCCGAAGACGCGCGCCGTCAGCACCACCGGCGGCGTAGCGTCGGCCAGCGACAGGCGCACTCTGGCGTCATGGCCGTAATAGGTGACGGCTTCGACGCGCGCGCGCAGGCCCTTGCCCTCACCATTGCGATGCAGCCGCACCTGCTCCGGCCGGATCAGAAGATCGACGTCGCCTGAGGCCACGGGCGCGGTCAATTTCATCTTGCCGAGCTGGCAGCCGACTGCACCGTCCTTTGCGAAGCCGGGAATGAGCACGGCCTCGCCGATGAATTGCGCGAGATCCGCATCGACAGGATTGCGATAGAGCGTCTGCGGCGTCGTCACCTGAACGAGCCGCCCCTCGCGCAGCACCGCGACCTGATGGCCGATCGAAAGCGCCTCGGCCTGATCGTGCGTCACCAGCAAGCCCGTCGCGCCGGAGGCGGACAGGGCGGCGGCCACGGCTTCGCGCGTTTCGATGCGCAGCGCGGCGTCAAGCGACGAGAATGGTTCATCGAGAAGAACCAGCGCCGGCTTCGACGCAAGCGCGCGGGCGAGCGCGACTCGCTGCTGCTCGCCGCCGGAAAGCTGTTGCGGCGCGCGCGACGCGTAGGCAATCGGCAAGCCGACAAGCTCCAGCAATTCGTCAACACGATATCGGGCACGACGCAGGCTGCGGGGCAGGGCGAAGGTGATGTTGTCCGCCACATTGAGATGCGGAAACAGCGCGCCCTCCTGCGCGACATAGCCGATATTCCGGCGTTGCGGCGGAACATGCGTGCCAGGGCCGGCAACGAGGGTTCCGCCGATGCGGATCGTGCCCTTGTCCGGCCGCTCGAAACCACAGACACAACGCAGAAGCGTAGTCTTGCCGCTGCCTGAAGCGCCGAGGATCGCCACGAGACTGCCCGAGGCCACATTGAGATCGAGGTTCTGGAGGACCGCGCGTGAGCCCAGAGTCTTGGACAGCCCCTGAATGGAAAGATCGGTCATAACAACAATATGCTTCGTGTCTGCCCGTCGAGGGCGGCGATGATGCGTCAGATATCCGCTTCGGCGGCATGCTCCAAACGAAAAGCAGGCGTCTTTTTCAGATCAGGCGTTGCCGCGCTGTCGAATACAGCCGTTTCGCCGAATCGGCGCGCCAGAAGCCATGTGGATACGAGCGATATGCCGATCATCACCGCCGCATAGGGCGCGGCGGCTGCGAAAGCCAGTGTCGATGTATCTGACCAGACCTGAATCGCAAGCGTGCTTGTGCCGATCGGCGCCAGCAGCAGCGTCGCAGTCAGTTCACTGAAGACCGAGACGAAGATCAGGGCGGCAGCAGCGCCAAGTCCCGGGCCGGCAAGCGGCAGCACGATGCGAAAGGCGATTTCAAACCAGTTGAGGCCAAGCGAGCGGCCGGCCTCCTCAAGCCCGCGCTGCGCCTGACTCAATGCGGCGCGCAGGCTGACAAGCGCCAGGGGCATGAAGAGGATCGAATAGGCGACGATCAGCAGCGCCGTGCTTTGATAAAGAGGCCGCAACGCATGCACGGTGAGCGCGACGAGAGCCAGCGCGACGACGATCGAGGGAACGCCCTGCGCAAGATAGGCCACGCGCTCCAGAATCGTGATGGGCCAGCCTTTGTAGCGGACTGCGAGGAATGCGAGCGGCAGGGCGAGCGTCAGTGTCAGCAATGTCGCCAGGGCGCTGAACTCAAGAGATCGCGCCGCCGTGCTGATCAAAAGACCGCCCGAGGCCATCACCGGCGAAATTGCGGCTGCGGAATGTTGCGTCAGCCAGAAAGCGATCATGCCGAGCGGAACGCCAAGCGCCACGATCGCGATGAGAACGAACCCCGCGGCAACGGGAATGGCCGCCCAGCCGAGTTCATAAGGGACGGATTTGCGCCGTGTTCCGCCGCCGAGGCGCGCATATTGCGCAGAGCCGCGGACGCGCATTTCCGCGACGAGGAACAGGATGCAGAGAATGATGAGGACGACGGCGAGAAGCGATGCCTCCGGTCCGTTGAAGCCCGTGCGGTATTCGGCATAGATCTCGGTCGTGAAGGTACGGAAGCGCAGAAGCGAGAATGCGCCGAATTCGACGAGCACATCGAGAGCGACCAGAAGCATGCCGCCGAGCAGGGCGGGGCGCAGATGCGGCAAAACGACTCGGAAAAAACTGCTCCAGGGTCCACAGCCGAGCGACCGCGCGGTTTCTTCAAGCGCCGGATCGATATTGCGTAGCGCCGCAGCGACCGAAAGATAGAGAATGGGATAATAGGAGCAGGTGACGATCAGCAAGGCGCCGGCGAAATCCTGCAACGAGGGGCTGAGCGAGACCCAGGCATAGCTTGTAATGAAAGCAGGGATTGCCAGGGGTACAGCGATCAGGGCCGACCAAAGCCGCCGCCCCGGCACCCGCGTCCGCTCCAGCAGCCAGGCCGCCGCCGTGCCAAGCACGGCGGAGCAGAGCGTCGTCGCAACGACCAGCATCAGTGTATTGAGCAGCAGCTCTCCCACCAGAGGGCGGAAGAGCAGATTTATGGCGTCCTTGAAAGGAGCCTGCGCTGCCTGGAAAAGCGTGACGGCGAGCGGCAAAAGAACCAGCACGGAAGCGACAGCGGCTGCCAACAGCAGGCCAGGCGGCGGCCGCCCCGTGACGGTTTCAGTGCTTCTCACAGCAATCCGGCTTCGCGCAGGAGAGAGGCCACGTCGCTATCGTCGCCCAGTTGCGAAACGCTGATCGCCGGCGGCTGCAACTTGGAAAACGGCTTCAACACCGGATTTGCCGCGATCCCCGGATGCAGGGGATATTCGAAATCGACATCGCTCTTTGCCAGCATGCTCTGTGCCGGAGCGCTGACGATATAGGCGAGGAATTTCTGTGCTTCGGCCTGATGCTTACTCGATTTCAAAACTGCCGCGCCCGAGACATTGATCAGGCCGCCGATGTCGCCATGCGTGAAATGATGGATGGTGCTGTGCATTTTCGCTTTGCCGACTTCCTGCTGAAGCCGCGCCCAATAGTAATTGTTGATGATGCCCATGGCGACAGCGCCGCGATCGACGGCAGCAACAACACCTTCATCGTCATCGAAAATCTGCGCGTTCGTCTTCAGCCCTTTCAGCCAGGCGACGGCGGCATCCTTGCCCTTGCTCGCTGCGACGGCGCTCACCAGCGGCAGAAAATCACCATCCGTCGGCGCGATCGCGATCTTTCCCTTGAAGGAGGGCTTCGCAAGATCCATGAGCGATGCCGGCAATTCTCCGGGTTTGACCATGGCGGGGTTGTAGGCCAGCACGTTCTCGCGCGCCAGAACGCCAACCCAGTCGCCTTTCGGCGAATTGTAGCGCGCTGGAATCTCTGCGAGCGTCTTCGGATCGACCGGCGCCAGAAGATGCTTTTTCGAAAGCAGAACGAGCTCGGGTGAATTTTCGGTGAAATAGACATCCGCCGGCGAGGATGCCCCTTCCGTTGCAAGTTGATTGGCGATCTCCGGCCCGTCGCCCCGATGAACCTTGACCACGATTCCCGTGCGCTTCTGAAAGTCTGTAATCAGCAAGTTGATGGTTTGCGCATGCTGGCCAGCATAGAGCGTAAGCGTGGTCGCCGGATCTGCGATCGACGGAACTCGCGATGCGAACAGGAGGCCAGCGGCAGCACCGATGCGGAGCAAACCGCGGGCACGCAAGAGCGACAGAATCATTTGTGAACCTCAGAGCGTCGTCGAATGTCTGGTGGCGGTCGAATCCGGCGCCTTGTCGTTTGAAGAACGCAGAGAAGCGGGATGTGCCAAGATTCCTCACGGCGGACTGGCGCATTGTGTTGCTCACTCTGCATGGTGATGTGCAGGCGGATCGAACGCGGCACAAGGTATAAATGCACCGATTGTTCCGTCAATAAATATAATTCGAAATTATATTAGTTCTAAAAGAACAAGCTCGCCGCTTTGAACAATGATTGACTTTCATGCCAAGCGTAAAGATGGAGAAAACGCGGATTGCGGCTAAATGACATCTATCGCGAGATCCCTTGACTGACGGTTGCCGCGATCGAAGGACGCGGCAGTTAGCTGGAGCCATCGCTTGAAAACGTTATAATGCGGCGAACCCTGCGCGAACGCGGCGGCGAACTGGATCTCCGAGCGCTTCAGAGTCAGGCCGGCGCCGAACGATTGCAGGCATTGATTCAATCAGGGCTGTTTCGGAGCCGCCCGGACGGTGAATCCGGGCGGCGAAGCCAAGCGCATCAGGTGCAGATCGAGTCAGATCCCGGCTGGGATGTCCGGCATTCGCGACCGCGGCGTCTTCCGGTTTTGCTGATGCGGGTGCATCAGTTCATCCTTGCCGACGCTCCTCAGCACACTCCTGTATTCGGAAAACTGACTGACAAAAAACATCGTGTTTTGCGGTGTCGTGTAGTCGATCGGCGTATCGAGAGCATTGTTGACGAAGGAAACGAGTTGCGTTTCGCCGTTGAAGATTTTGCGCAGCTCTCCGGGAGACGAAAGCGAGGCCGATCCGCTGATCTGCAACCTGTCTTTGCCATCCGTGATAATGCCGAATTCGATCGCCCAGGCATAAAAGCGCGCAAAGCGCGCGGCCAGACTGGGGGTTCCGCTGCGGGCTCGACGATGCAGGTCCCGCAGCTCGTCGGTCTTCTTGTCGATCATCGCAGGATCGATCACTCCGCTTTCATGCTCGGCGATCAGCGCCGCGAGCGCCTTGCTGATTTCGGCATCGAGGGCCTCGCGAGGCGCGGCCATGGCGCGTTGCGCCCATTCACGGACGAGAAAACGGTAGTGCGCCGTAAACAGCATCGGCAGATGGCCAAGGACGTCGTGAACGAAGTCGGGAGCGGCCGAGTGATCGAGATCGCGCAGACGCCTTAGCCTTCGTGCGACGGGAAAAATCCGCGCGGCCTGCATCTCGTGATAGAGATGATCATCGACCATTCCATCGACATAGACGGCGGACCATCCGATTTGCGAAAGCATCTGGTTGATGTCTGACAGAACGGGTATCCGCGAAGCGGATATTTTCAGCCGCTCCAGCCCTGACAGATAATCGATAAAAAACCGCTTTTCGTCGGTCTTCCAGAGCATTTCCAGATGACGCACGATCCGGCTCCAGACCTCCTTGTCTTCGGCGGTGCGCACCGGCTCGGCATAAGCGGCGTCGTCTTTCAGGAAATTGGCAAGAGACTGAAATTCCTTCGCGAGTGACATTGTTGCGCCTCCAGATTATTTGCGCGTAATTCACCCCCCATTCCCTGCGGCTTCGCCGCTGTTTCCGTGCTCAAATATTTTCTTCTGCTGCGCGAAATTCTGGCAACTTCATAAAATTAATCGCAGATCAATGCCGTGTGTTGCGCGCGCCGTTATCTTGCAGACAGACGTCGATCAGTTCCGAAAGGCGCAAAACCTGGGCTTTCATTTTCTCCGACGTATTGAGCCAGTCGCCAGTGGCATGAGTGCCGGCAAGCAGATAGATATCCGCGCTCTGCACGTCTTTCCATGTCGTCCATCTTCGGAAATTCGCCGGTCTGAATATCAGGCGAGCAATACGAAACCTGGCCTTGAGGCGCAGGATATTTGCAAGTTCCGAATCCTCGCACAAAAGCAGGCTCAGGTGGCCTGAGTAATGCGGAACCTTGTAATAGGAAAGGATCGTTCCGGCGTTGCGTTCAGGCGCCGGCCGGGTTTTTCTGCGTCGTTTATTCTCGACGTATCTCTTGGTTTTTTTAGCCGTCTTCCGCAGGATACGATAGGTGTAATAAAATATGGATCTGTCGGGATTGTGCTCGTGAAGGAAGCGCCAGAAGCCAACGGCGCGAATTCCGTAACGGACGAATTGTGCTAAGGGGCCATCGAGTTCTGGCCGCACCTCGGCCATTATCAGACTGTCGACAACGTGCCCGCGCGCTATCAACTGGCGCGCGATCTCAAAGCAGACGACTCCGCCAAGACAATAGCCTCCGAGACGATAAGGGCCATTGGGCTGGATAGAGATTATTTCGTCGACATAAAGCTCGGCCAGAGCGCGTGTCGATTGGCTGGTGATGTCGGCGATCTGGTACATCGTCCGCAAGCCATAGGTCGGCTGCCCTTCACGCAGATGCGGCAGCAGCGCCAGAATTTCGTTGAGACTGTTACCGCACCAGAAAAACGGATTTTCGGTTGCCCCGGACCGGAACTTCACGATCAACGAATCCGGCTGCTTGCGGGAGCCAGGCCAGTTGCAAGTGCCCAATTGCAAGGTTTTGCGCAGGCTCGCGACAAGCTCTGAATATTGTTCCCCGGTTTCGCACTCGGGCAGATCGATGCTGCCAGGTTTCGGCGGCGCCGCCTCGTCCCGCGCGGGGTCGGCGAGGATTGCAGCGAGAGATTCAGGCGTCGGATGTTCAAACACGCGCCGTAGCGGCAATTCAAGACCGGTTTCCTGGCGCAGCCGGGATATAAAACGCATCGCCAGCAGCGAATGGCCGCCGAGATGGAAGAAGTTGTCATCGAGGCCGACACGCGCTGCGCCGGTGAATTCGGCGAACAGAGCGCAGAGCAGGGTCTCGCGCGCATCGCGCGGCGCGCGGTAGGCGGCCTTTCCGGCGAGGTCGGGTTCCGGCAGGGCGTGGCAGTCGAGTTTGCCATTCGGGGTGAGCGGCAGGGCGTCCATCGTTATGAACGCCGAGGGCAGCATATATTCAGGCAGTTTGGCGGCGAGCGTCGCGCGCAGAGTATCGGCGCCTGGCAAGGTCATGCCGGGGCGGGGGACCAGATAGGCAACGAGGCGGTTCTCACCGGCGAAATCGCGCGGGGTCACCACCGCCTGACCAACTTCCTCGATGGCGCTCAGCGCGGCTTCAATCTCGCCGGGCTCGATACGGAAGCCGCGAATCTTGATCTGCTGATCGCTGCGGCCGAGGAAATCGAGGATGCCTTCCGCGCGCCAGCGGGCGAGATCGCCAGTGCGGTACATACGGGCGCCGGGGGGGCCGAAGGGGCAGGCGATGAACCGTTGCGCCGTCAATCCCGGCCGATTCAGATAGCCCCGGGCCAGACCCGCTCCGGCAATATAGAGTTCGCCCGAAACGCCGATTGGCACCGGTTGCAGGCCCTCGTCGAGCACATAGGCATTATGATTTTCGAGCGGCCGGCCGATCGGAATGGCGCCGGATTCGCCGGCCTGCACAACATGAGCAATGACGTCGACGGTTGCTTCCGTCGGGCCATAACGATTGGTAATCCGCGCGCCCTTGAAGCGCTTTACCAGTTCCGAGGCGAATTCCCTTTTGAGCTGTTCGCCGCCGAGGATGATGTGTTCGAGATGCGATGCCTCGGCGGCGGGAACATTCAGGGCGGTGAGAACGGACGGATTGAAACTTATCAAATTCGCTTCCGAACGGCAGATTTCTTCCCAGAATCGTGCGGGCGAACCGCGAACGGCATCGCTGATGACAATGATTGCCGCGCCATGGACCAAAGGCAGGAGAATCTGGATGACGGAAGGATCGAATGCGGTCGAGACGTAAAAAGGGATCCTGAACTGTGGCCCGACGCCGAATTCCTGCCCGTCAGCCGACAGCTTGCTGGCAATCGAGGAATGGCTGATGACCACGCCTTTCGGCGTACCCGTGGACCCCGATGTGTAGATCACATAAGCGGGGTTTTGCGGATCGAGCTGGTTTTCAGGATTGGCAGCGTCGGATTGCTCGATGAGTGGCCATTCAACATCGATTTGAACCACCTGCGCGCGATGCGCTGGCAGGCGGCCAAGCAACGCCGAGCGCGTTATCAGCAATGGCGCGTTGGCGTCCTCGATCATAAAGGCGAGACGGTCCTTCGGATAGTTTGGGTCGAGGGGCAGGTAGGCGGCCCCCGCTTTCAGGCTCGCGAGGACGGCGACGACCATCTCAATCGAGCGTTCAAGGGCGATGCCGACGATCGTTTCCGGGCCGATGTTTTGCGCGCGCAGATAATGTGCAAGTCTGTTCGCCCGGCTGTTGAGAGCGCCATAGGTCAGGCATTGATCGTCGAAGATCAGGGCGACGGCTTCAGGCGTCCTGACCGCCTGAGCCTCAAAAAGCTCCGGAACGGTCTCCGGTGAATTTGCCGCCGCTTGCGAACCACAACCGGGCTCAGTGGAATGACCGCTCTCGCCTTCTGGCTGGGGCGGCCAGAGCTGAGGCAGAAAAAGCGTTTTCTCCAAATAACGGCGCAACATACTAAAATGTCCGAAGGTACAAAAATGATCTGTTGAAAAGCATTAGTTGACATTAAACTGACACAATTATTAGACTTGCGCGGATCGTTGTCAATTACTCAGAAATTGCTGGAGAATTTGCTGCGGCGCACTTGCGGAAAAGACCAGATGAGCCGCAAGCCTTGCAGAAATGCGATGGAGCAAGAGCGGGATCCCTGCGCAGATGCCAATGGCCGAAGACTCAGAGAATCGGTCACGCGACCGAAGTATCGACGGCGACGTTTTCCTCGTCCTCGTTAACGAGGAGGGGCAACATTCGGTTTGGCCGGCGGGCATAGCCGTCCCGGATGGCTGGTCGCGAGTAGGCCCAATCGGTTCGAAAACCGAATGCGTCGCCTTTATTGATTCGAATTGGACCGATATGCGCCCCAAAAGCCTGCGCCGGGCTATGACGGGCAGGGTGGAATCGCGCGGCTGAACCCTGAAATTTTCACGATCGTCGCAGCAAGCGCCGGCAGATTCTGGCGTTGCGATCACATTTTTGTGCGTAGGTCAGGGTTTCGACACTTTATCGGGTTTCTCGCGTCGCAAAAAACGAGCAGTTTTGAAAATTAAAGCTATATCAGGGTGCCCGGCTGAAAAGCCAAGCAATAGCCGCATTTGCAGCCCATGGCTGGCGGCACGGTTTATCTGAGGAGAAGAACGGTATGACGGGATCTTTCAAATTCGTAGCGGTCGCGGCGAGCATGGCGCTTGCCACGGCGGCGTTCACGCTGCCGGCGTCGGCCCATGAGCATCACCATCACTGGCATCATCACCACCACCACTGGCATCACCACCACCATCATCACTACCACTCGGCCGAGCGTCCGCTGACGGTTCGCGGCCATCATGTGGCGGTTGTCAGGCCTGATCCTTTCCATGGCCCGGCTGCAATCATCACTGGCCCGAACGATGTTGCCGCGACGATCGTCGGCCTGCCGTTCCATGCTCTGAACACGGTGTTTCCTGCCTATGGAAACAGCCCGCTCGTGCTGATCGGCGCCCCGATCCACGCAGCCGGCGAGATCGCAGCATTTCCCTTCTACGTCGTGGGCAGCGCCTTCGGCGCCCCGCCGGTTTATGTGTACTGATCCAGTCGCAGGTTTGTGTTGGCGCGCCGGGCAGGCAGCCAGTTAACCTCATAGAAGACCATTTCGCTCCGGGGCGGCTGCCATGCCGCCCCGGAGTTTTTGATTCCGGGGCTGGGAGTCGGGAGGGCTCTTTAACCAGAGACGGCGTAAACGGCAGACTTGAATCGCGAGACCCTGCTATTGCCACGGTGATCTTGCGCTATAGCTGTGATGTGGCCTCTGTCGCGTTTTCAAGCGAAGTGGTTTCCGGCTCCGGAGAGCATCACACATGGAGCAGCGCGATCTTCACTCTTCTCTCATAGCCGCTGCCATGCAAAGGCCAGGGCACAGCGCGGCGCTCCTGTGCAGCGTTATATTCGTCATAGGTGTTGGTGCTCTGGCGCTTGGCCAGGGGACTACTCAAGGCATCGCGCAAAACAGTGCCTGTCCGGGCGGAAATGCCGGAATAACGCTGCCGCCGGGGTTCTGCGCGACGATCTTCGCCGACAACATCGGCCATGCGCGGCATCTCACCGTCGCGCCGGATGGGGTCGTCTATGTGAACACATGGAGCGGCCGCTATTATCACAATGGCCCCGTGCCCAAAGGCGGCTTTCTCGTTGCCCTGAAAGATAGCAAGGGCATGGGCCATGCCGACATTGTCGAACGTTTCGGCCAAACCGCCGCGCAAGGGGCCGCCGGAGGCGTCGGCATCGCCTTTTACAAGGGCGGAATTTACGCGGAGGAAAAAGACCGCATCCTTCGTTATAGCCTGTCCCCCGGATCGCTGATCCCGAAGGGCCAGCCGGAAGTGATCGTCTCAGGCCTGCCGTTGACCGGCGACCACCCGATGCATCCGTTTGTGATCGACAAGGCGGGCAATCTCTATGTCGATCTCGGCTCGGCGACCAATTCCTGCCAGGTCAAGAATCGCATGCTCGAATCTCCTGGCGAGAAGCCTTGCAAGGAACTCGAAACGCGCGGCGGTATCTGGCGCTACGATGCAAACAAGACGGGGCAGCATTTCTCCCCGGCGGAGCGTTTCGTTACCGGCCTGCGCAACGGCGAAGGGCTTTCCTTCGATGCCGCAGGCAATCTCTACGACACGCAACACGGGCGCGATCAGCTCTATGAGAACTGGCCGCATCTCTATACCCCGCAGCAGGGGCATAACCTGCCGGCCGAAGAACTGGTGCGGCTGACGAAGGGAGCCAACTTCGGCTGGCCCGAATGCTATTTCGACGGCTTTCAGAAGAAGCTGGTGCTCGCGCCAGAATATGGCGGCGACGGCGGCAAGAAGGTCGGCATCTGCGCAAGAATGCAGGGTCCTGTCGCGTTCTTTCCGGCGCATTGGGCGCCGAACGATATGCTGATCTACACCGGAACGGCATTTCCCAAACTTTATCAGGGCGGCGCTTTCATCGCCTTTCATGGATCCTGGAACCGCGCGCCCGCGCCGCAGGGCGGCTATAACGTCGTTTTCCAGCCTTTGGCGAACGGAAAATCATCGGGCAAATTCATCGTCTTCGCAGATGGTTTTGCGGGCGCGGTCAAAGAACCGGGCAGGGCGGCATTCCGCCCTTCAGGGCTCGCCATGGGACCCGATGGCGCGCTTTATATCGGCGACGATGTGCATGGCCGCATATGGCGCGTGACCTATCGAGGCGGGCCAAAACCTTCGAGCCTCGTCCCGGCGCAACAATCGAAAAATACGGCAGGCTCATCCGCGCTGGTGCCGCCGCCAGAGGGCATCCACGCCAATGCCGGCAGGCAAGAGGCCACGTCGCTTCCCGTGCCAAAAGGCATGACGCGCGACGACGTGACTGAAGGCGACAGAATCTTCCACGGTGCGGACGGCGGCACTTGCAGCGGTTGTCATGGCTCGGATGCCAAGGGGACGTCGGTTGGCCCGGACCTGACCGATAGCAAATGGATCTGGGGGGACGGCAGCCTCGCTTCTATCACCGGTATCATTTCAAGAGGTGTGCCGAAGCCGAAGAACTATACTGGTGTTATGCCGCCAAAAGGCGGAGCGCCATTGTCAGAAAAACAGGTGGCGGATGTTGCTGCCTATGTCTGGTCGATCAGCCATCGAAAGCCGTGATCGTTTTGAAGAGCACAAACGCATCCGCCACCGCAGATATCAGATCACTCGTTTGACCGCGCCGATCACGAACAGGAAAATCACCGCGCCGATGACCGCATCGACGACCGATGACACGAAATGCGTGCCGACGTGAAATCCAACGAGCGGCAAAAGCCAGCCGGCGATGAAGGCGCCGACGATACCGATCACGATGTCACCGATAAGGCCGAAGCCAGTGCCCTGAACGATAAGGCCGGCGATCCATCCAGCGAGACCGCCGATAATAAGCCAGACGATAAAATGCATGTGACTACCTCCGGTGAGTCCTACAATTTCAAGCTATGTCGGATCGGTGCGCCTCGATAGATTCGCCCGATGCTGTGCGCAGAAATATTTTACAAGGCGCAGATGGCGGATCGTTGCAAACGTGATCTCATCATCAAGTACAAATAAAGTTGTCTGAAAGTGATGGTATGCCATGGGCCGCTCTTGCAGCTTCCGGCATCAGAGTTTCTTGACGAAACCCACGACGGTATTGCTGACGAATGTGAACGGCTTCAGCAATGTGCTTGCCGGCGGCAGCTTTGTCGGCAAATGCGTAGGCAGATGCGCCGGAAACTTGAAGTTCGTCAGTAGGGCAAACCCGTTTGGATGTTCGGGTTGCGAGGCCTTGTCCGGCCGCTCGGCCTTCTGAGGCTCGTTGAAGAGCCCCGGTCTCGCTGCGCCATTTGCGCCATTGCCCGCGCTCGCGACGTTCGATGCCGGGAAACGATGCTGGATCGCCACGCCACCGGCCCTTGCCGGGCGGAACGAGCAGTTGAGATCGTCAGGGCACGCCAGCGGATCGCTGGACGGCCTTGATTTCTCCGCCTGCGCGATCTGCGGCAGAGGGCCGAGGCCAACCGCCTTTTTGTCGAACCCGGACGTATAGGAAGCGGAGGTCAGCGGCTGATCGTGCTGCGTTGCTTGCGCCGTTTTTCCGTCGGGCTCTTCAAGCCCTCCGGCCCAGCGCGAACTCCCCCAGCGCGCATCCTGTCGCTGCGAGGCGACGTGTCTGAAGCTGAGTTGGCTATGATCCTTGACCGACAGGGACTCACCCGGTGCATGGAGGACCAGCAGGCCGGAGACAAAGAGGCTCGCTGCGGCAAGGCCGCCCAATCCCCAAATGGCAAGCTTATGGCGCTGTAAACCCGCAGCCTTCCTGGCGAGGCGGTTCTTCTGGAAAAGCGCTTGCATGACCCAACCCGCGAATAGCGTCCCGGACAAGCTCCATTCCAACGGCGCTTTGCGTCAACACCGGGGCAGGAGGCGTGCCATATTACGCCGCCTGTCGGATTTTCTTGCGGCGCACCTCTTTTGCAACAGGTCTCTACAGAGTTGGCAAGTCACCCGGCCGGCTTGAAGGCGGAGATGCCGCCATGGGCGGCAGACCACGCGGCGGGCGCATGCAGGAAACGCTCAACTTCGTCGAGCGTAGAGGCGGGAAAGTGCCCGATTTCCTTGGCGACTTCGAGAGCATCCCACCATGTGACGAGGTAGTGCAGCGAAACGGACATATCCTTCATAACGACCCGCGCCTCGGGGAAAATATCGTAAAAGAAAAACACGAAGGCGTGATCGCAGCGTTGCCCGGCTGTGCGCAGCGCATCGCAGAAATTGACCTTGCTGCGCCCGTCGGTCGCCAGATCCTCAACGAGAAGCGCCCTGGCCTGCTCGACGATGGTGCCTTCGATCTGGGCGTTACGGCCGAAACCCTTCGGCTTTTTGCGGATATATTGCATCGGCAGCATCATCCGGTCGGCGAGCCATGCGGCGAAGGGGATGCCGGCGGTTTCGCCCCCGGCGATAACGTCCAGACTTTCATAGCCGATCTCGGTGAAGATCGTTTGCGCCGCCAGATCGATCAACTCCCGGCGCAGCCGCGGATATGCGATGATTTTGCGCATATCGGTGTACACTGGGCTCGCCCAGCCCGAGGTAAAGATGAACGGCGTCGCGGCGTTGAATGAAATCGCCTCGATTTCGAACAGCATGCGTGCCGTTCTGCGGGCAATAAGGCGTTTTTCCTGAGCGTCGGACATGAGTGGTTTCCGGATGAGGTAGGGCAAAGCTTCCTCGCGTGTTGCTGCCCTCCCGTCAACCTCGTTGATCAATTGCCGCATGGGCTTGCCACCCGAGCCGGCTCGGGCCTAGAACCCTTTTTGTTCCGGAGGAATCGGAACCGGGCTTGTTTATTATTTGTTTTAGCGCGTTTTCTCGGGCGTGAACCGGAAGCCGCTTCGCTTGAAAACGCTCCGAACGGCGAATTTTGCGAAAGATGTTGAGGACTCGGCATGGGTTGGGGTGGACTTGCAGCAAATGGGCAATTGCCGGTGTGGTTGCCGCTGTCGGTGTTGACCTGGGCCGTGATGATGGCCGTGTATCATGGCATCGGCTTTGGGTTCGAACTCTGCGATCGCAACCACTGGCTTCAGAATTCCAAGGTGCGCAGGCTCGACAGGCTGTCCTATGCCGCGATGCTCCCCAAGGTGCTGACCAATCAGGTCTTCGTCCTTTTGCCCTGCATGGTCTTTCTGCAATGGACGGGGCTCGCCTTCACAGGCGTCACGCATCTGTCGCCCTTGCGTTTCATTGTCAGTCTCATTGTGATGGGGATAGGGCACGATGTCGTTCAGTATGTCGCGCACCGTGGCATTCTGCATCGGCCCAAACTGATGAAGCTGCTCGGCCATGCGCTGCATCATTCGACGGGTGCGAGCCGCAGCATCAGCGCCTGTTACATGAGCTCGCCCGATTTCTTTCTTGAAATCGCCTTGCCTTATCTTGTGCCGCTCGTTCTTGTCGGGGGCGGCGGTAGCGACATCCTCTTTCAATTCGTCGTCGCCGGCCTCGGCGCGTTCGGTGGCCTTTACGAACATTCAGGCTATGATTTTGCAGCGCCGCTGCGGCAGTCACGGCTTTTCAAAGCCGTGCCGCTTCTTGGAACGCTGATCGAAGGGCTTGTGACGAGCCGCGCCCACGCCGAACATCATCGCCGTTTCAATGTGAGCTTCAGCGACGGCTTCGGCAGCCCCGGCATCTGCGATACGGTCTTTGGCACCCGCTGGGACAAGGCGCGGTAGAGCGCGATTACTCAATCCAGCACCGACCTTTCGTCATGGCCGGGCTTGACCCGGCCATCCAGACTCTTTGCTTGACGATTGTGCCTGGATGCGCGGATCAAGTCCGCGCATGACGCGCTGGCTGATCGCCGAAATGTCGCCTTGCTCCTCGCAATGACGCTCAGCGATTCACATTCGGATTTTCGAGACTCTGCACCACCTCGAAGCCTTCGAATTGTGGGTGCTCCAGAGTCAGTGGCTTGCGTTCGCCGGCGCCGGCATGGGCGGCACGGAAATGCTCCGATTTTGTCCAGGCGACAAACGCCTCCTGGCTGGCCCAGATCGTATGCGAGGCATAAAGCACATGATCCTCGCGCTCAGGTCCTCGCAGAAGATGAAACGTAACGAAGCCCGGCACCTCGTTCAAACGCGAGTCGCGGTTGAGCCAGACGTCTTCAAAGGCCGCACATTCCTCTTTTTTGACTTTGAAACGATTCATCGCGATGTACATGGCGTGCCTTTCGACAAGATGTGAGGGAGCCTTGTGCCATCGTCATGCGCGGGCTTCAATAGGGTGCATAAACCACATAGGGCGGGACGTTGTAAAAGGGCGGTTGCTGCGGAACTGCATAAACCCGCACATGCACCGGTGCATAGGTGACAACAGGTACACCTACGACAGCGTCAGTGTAGGGCACGAATGGATAGCCATAAGGAATGGCATAGACATAGCTCCAGATCGGCTGATAACCGTCGTAATTCACCCAGGGGCCGGCAAAAGCAGGTGTGGCAAGGAACAACACGCCTGCCGCGGCCAAAAGCATTTTTCTCAACATGGTGGCGGCTCCAAATATAAATTCTCGCGGATAATGTAATTGTCGGCCTGCACCACCGTCTCTGCAAGGGTACAGGCGGGGATTCTCTTGAAGCGTGGTTAGCATCGCCAGGCTAAGCTTCGAATCCTTCAAAGATAATCTGATCCGCAAACCGGGCCGCGAGGCTCTGTTCCTGTGGCGTGCGAACTGTCCAGACCATGACCGGCAAGCCCAATCCGGCGCGGCAGAGCAGGGGCGCTGCATGCGGCAGATCACTGAGGCGCCAGGACAGAAAATCCGGCCCGGTGGACGCGAAATCGCTAAGCGCTGCGAGAGCCTGGCGCGTGGTCTCATCGAGACTCGGCCAATCCCTGGCCGTGTAATGCGCTTGCGCGACAAGCCCGACCGGAAGGCTGACGTGTAGGCCGCGTAGCGT
Source organism: Beijerinckiaceae bacterium (assembly GCA_004298435.1). GTDB lineage: Bacteria > Pseudomonadota > Alphaproteobacteria > Rhizobiales > Beijerinckiaceae > Methylovirgula. The sequence goes on from SCSF01000119.1 coordinate 15,724, forward strand.
GCGCAAAACCTGCGGATCGAAGCTTTTCAATGCAAGCGGGCCGGAATAATGCGCGGCGAGTTCCACGACGCGCGTCGCGAGGCGCGCATCGCCATCGAAGCGGCTTTTTATTTCGATGATCAATGGCACGCGGCCGGCGATCTCCGCCAATAAACTGCTGAGCGTCGCGATGCGGCCAGCAGGGTTCCGCGATGCCTTGTAAACCAGTTGCGTGGCGTCCTGTGCGCTGAGCGCCGAAAGATTGCCTGCGATACCGACGAGACGCATCAGCGTCTCGTCGTGGATGACAAGCGCTTCTCCGTCCGCGCTCATCTGCACGTCGCATTCGATCGCATAATTGCGCGCGATCGCGCGCCGCGCCGCCGGGAGGCTGTTTTCGACACAGCCTCGCGCGGCATCGTGCAGACCACGATGCGCGATGGGCCGGGCAGTCAGCCAAAGCGGTGCGTTGACGGTCCAGCTCAAGGCTCTTGGCTCAAGCGCCAATCTCGAAGATAGCGTCAACTTCGACCACACAATCGAGCGGCAGTTCTGCGACGCCGACTGTTGTGCGCGCATGCCGGCCGGCATCGCCCAGAACCTCAACCATGAAGTCGGACGCGCCATTCATCACTGCGGCGACCTGTGAAAATCCCGGCGCCGCACAGATGAACCCGCCAAGCCGCACGCAGCGGCGAATAAGATCGAGGTCGCCAAGCGCTGCTTTGGCCTGGGCGAGAAGGTTAATTGCACAGAGTCTCGCAGCGGCGCGCCCGGCCTCCACAGAGACATTGCCGCCAACCTTGCCGAGATGCTCGGGCGCGAGCTTGCCGTCGCTGCCGAGCGCAAGCTGGCCGGAGACAATGAGAAGATTGCCGGAAATCACGCATGGCACATAATTGGCCACGGGGGCCGCCGGACCGGGCAAGGTGACGTTCATGCTTTGCAGTCTCGCCTCGATCGCGCTCATTCTCATCTCCTCCATAAGTGAACCAGCCATCTAATGTGACGAACTTTGCCGCGTTGCAAGGTCAGGCTCCGGCTGGATTTTGCCCGGGAGCCTGCCTGATTATGTTGCCAGCGAGACCGCCCCACCTTAATTTCGCCGTGCCCGCGGCTAAAGAGACGCGCAAATCCCTTCACCGCCCCCATGGGAGAATTGCACCTTGGTAAGCTGGATCAAAAACCGCTCCGCTTTTGCCTCTCCCGTACTGGCGGCGCTGGCAATCGCTGGTTTTTTCGTCGCTCCAGCTTTCGCTGCTGCCGCTCCGCCGCGTCTGCCCGGTCTCACGGATTCGAAATCCGCCATTGAATCCATTCCGCTCGCATCGCACCGCGCGGTCTACGATCTGACTTTACTGAAATCCACTGGCTCGAAGAGCCCGACCTTCGCGCGAGGGCGGATCGCGTTCGATTTCAGCGGCTCCTCTTGCGATGGCTATACGCAAACCTTCCGGCAATTGACCGAATTGCAGCCCGCCGAAGGCCCAATGAGGATCTCGGACATGAGATCCACGACATTTGAGGACGCCGACGGCAAGAGCTTCGCCTTCAAAATGCAGACGCAGGTCAACAATGAACCTACGGATGAAGTCGATGGACGCGCCGAGCGTGTTTCAAACAATACGGTTGCCGTTGCCCTCGCCAAGCCGAAACACGAAATGCTGAAAGTCGATCGGTCTGTCCTGTTCCCGACCGAGCACTTGAAATATATCCTCGCCGCCGCCGAGGCTGGACAGCATATTTTGCAAGAGAAGGTTTACGACGGATCGGAAACCGGCGAGAAGATTTTCCAGACCACGACATTCATCGGCGCGCCGGCGACCAAACCTCCGGCGGAATCCGCCGTGCAGATTCCGTTGCTCAAGGATATGCGGCGCTGGCCGGTGACCATCAGCTATTTCGACATGGGCCGGAAGGACAAGCTTCCGAATTATGTTCTGTCGTTCGATCTTTATCAGAATGGCATTTCCCGCGCCTTGCGCCTCGACTACGGCGATTTCGTTCTCGCGGGACGGATGACAAGCCTCAAGCTTTTGCCGACGCCCGCCTGCGCGAAGTAAGGGCGATCTTAAAGGAGCAGGCATCTCGGGGCTTCGTCATGCGCGGACTTGATCCGCGCATCCAGGCGCCGGTTCTGCCAACGGCGCATCCATCTTCGTTCCACGAGCTGCATTATTCCGATCAACGTTTCTGGATGCGCGGATCAAGTCCGCGCATGACGAAGCGTCAAAGCGCCAGCATGTTACCCACGTTCGCGCCAATCACGTTCGGGCCATCTGATGCGAACACACGGCGTCACCGCTTGCGCAGCGCAATCCCCTTGACAATCGATGTCTGCCCGTATTTCGCACGGATCGCATCGATGGCCGCATCCTGGGCTTTGTCACGGCGGATTCCGGTATCGACGAGATCGCCCTGATCGGCGTTATCGGCGGGACAAAGATCTGTCGCCGCAATGCCGATAAGACGGAAACGGCTTCCATCGATTTCGCTTTTCAGCAATGCGCGGGCCGGCGCAAAAAGCCGCCCCGGTAACTGCGTTGCAGGCAATCCGGAGCGTGAGCGGGCGCGCAATTTGAAATCCGATGTCTTCAATTTGAGAGTGATGCTGCGGCCGGCGAGATCGGCGCGTTTCAGGCGAAGAGCAACTTTCTCGCAAAGACCATAAAGGATCGGAACGAGTTCTTCCTCCGCTGCGATATCGGACGCGAAGGTCGTTTCCGCGGAGATGCTTTTGACGGCGCGATCCGGTTCGACCTTGCGAAGATCGATACCTTGCGCCAACTGCCAGAGGCGGCGGCCTTCCGTACCATAAAGGCGGAACAGATCGGCTTCGCTGCGACGCTGCAAATCGTTCATTGTACGAAAGCCATCAGCCGCGAGTTTCGCTTCAGTGCTTCGGCCAATGCCGGAAATGAGACTGATGGGGCGGGGGCTCAGAAATGCCGTTGCTTCACTCTTGCCGATGATCGAGAAGCCGCGCGGCTTGTCGAGATCCGAGGCGATTTTTGCCAGGAACTTGCAATAGCTGAGGCCGACGGAGACGGTGAGGCCGAGTTCATCTTCTATTCGTTTCGCGAATGTCGCGAGCACAAGCGCAGGGCTTGCATGGTGCAGCGTCTCCGTTCCGGAAAGGTCGAGAAAGGCCTCGTCGATCGAGACCGGTTCGACGAGGGGAGTCAATTCGCGCATGAGATCGCGGATCTGCCGGCCAATGCGGCTGTATTTGGCCATGTCCGGTGGAATTACGACGGCTTTCGGGCAGGCGGCGAGCGCCTGAAACATCGGCATTGCGGAATGCACGCCGTAGCTGCGCGCAATGTAGCAACAGGTCGCCACGACGCCGCGCTTGCCGCCGCCGACGATCAGCGGCTTGTCACGCAGATGCGGCGCGTCGCGTTTCTCGATCGTGGCGTAGAACGCATCGCAGTCGATGTGCGCGATTGCGAGTTGATCGATTTCCTGATGACGCAGAATGCGTGGAGAGCCGCAGGAGGCGCAACGCTCGATTGCCTGCGGTTCCTTTAGGGAAACCGTGAGACAATCGCGGCAATAGGCCTTTGCGGCGCGCATCATTCCTCCAGTCGCGGCGACAGAACGGCGCACGCGCGCTGCACATCGGCGGGATCGCGCCCGGATTCGGTCGCGAAGGCGAGAAGCAGGCTTTCGTCGGAAGCCAAATAGTCGAGGATTGCGGCCAGAAACTCAGGTGATTGCGCTGCCGCGCGGAGATTTCCCGGATCGAGACCGCTCGATGCTGCAAAGCACCCAAATTTTTCGGGATCGCCGGCGAGAAACAGCAGTGCGCCTATGGCGAGTTCCTGAGCCGAATCAAGGCTCAGGGCGTGCCCTGAGCCGCGCGAATCAGGCCGCCTTGCTGTGGACAAATCCCCGTTGGACGGCCCTTTCTTCAACCGGATTTCCCTTTCGTAAATTTCTCTCTGCTACCGCTTACGGCTATTGTCGGACTGGCCGGCAGCGGATGGTCCGCCGCCTCATGGGCGGAACAGGTTTTTGATTATGCAAAGAAGCGTTTTGATCGTCGAGGACAATGAGCTGAATATGAAGCTCTTCAATGATCTGCTCGAAGCGCATGGCTACCTGACCGTGCAGACGCGCAGCGGCGTCGAGGCTGTCGAATTGGCCCGCACACATCGTCCGGACCTGATCCTGATGGATATTCAACTGCCGGAAGTCTCCGGTCTGCAAGTGACGCAATGGATCAAGGACGATGAAGACCTGCGCCACATTCCTGTGATCGCCATTACCGCCTTCGCGATGAAAGGTGACGAGGAAAAAATCAGGCAAGGCGGTTGCGAAGCCTATCTCTCCAAGCCGATTTCCGTCGTCAAATTTCTCGAGACAGTCCGCAATTACATCGCCGATCCCTGATGTGGCCGACGAAGCGTTTTGAGGAAAGGTAGCCATGAGTGCCAGGATTCTAGTTGTCGATGACGTTGTTCCCAACCTGAAGTTGCTCGAAGCGCGGCTGACGGCGGAATATTTCGACGTGACGACGGCGACGAATGGCCCTGAAGCGCTTGCGGCCTGCGGCCGCGAGGAATGCGACATCATTCTTCTCGATGTTATGATGCCTGGCATGGACGGCTTCGAAACATGCCGCCGGCTGAAGCGCGATCCGCTCACCGCGCATATTCCTGTCGTCATGGTGACAGCGCTCGATCAGCCGGCGGATCGCCTGAAAGGACTGGAAGCGGGCGCTGACGATTTTCTCACCAAGCCTATCGATGAAATGACACTGATCGCCCGCGTGCGCTCGCTCGCGCGGCTCAAACTCGTCCTCGATGAGCTGCGCTCGCGGGCCGCTACCGCGGTCAGCCTAGGGATGCCCGATCCGCTCGCCCATGCCCTTGCGCAGGATTGCCACGGCGGCCGCATTCTTCTCGTCGATGACCGTATTTCTTCAGCGGATCAGATTACTGTTGCGATGCGCGGCAAAGCGACCGTCGATGTCGAAAGGGATCCGCAGGAAGCGCTCGTCAAGGGCATCGCCGGTGATTACGATCTCTTCATCGTCAGCCTCGGCCTCAACGACTTTGATGCGCTGCGGCTTTGCAGCCAGATCCGCTCTCTCGAACGCACGCGGCAATTGCCTATTCTCTGCATCGCCGAGATGGAGGACAGGCCGCGCGTGCTGCGTGCGCTCGATCTCGGCGTCAACGACTTTCTGCTGCGCCCGATGGACGCCAACGAACTGCGCGCGCGGGTGCGCACCCAGATACGCCGTAAGCGCTATGCCGATGCTTTGCGTGAAAACGTGCAGGCCTCGATCGAGCTCGCCGTCGTCGATCCGCTGACCGGCGTTCACAACCGCCGTTACTTCGAATCCCACCTCTCCGCGCTGGTTTCCGAAGCGGCGGACCGTGGCCGCCCGCTGGCGCTGATGATCCTCGACATCGATCATTTCAAAGGCGTCAACGACACACATGGGCATGGCGCCGGCGACGTCGTTTTGAAAAACTTTGCCGAGCGGATCAGGAAGGTCATCCGCACCTCGGATCTGGTCTGCCGCCTTGGCGGCGAGGAATTCGTGGTGGTCATGCCTGACACGCCGATGGAGATTGCCACGAAGGTCGCGGAACGGGTGCGGGGCGAAATCGAAAGAAACCGCTTTCCGATCACCGACGACGGCCGCGCCATCGATGTCACGGTTTCGATTGGGCTCGCTGAACGCGGCCGCGAGGCCGAGCCGGATAGTCTTTTCCGGCGCGCCGACCGGGCGCTTTACAGATCCAAAACGGGCGGGCGCAACCGGGTTTCTGCTGATGCGGCCTGAGTTTGCCGCAGTGCAAGGGCATTAACTCTGGCAATTCAGATAAGTGTGACAGTGACGATTTCCACAGCAATAAGCTGTTTGCTTTTTCGCGGGGGCGCGCTAACCTCGGCAGTGGCTAGGGGCTGGATGGCCGGTGCGGTTGGCGTAATGCGGGGTTTGAGCCAGCCGGGGATACCAATTCCGGCGTGGAGCAGGCGGCTCCATTGATGATTTGAAATTTTTCCTAGATTGGTTCCGGCGGCAGGGCCATCGGAGAAGGCTGGCGTGGGGCGCGATATTAATGCGCTCTCAGGCCGAAGCCGAATCGGGCTGAACATTGGGCTCGATTGTTGACGATTTGCTATACCCTGCGGAGTGCTCAGGTCCGCCGCATCTCCTGGGTCCGTAGGGTCGGCCGGCGCGCAAATGGTTAGGAGTGGCCTCCTCGAGACACCATTTGCCGCCGGCCACCTTGTCCCAAGCTGGCCGTTTTCCATTTTTTGTTGCTGATTTTCGCGGTTTCGAGCGAAACCGCTTTCGCTTCGCTTGAAAAGACACGTTAAAACAAACGAATAGAGCCGTTTTCGATTCTGAATCCTCAGAACGGAAAACGGCTCCAGATATCAAGCAGTTTTGCAGAACGGCTCTCACCCGGAGAGCAGCGACCGGACCATTGTGGGTTCCGGTCGAATCAGAACTGCCCCGTTACTTGATCTTTGTTTCCTTGAACTCGACGTGCTTGCGCGCGACGGGGTCGTATTTTTTGAACGACAGTTTCTCTGTCTTCGTGCGGGCGTTCTTCTTCGTCACATAGAAATAGCCCGTGTCGGCGGAGGACAGGAGCTTGATTTTGATCATAGCGGCCTTGGCCATTGTCTTTATCCTTTAGGGTCGTAAAGGCTTGGTGGCCGATGCGACTTGAAGACATCGCGAAACCGATGTCCCGATGAGAGACTCCAGCACCCTCCCGACAGGGCTTATGCACGAGAGCGGCGGGGAAATGTCCGCGCACCATAAGGGTCGCGGTTTGCTTGTCAAGGATCTGGCGCGTCAGGAGGGCCTTACCACAATCCGCCAGGACACAACGCCGGCATAGACCGCCAGCATTCCGGCAATGGCGATGAAGAGGCCGGCGGGAGTCATATCGAGCCAAATCCCTAAAAATGCGGGTCCGATCAGCATTCCGGCCGAATAGAACATGACATAGGTGGCATTGGCGGCAGCAAGCTCGACGCCCCTGTAGCGCGCGCCCAGATGCGCCAGCCCCACTGCATAGAGGCTGCCGACCGCGCCGCCCCAGACGACGAGCAGGATCGCAAAGGCTGCAAAGTGCAGCCTTTCTGCAACGGGGAGGAGAAGCGCTCCCACTACTCCGACTGCGGCAATCGCCTGCAACAGCCGGCGCCGGTCGAGACGATCCGAGAGCATGCCGATGGGTATCGGGAAGATCACGTTTCCCAGCGCGAAGAGGCTCACCAGTATGGCCCCGGTTTCGGCATCCATGCCGCTGCGCAGGGCGAAGACCGGCAGAAGCCCCATCGCAGCAGTCTCGATCGCCCCGTAGACCAGCGCGGCGAGAGTCGCGACCGGAGCCGCCACCAGAAAACTGATGGGCGAGCTTTGCGGATGCCGTTCGAGGACGGGCGCCTGGCCGCCGACCAGCGCAACCGGCACGCCAGCGACGAGAAAGAGGACAATCGCCGCAATGAACGGCAGTGCGCCCGCTGTTCCTGTCAGCGCCAGAATCGCAGGACCTATTGCGAATCCGGCAGCGAGGCTCGTCGTATAAATACCAAGTATGATTCCCCGCCGTTTGGGCGGCGCGACAATATTGATCCAGAATTCGCTCAGCACGAAAAGGATGGTGAGCGATATGCCAAAAACGCCGCGAACAACGAGCCAGGCCCAATAGCTTTCATAGAGCATGAAAGCCGAAAGGCTGGCGATGGCGATGGCGAGCGCGAGAAAGAGCAGATTCTGCACGCCAAGCCGGCGCGCGAAATCCGGGATAAAGACGGCGACGATGAGCGTCGCGATGCCGCCGGCTGCCGGATTGAGTCCGATGGCGCGCGCCGAATAACCGTCCTGCGCAAGGCGCACTGCCAGCAGCGCCATCGTCAGCGACAGGCCGACGCCAACGAGCGATACGGTCGAGATCGCGGCGGCGAGCGCCACTCCCGGATGGGCCTGCCCGGCTACCGCTTCGCTTATGTCCTGTTTTGAAATTCGAGAGTCCATTTGTATTTCGCAAAAAGCCAAGGGGGTCGCAAAGCCGTGGGTCTGTTTGCGATCAAACGATGTCGATTTTGTCGATGCGCGGGTCAGCTAAAGAGATAGGGTCTCGGTTCTGAATCTGTCAGAACCAGAAGCCGCTTCGCTTGAAAAACGCTTCTAAAGCTTTTCGCAGATCCAGCGCTGGCTTCTCATATAGAAAAATGGCACCGGCATATTCCCGGCAAAATCAGCGGCGATTCGTATTTCGAGATCGGCCAGGATCATGTCCGTTATGCTGATAATATCGCGCTGCCGGGCTTCCGCCAAAGTGAGCCATGCGAGTTCGACGAGTTCCGCTTCCGGCGCGACGCAGCCTTCGATGCGATGCGCGATTTCGCTGACGTCGAGCAAAAAGAAACTTGTATCGTAACGGCGCGCGAGCCACGTCGGCGTCACTGCGCGGGCGATGAAATGCAGCGGCGTCAGGTTTGGCGCGAAACCGTACGCGGCGAAATCCCGCCAGCCAGCGGGAACCTGCGTCGTGGAGGCCGTTTGCAGCTTCATGCCAAGGAGAAGGCCGGTTTCCTCGAAGGTTTCACGAATCGCGGTAAGCGCGAAAGCTTCTGGAGTCGGACCACGAAGAGGGCGCCGCAACAGGAGCCGCTTGCGGGAACTTTCGTGCAATGCGCCTGCCGCCGGCATGCTCAGATCGTCGGTTTCAAGGCCGCCGCCGGGGAATACATATTTGCCTGGCAGAAACGCGAGCGCATCATTGCGCCGCCCGAGCAGAACCTTCGGTTCACTGCCCCTGCGGTCCAGAAGCACCATGGAAGCTGCCGGGCGGAGCTTTACGGCTTTGCTCGCCTTCGCCACGGGCTCCGAAGTCACAATAATTTCCGATTCAGGACGCGCTTCGCGCCTCTCGGCCATTTCCAAGCGGGGCTTGTGTCACTGCGCTGGCGGTTTCGAACCCGTGCATGCGCAATGCCCATTGAAGGGCAATCAAGGCGCCCTTGAACATCGGCAGCAGCAGTAGGCAAAGAGCGAGTGTAAGGGGAGGCCAGATCAGCATGTGATAGATGAGCGGAAGATTCGGCTCGAAGGTATCGAGAGTCAGAATGCCGGTGCCGACGATATGGCAGACGATGACAATCGTGACATAGGGCGGCGCATCGTCGGCGCGATGATGAAAAAATTCCTCGCCGCAGGACGGGCAGCGGTCGTTTACTTTCAGATAGCGATAGAAAATTTTGCCTTTGGCGCAATTCGGGCATTTTCCGGCAAGACCAAGTTTGATCGACTTCCAAACGCTACGGTCGCGCTTGGCGGGGACCGGCTCGCAAGTGAGCGCTGCTGTGGATACCATATCAATCGGCATAGAGGACACCGCTTCTCTTGGTCTGGTCTTCGGACGTTGGTCTCGTGCAGATACGCCGCAACAAACGGCCATCATCGTCGGGATCAGAATTTCTGTGGGCCGGCCGGACACCGGCAATTCTTGCCGCCCGTATCGTGAGCGGAGCCATTTTCAAGCAATCAGGATGGCATTCCGGCAATGCGTCTCAACGAGCCTCTTGCATAAAGCCAAGCTCGCCCCTGTCTTCTTCGACTAGGGCTTATTTAGATGCGCGCTGCTTGAGGCGCCACGGGGCCGGTTGTCGCGGCGCGACGCGCGCTTGCCTTTATTGCCGGGCAGGCCCCCGCGCGGGGCCTGCTTTCCCTTGCTGAGAAGCTCGAATCGCAGCGCGCCGGCGAAGGGGGCTGCTTCCACAAGCCGCACCGTCACTTCATCGCCGAGCCGGTGCATTTCGCCGCTACGGCCGCCGACGAGAGCATGCAGGCTTTCGTCATAATGATAGTAATCCTTGCCGAGAGTCGCCGCAGGTACGAAGCCGTCTGCGCCGGTATCGTGCAGCTTGACGAAGAGCCCGACTTTGGTGACGCCTGAAATGCGGCCATCGAAACGCGCCCCGACCTGCGCGGAAAGATGCGCGGCGATGAGGCGTTCGACCGTCTCACGCTCGGCTGCCATGGCGCGCCGTTCCGCCGCGGAAATACCCGCTGCGACTTCAGCAAGCGTCTCCGCATCCATATCGGGAAGACCGTCGCGGCCAAGGCTGAGCACACGGATCAGCGCGCGATGGACGATCAGATCGGCGTAGCGACGGATCGGTGATGTGAAATGCGCGTAGCTGTGCAGGTGCAGCCCGAAATGCCCGTAATTCTCGATCACATATTCAGCCTGCGCCTGGGTGCGCAGCACGATTTCATTGACGATGTTCTCGTGCTCCGTGCCTCGGACGCGCGCGAGAATGTCGTTGAACTGACGCGGTTTCAAAACCTGCCCCTTGGCGAGTTTGATGCCGATGGAGGCGAGGAATTCCGAAAGCGCATTCAGTTTTTCGAGCGATGGCTCGTCATGCGCGCGATAGATCAACGCCTGACGCTGCGCTTCGAGAGTTTCCGCGGCGGCGACATTGGCGAGAATCATAAATTCCTCGATCAGCCGATGCGCTTCGAGCCGCGGTGGCACGATCACGCGATCAACCGTGCCGTCTTCCTTCAGCAAAACCTTTCGTTCCGGCAGATCGAGATCGAGCGGCGCGCGCTTGATTCGCGCAAGTTTCAGCGATTCATAGGCGGCGAAAAGGGGGCGCAGCACGGGCTCGATCAAATCCCGTGTTTCAGCTCCGGGCCGGCCATCCCATGCGGCTTGCACCTGTGCGTAGGCGAGCTTGGCCGCCGAACGCATCATTATCCTGTGTACGCTGTGTGACAGTTTTCTGCCGTCGGCCGCCACCACGATGCGGATCGCGAGGGCAGGCCGATCCTCATCCGGTTTGAGAGAGCAGAGATCGTTCGAAATCCGCTCCGGCAGCATCGGCACGACGCGATCGGGAAAGTAGACGGAGTTGCCGCGGTCGAGCGCTTCGCGGTCGAGCGGGCTGCCGGGCCGCACATAAGCCGCGACATCGGCGATGGCGACATGAATGATATGACCGCCGCGATTTTCCGGGTCTGGGTCCGGCCTGGCGAAGACGGCGTCATCGTGATCCTTTGCATCGGGAGGATCGATGGTTACCAGCGGAATGCTGCGCCAGTCTTCGCGGCCCGCGAGCGAAGCGGGTTGCGCGCGCTCCGCTTCGGCAATCGTCTCCGGCCGGAAAACATGCGGGATGCTATGTGCATGCAGGGCGATGAGGCTCATGGCCTTTTCGGTTGCGAGCGACCCAAGCCGCTCACGCACCTTTGCCGACGGCAAGCCGAGCCTGCCGTTGCGCATAACATCGATGGCGACGAGATCGCCTTCTTCCGCCGCCCCTTCTGAGCCGGGAGCAATGTTGAATTCGCCGCGCCCGATGCTCTTCTTGTCGATTGGAACGACCCGGCCGCCGCCGCCGGGATGAGCGCGAAAGATGCCAAGAACCTGCGCGCGGGATCGTTGCAGCAGCTTGACGACACGGCCGCTGTAGGTGGGCTCGCCCGGCGCCGCATCGGGCAGGGCCTCCGTGTGGATGAGCGCCCGGTCACCGATGCCAGGCGTTGCCATGCCGGGGCGGCGCCGTGCCGGCATCAGGACGATTGTTGGAATCGGCCCGTGTTCTGGATCCCATTCGATCGGCACGGCGAGGAAATCGCCGTCCTGGTCGCGGCTCGTGATATCCGCGAGCACGACGGTTGGTAAAGTGCCGGGCCGATGCAGAACCTTGCGTCGGCGCTCAATCGCGCCTTCGGCTTCGAGTTCCCTGAGCACGCGCTTCAACGCGATCCGGTCGGAGCCCTTGATGCCGAAAGCGCGCGCGATCTCACGCTTGCCGATCTTGCCGCTGCCGCGCCCGGCCTCGCGCTCGTCCTTGAGAAACCTCAAAATGTCTTCGCGGGTCGGCAGTTGCCCGGATGCTTTGTCATCCAGCGTAAGCTTTGCTGTTCGCGATCGTTCCGGCGCGGCAGCTTTATGAGCAGGCTGGCCGGCTTTTTTCGTCACGCCCGCGTGGCCTTCTTTGCAGATCCCGGTTTGGCCGCCGGAGCCTTCTTTGTTGCGGTCTTTTTGGCCGGTTTCTTGGCTGCTGGCTGTTTTTTGACCGCAGCCTTCGATTTGGCCGGGGCTTTTTTCGCTGCTGTCTTCGCGCCGGCCTTCTTCGGCGCGCCTTGCTTTGCGTCTATGAGGCGGATCGCATCTTCGAGCGTGATCGTCTCAGGCGAGAGATCGTCCTTCAGAGTCGCGTTCACCTTGCCATGGCTGACGTAAGCGCCGAACCGGCCGTTTTGTATGGTGATGTTGCCGCCGGAAGGATGCTGGCCGAGCACTCGGCCGCCGCGTCCGCCGCCGCTATTTTTGGCGGCGAGCAAAGCAATCGCCTCTTCGAGCGTGATGCTCGTCGGATCGGCATCGCGCGGCAGCGTCGCGTTGATCTTGCCCCAGTTCACATAAGGACCAAAACGTCCGGCCTTGATGACAACCTTGCCGCCTTCGGGATGCTGGCCGAGTTCGCGGCTGGCGGACGCAGCCTCAGCCCCGAAGCGCCGGCCGGAAAGCCCGCTTTCCTTGGCAATGATGAGATCGATGGCGCGATTGCCGCCGATCTCGAGGATATTTTCATCCTTGCCGATGTTCGCATAGGTCTTCCCGTGCTGCACATAGGGGCCGAAACGCCCGATGCCGGCAAGGATCGGCTCTTTGCTTTCGGGGTGCCGCGCAACCTCGCGCGGCAAGGAGAGAAGCCCGATCGCGTCTTCAAGGGTCAGTTGCGATGGCGTCATGGTCTTTGGCACCGAGGCGCGCTTCGGCTTTTTGCCGTCTTCGCCTTCGCCCTGTTGGACATAGGCGCCGAAGCGGCCATCACGCAGCGATATTTCCTCGTCGGTCGCCGGATCGATGCCGAGGACCTTGGTGCCGGATTGTTCGTCGCCTTCTGTGTTCGCCAGAGTTCGGGTGAATTTGCACTCTGGGTAATTCGAGCAGCCGATGAAGGCGCCGAACTTGCTGAGCTTCAAAGACAGAATGCCATTGCCGCAGGACGGGCAGGCGCGCGGATTGGAGCCGTCTTCCTTCGCCGGGAAAATATGCGGGCCGAGAAGCTCGTTGAGGCTGTCGAGAACCTGCGTGGTGCGCAGATCCTTCGTGCCGGCGAGTGCGCTTGAAAAATCCGTCCAGAAATCGCGGAGCACCTGCTTCCAGTCGGTTTCATGGTTGGAAATATGGTCGAGCTTTTCTTCAAGGTCGGCGGTGAAATCATAGCCGACGTAGCGGGTGAAGAAGCTTTCGAGAAAGGCGGTGACGAGCCGCCCCTTGTCTTCCGGATAGAGCCGTTTCTTGTCGATCCGCACATAGCCGCGGTCTTTCAGCACCGCGAGCGTCGAGGCATAGGTGGAGGGTCGGCCGATGCCGAGTTCTTCCATACGCTTGATGAGGGTGGCCTCGGTGAAGCGCGGCGGCGGCTCGGTGAAATGCTGGGTCGCCTCGATCTTCTTTTTCGTGACCGTCTCGCCCTTCGCCATGGGCGGCAGGCGGCCATCTTCCTCGTCAGAGCCAGTCTGCTCGTCGTCGCGGCCTTCCTGATAGAGCTTCAGGAATCCGTCGAACCGCACGACCTGACCTGTGGCGCGCAAATAAAGATTCTTCTGCGCTGCCTCGGCGTGAATATCGACGGTGGTGCGTTCGAGATCGGCCGATTCCATCTGGCTCGCGAGCGTGCGCGTCCAGATCAGGTCGTAAAGCCGGAACTCGTCACGATCGAGCGAATGTGCGACGGTATTGGGCAGGCGGCCGAGGTCTGTCGGGCGGATGGCTTCATGCGCTTCCTGCGCATTCTTCGCCTTCACGACGTATTTGCGCGGCGCCTTCGGCACATAGGCCGCGCCGAATTTCTGGCCGATGACGCTGCGCGCCCTCGCGATCGCCTCCGGCGCCATATCGACGCCGTCGGTTCGCATATAGGTGATGAGGCCGACGGTTTCGCCACCCACATCGACGCCTTCATAGAGGCGTTGCGCGATTTGCATGGTGCGGGCAGGGGAAAGCCCGAGCTTGCGCGAAGCCTCCTGCTGTAAGGTCGAGGTGGTGAAGGGGGCCGATGGATGGCGCTTCGCCGGTTTGGCCTCGATGTTCGCGACCGTGTATCTGGCCTTTTCCAGAGCCTCTTTGAAAGCTGTCGCGGCAGCGCCGTTGCCAATGTCCAGCCTGGCGAGTTTCTGGCCGTCCGCCGCCACGAGACGCGCGGTGAAGGGCGCATGCGCGGCGGTTTCGAGATGCGCGACGATCGACCAGTATTCCTGGCTGACGAACTGCTCGATCTCAAGCTCGCGGTCGCAGACGAGCCGCAGAGAGACGGACTGCACGCGGCCGGCGGAACGCGCGCCTGGCAGCTTGCGCCAGAGAACCGGAGAGAGATTGAAGCCAACGAGATAATCGAGGGCCCGGCGGGCGAGGTAGGCATCGACCAGCGCGGCATCGATCTCGCGCGGATGCTTCATCGCCTCGAGGATTTCCGTTTTGGTGATCGCGTTGAAAACGACGCGCTCTACCGGCTTGTCCTTGAGAACCTTTTTAGCTTTCAGAATTTCCAGCACATGCCAGGAAATGGCTTCGCCTTCGCGGTCCGGGTCGGTCGCGAGGATGATGCGCTCGGCTGATTTGGCGGCAGACGCAATATCGCTGAGCCGCTTCGAGGCCTTGCCATCCACCTGCCAGAGCATTGCAAAATCATTGTCCGGATCGACCGATCCATCCTTGGCCGGCAAATCGCGGACATGGCCGAAGGACGCGATCACTTCGTAGTCGCGGCCGAGGTATTTATTGATCGTCTTGGCCTTGGCGGGCGATTCGACGATGACAAGACGCATGGAATCCTGATCCTTACGCTCGGCGAGACGGAAACGCGCTTCTACGCATGGGTTCCGCAATGGCCGGCACATTTGCAAAGCCGGCGTGCTGAAGCCGCGCGGCAGGGTTCAATTCTTTTTCGCTGCCAGGCGCAGCGAAGCCGTCAGGCGCTCCCGAAAACATTGAGCGAATAATACGAGCGGGTCTTCTCCTCATCCTGCCCAGTTGGGCGAAGAAATGCTTTCGCCGGAAGGGCGACCGTGCAAAAGCAAGCGGTTAGGGAGAGTAAAGCCTTGGTCAATTGCGCCATATGAGCCAAACCGCCTCATCTTGCAAGGGTGGCCGCTGCCTGAGACCGGCCAGCGGATGACGTGCGGAAATGATTAAAAGCGTCCAATCGACCCATGGTTCAAAAGCTTATTGTCTGAACCTGTTGCCTTAAGCCTATCTTTTCCAACGTGATTTCTTGCCGCTGGCGACGTGCTGCGCTGCACTGCCGGCGCCCGGTCATGGCGTTTTTCACAGCGGCGGCCACGGATACGGTCATTGCGGCTTGCGCAACTGGAAAATCCAATCCATAGAGCCGCTTTAATGTCAGACCCGCATCCCATCCTACGTTTTCGCCATCGCCACTTGCTCGGCATCGAGGGGCTTTCTGCGCAAGATATCCTGATCTTGCTGGACATGGCCGAGGATGCCGTCGCGATTTCGCGGCAGATCGAGAAGAAGCGCGCGACGCTGCGCGGCCGCACCCTCATCAACCTCTTTTTCGAAGCCTCGACCCGCACGCAGTCTTCATTCGAGCTGGCGGGGAAGAGGCTCGGAGCCGATGTGATGAACATGTCGGTTCAGACTTCGAGCGTGAAAAAGGGCGAGACGCTGATCGACACCGCGATGACGCTCAACGCGATGCGGCCCGACCTCATCGTCGTGCGGCACGCCCAGGCCGGCGCGGCGCACCTTCTCGCCCACAAGGTCGATTGTTCGGTCATCAATGCCGGCGATGGCGCGCATGAACATCCGACACAGGCGCTGCTCGATGCGCTGACGATCCGGCGCAACAAGGGCCGGATCGAAGGCCTCATCGTCGCAATCTGCGGGGATATTCTGCATTCGCGTGTCGCCCGCTCCAACATTCTCCTGCTTTCGCGTCTTGGCGCGCGTCTGCGCGTCGTCGGCCCCTCGACCTTGCTGCCTTCGGCCTTTGAGCGGCTTGGCGTGGAGGTCTTCCGCGATATGAAGAACGGCCTTGCCGACGCCGATATCGTGATGATGCTGCGTCTCCAGAAAGAGCGGATGAACGGCGGCTTCGTGCCATCGTCGCGCGAGTATTTCCGGTTCTTCGGGCTTGATTCCGAAAAGCTCTCCTATGCGAAGAAGGACGCGCTGGTGATGCATCCGGGGCCGATGAATCGCGGCATCGAAATAGCTTCCCTCGTCGCCGACAGCCCCCAGAGTGTGGTCCGCGAGCAGGTGGAGATGGGTGTCGCGGTGCGCATGGCGGTGCTCGAGGCGCTGGCCGAGCATCTGCCCAATGCCAACCATGACGATCATGTGTGAGCGGCGATGATGAAGCTTTCCACGCCAGCGATCGCGCATCAGCCTATGGCGCTGGTCAATTGCAGGCTTGCCCAGACGGGTGTCGAAAAATTGCAGCCCGGCGGCGTTCTCGTCGTCGATGGCGTCATCCGGGATGTGGGGCAGGCGGTCGTGCCGGAATCTTTGCCGCCGCATGCGCGCGTCATCGATTGCGGCGGCGACGTGGTGGCCGCCGGGCTGATCGACCTTTGCGCCTTCGTCGGCGAACCGGGTGGCGAGCATCGCGAAACGATCGCGAGTGCGACCGCGGCTGCTGCTGCCGGCGGCGTGACGACGATCATCGCGCGGCCGGATACCAATCCGCCGATCGACGAGCCTGCCGTTGTCGATTTTCTCTTGCGCCGCGCCCGCGACACAGGCCGCGTCCGGGTTGTGCCGGCGGCGGCGCTGACAAAAGGTCTGAACGGCGCTGATACCGCCGAGGTGGGCCTGCTGCTTGAGGCAGGCGCGATAGCCTTCACCGATGGGCCGCGCTCCGTCGCGAATGCGCGGGTCATGCGTCGCGCCATGGCTTATGCGAGGGATTTCAACGCGCTCGTCATTCATCATCTGGAGGATCCGGATCTTGCCGGGGAAGGTGTGATGAATGAAGGCGAGCTGGCCCTGCGGCTAGGACTGCCAGGCATTCCGCGCGAGGCGGAAACGATCATGCTCGATCGCGATATCCGCCTCGTGGCGCTGACCGGCACGCGCTATCACGCCGCCATCGTTTCCACCGCCGCTTCGGTCGAAGTGATCCGCAAAGCCAAGTCGGCGGGATTGCCGGTCACTTGCGGAACCTCGATCAATCATCTGACGCTGAACGAAAATGACATTGGCGATTACCGCACCTTTCTGAAGGTCGCGCCGCCTTTGAGGCACGAGGACGACCGTCTGGCGCTTGTCGCGGCGCTCGCCGAAGGCCTGATCGACATCATTGTATCGGATCACAATCCTCAGGATGTCGAAACGAAAAGGCTGCCATTTGCGGAAGCCGAGAACGGCGCGATCGGCCTTGAAACCATGCTGGCGGCGGGGCTTCGGCTCGTGCATTCCGGCGACGTGACGCTGAGCCGTCTGCTTTCCGCCATGTCGTCGCGTCCGGCGGAAATCCTTGGTCTGCCGCAAGGCCGTCTGGAGGTTGGCGCGCCGGCCGACATCATCCGCTTCGATCCCGACGAGCCTTTCGTCGTGGACCCGGCCAGCCTGCATTCCCGCTCGAAAAACACGCCCTTCGATGAGGCGCGCCTGCAAGGCAGGGTGAAGCTCACGATTGTCGGCGGCGAGATCGTCTGGGAAGCGGCCTGAATTCAGCCGGAAATCAGGGCCTGGAGCATTTCCACAAGACGCGGGCCACGCTGACGCAGTTCGGTGAGGTGACTCGCCGACAGCGCCGCCAAAGCGGCCTCGCCCTTCGGCGTGAGCGAAAGCTGGATAAAGCGGCGATCTCCGGATGACTCGATCCGCTGAATAAAGCCGGCAGCCTCAAGCCGCTGGATTAATCCGACGGCGCTGTTGTGCCGGATCATCATGCGTTCCGCGAGGGATTTGATGTTGGGTGGCATCGAATCCGGCCACCCCCTGATGGCGAGAAGCACCTGATGCTGGCGTGGAGTCAGGCCGATGGCCGCTGCCTCCGCCGCGCTGAAAGCGACGAATCCGCGCAGTGCCTGACGAAATGCAGCCAGTTTTCGATATTCGGCGTCGGTCAGATCACTTTTTTGCGCGCGGCTTCTGGTCAAAGCAAACCTCCATTGAAATATATCGTCTTACGACATATTAAATAATCATCCGTATATTTCCTGGATTCGCCGTACCTCAACGCATGGCGCCAACCGCTCTTTTTCAGGTCGCATGCACCAATCATTGAAAAAATCGCTCCGTTCGCCGGTGCTCGCGCTTGGCGATTTTACCACTGACCGACGCGTATTGCTTTTGATCCTGATGGCGGTCGTCGTCGGCAGCGTCGGCCTCGTCGGCGCCTGGGCGCTGTTGAGGCTGATCGCTCTCGTCACCAATCTCCTCTGGTTCGGTAAGTTTTCCTGGGTTTTGACGTCGCTCGCGCCGTTGCATCCGACATGGATCACGGTTCTGATTCCAACGGTCGGCGGAGTCATCATTGGGCTGATGGCGCGTTTCGGCTCGGAAAAAATCCGCGGGCACGGAATCCCCGAGGCGATCGAGGCCATTTTGATCGGCGGCAGCCGCATGTCGCCGACAGTGGCTGCTCTCAAGCCCCTGTCTTCAGCAATATCGATTGGAACCGGCGGTCCGTTCGGCGCCGAAGGTCCGATCATTATGACGGGCGGAGCTTTCGGCTCGCTCTTCGCGCAATTTTTCCATCTGACCGCTGTGGAACGGAAGACTTTGCTGGTTGCCGGTGCGGCGGCCGGCATGACAGGCGTGTTCGGCACGCCGATCGCCTCTGTGCTGCTGGCGGTTGAGCTGCTGCTCTTCGAATGGAAGCCGCGCAGCCTGCTTCCCGTCATTGCGGCTTCGCTAATCGCGGCGACCTGGCGTCCCTTTCTGATTGGAAGCGGCCCGCTGTTTCCCTTCGCCAATGATCCGAGCCTGCCGTGGTGGGGCATCGGCCTTTATGTCGGTGTCGGCATCGTGGCGGGCCTGCAATCCAGCATCCTCACTGGTCTGCTTTACCGTGCGGAAGATCTCTTCGAGATGCTGCCCGTCCACTGGATGTGGTGGCCGGCGATCGGCGGGGTCGTCGTGGGCATCGGCGGAATGATCGATCCTGCCTCGCTTGGCGTCGGCTATGACCAGATCGGGGCCTTGCTCTCGGGCCATATGGCGATGAGCGATGTCAGCCGGCTCCTGTGGGTGAAGGCTGTCATCTGGATCGTCGCGCTGGCGTCCGGCACCTCAGGCGGCGTTCTCGCACCGCTTCTCATTCTCGGTGGCGCGCTTGGCGCGCTCGAAGCCACCTTCCTTCCCGGCAATGTCGGCTTCTGGGCCTTGATCGGCATGGCGGCCACCATGGGCGGCACGATGCGTTCGCCGCTCACGGGCGCTCTCTTTGCCGTCGAACTGACAGGCGATGTTCATGCCCTTCCGGCCCTGTTTGCGGCCACAGCCGCGGCGCATGCCGTCACCGTGCTAATCCTGAAGCGGTCGATATTGACGGAAAAGATCGCCCGTCACGGCAATCATCTTTCCCGCGAATACAGCATCGATCCTTTTGAGCTGATGCGGGTATCCGAGGTTATGATTACCGAGGTGGATACGCTTCCGTCGCGGATGACGATCGATGATGCTATCGCCTTCTTCAATGGCCCCGAACGGCGGCACAGCAGCTATCCTGTTGTCGACGCCAATCGGCACGTTATTGGAATGGTGGCGCATTCCGATCTGCTCAACTGGGTCAGAGAACCTTCGCATGGCGGCTCGACTCTTTACGACGTCGTCTCCGACACCTCCTTAACCGTGGGCTATCCGGAGGAGATGATCCTCAGCCTCGTCGACAGGATGATGACGAACGATGTCGGACGCGCGCCGATCGTCGACTCCACCGGCAAGCTCGTTGGCCTCGTTGCGCGGAAGGACATTCTGCACGTCCGCGCCCAAGCCCGCGCCCTGGAAAAGCAGCGTGACGTATTCCTGTGGCTGGGCAAGCGGCGGAAAGATGGACAGGAGTCCGGCGCGGCCAATTTGAAAAAACCGGATGCCGACGTTCAGAAACCTCACGGATAATCGAGTTCGCGGTAGTGCCGGAAAATTCCTCCTTCATTGAAGGCGATCCGCCGCTTCGAGCCGAGATAGCGCATTATGTTGGGCCGTTCGCGAATGGCGTCGTGCAGGGCTGCAAGCGCCGGATAGCGTGTTTTGAAGCCGTGCATGGCGCGCGGAAAGGCGTAAGTGAAACCTTCGGCAAGCTGGAACAGGGACAGATCGACGTAGGTGAGGCGGTCGCCGACAATGTGACGGTCGCCTGACGGATTCTGTCTCAGCACGCGCTCGAAATAGTCCAGGTATTTTGGAAGCCTGTTACGCAGAAAGTCCGCGCTTCGCTGCTTGGCGGCGTCTTTCTGATCTTCGTAATAAAGGCTGTTGGCGATAGGATGATGCGTGTCGTGGACTTCGGCGACAATATCCGTGATCGTGAGCTGCAAACCATTGGCGACGTAGCGCAGGTCTTCATCCTGTGGCGAAAGATCAAGCTTCGGACCGAGATAGAGCAGAATATTCGCGACGTGCGGTATGATGAGATCGCCATCCTTCAGGAATGGCGGCGCGAAAGGGATATGGTGCTCGCTGTTGCTTTCGAGAATCGCCATCATGGCGTCGACGCCCTGTCCCTTTTTCTCCGGCCCGCGCGCCACATCGATGTAATCGGCCCCGGCTTCCTCGAGGGCAAGCCGGACAAATTCGCCGCGTCCTTGCAAGCCAGGCCAGTAATAGAGTTCGTAAGGCATCAGGCTCCTCTCAGCTCCGCAAGCGCCGGCCATTCAATTTAAATGGGCGGACAGGCTGGAATTTCCATTCAAAGCGCCACGGCTCCGGGCGGCGACGCGACCCCATTGCCGCCCCGCCTCAGCCCGGCTAGTTTGCCGACACCGCTTGTTTTTCTCCAGTCCGGCTTCCCTCTTGACCGATTTCACCGCCATCTTTTTCGCGCTTGTCTTCGGCTATTTTTGCGGCTCGATCCCGTTCGGTCTTTTGCTCACCCGCATGGCGGGCACGGCCGATCTGCGCGGCATTGGATCCGGCAATATCGGCGCGACGAATGTTCTGCGCACCGGGCGCAAGGATCTGGCGGCTGGAACGCTTCTCCTCGATGCGCTGAAAGGCGTCGCGGCTGTGCTCATCGTCAGACATGGCGCTCCCGGCGTTGCGCCGCTCTTTGCGGCTGGCGGCGCCTTCCTTGGACATGTGTTTCCTGTCTGGCTCAGGTTCAAAGGCGGCAAGGGCGTCGCAACGTTTCTCGGCACGCTGCTTGCCCTCGACTGGCGGGCCGGCTGCGTCTTTATCGTGCTCTGGCTCCTTGTGGCGTTTGCAACGCGCTATTCGTCATTAAGCGCGCTGATCGCGAGCGCCGCCGCGCCGCTCGTGCTGCTTCTGCTTGGGCGCAATGATGTCGCCATTCTTTATGCGGTGCTAGCGGCGCTTCTCTGGTTCATGCACCGCGCCAACATCATGCGGCTTGTTACAGGAAAAGAAACCAAAATCGGGCGGCGACAATGAGCCTTGGAGCGGGGGAGCCGAAGCCGGGAGGGCTGCAACTTTCGGATGCTCAGCGCTTCGAATGGCTCCGGCTCCTGCGCAGCGAAAGGATCGGACCGCGCACGTTCCGCGCCCTGATCAGCCGCTTCGGCAGCGCGCGTGCGGCGCTTGAGGCCTTGCCCCGTCTGGCGCCCCGTGATCGTCCGGTGCGGCTTGCGAGCATTGAGGACATCGAGCGTGAAATGGCGGCGGCGGCGCGCTGCGGGGCGCGTTTTCTCGGTTTGGGAGAAGCCGATTATCCGCCGCTTCTGAGACGGATCGATTCCGCGCCGCCGATTATTGCGGTGCGCGGCGACCCGGCGATATTTGCGCGCCCTGCGGTGGCGATCGTCGGCGCGCGCAACGCCTCAGGCGCGGGGCTTGCATTTGCCGAGCGGCTCGCCCGCGGTCTTGCGCAGGCCGGTTTCGTCGTTGTCTCCGGCCTCGCGCGCGGCATCGATATTCGCGCCCATCAAACGAGCATGGAATCGGGGACGGTTGCCGTGCTTGCCGGCGGTCTCGATCGCATTTATCCGGCCGAGCATACGGAGGCATTGGAGCGGCTGCTCGCACATGGCGCGGCGCTCAGCGAAATGCCGTTTGGATGGGAAGCGCGAGGGCGGGATTTTCCGCGCCGCAATCGGATTGTTGCTGGCCTTGCGCAAGGCACTGTCGTCGTTGAGGCGGCGCGCCGGTCGGGCTCATTGATTACGGCGCGCTTCGCCGCCGAGCATGGCCGTGAGGTTCTGGCGGTGCCGGGCTCGCCGCTCGATCCGCGCGCCGAAGGCACAAACGATCTTTTGCGCGATGGAGCGACCATCTGCACTTCGGCGCAAGACGTGATTGATGCGCTCGCCGCCCAAATCGAGCGGCCCGAGCCGGAGCGCGATCTTTTTGCCGAAAGCTGGCCTGACGAACCCGACGAAACCTTGTGGGACGAACTGGAACTGCCCGAGATCGACGCGCCGCCGAGAGCGGCCGCCCGGACGAAAGACAAGAGCTTTGCCGGCGATTCGAGCCGCATCGGGGCTGCGCCCTACGACGCAACTCCTGGTGCGCTGTCTTTGTCTGGTGATCCGGCGACAATGCGCAGCCGGATTGTCGCGCTCCTTGGGCCGACGCCGATTTCAATCGACGAACTCGCGCGCGCGACCGCTGCGCCTGCCGGCGATGTTCGCGCCATATTGCTGGAACTGGAACTTGCGGGCCAGCTTGAGCGCCAGCCGGGCGATCTCGTCAGCAGGCTGTAGATCCAGCGGCTGGGGCTATTGTTTTGTCACGCGAACCGGAAGCCCCACTTCACATGAAAACATTTCGTTATCTTCGCCGCCGCATGTGAAATTCCGCTTCCAGCCGCGCCATGTTCAGAAAGTAGGTGAGCATATCGAGCTTCGCGAGCCCGGACATTTTCGCGAGCTCCGCGGTCATAAAAGCGATGTATTCCGCTGTGCCCGCGGCATCCTTGCGAGGCCGGTGAATGTCGAGAGTGGAAGGATCACCAGCTTCCGCAGCGTGCGGATGAGGCGAGCGAACCTGCTGGGATTGAGTTTGCAAATGCGAAGATTTGGCCGCCGCCATAGGGAGCCCCCGATACGACTCAGATAATACACGCACAAGTTGTAAACACGGTCTAGTTTCTGTCAATCATCACGAAGCGGAATTTCATGTGATATAAATTGGTTAACACTAATATCTGGGATGGCGCTTTGTCGCGTCAGGAGTTTTTGTAAACGTAATAGTTGTAAAAATCTGCTCTCTTTCGATTACAGTTCGATGGCTGCATCGGCAGCGCGAAGCAGGAGCCCAGCTTTGAGAAAGCGCTCGGGGTTGACCGGCGCGCCGTCAATCCGCGTTTCGTAATGCAGGTGCGGACCGGTGGCCCGG
>SCSF01000120.1 GCA_004298435.1 Beijerinckiaceae bacterium
GCATAAGGATCGCCTCCGGGAACGCGCGCCATGATCGGAAGGCTGCTGGATGAGCCGTGGAGCGGTGTCGCACGCGTTGCAGCGGCAGCGGCCTGACGCCGCTTGCGGCGGAGCGCGGCGCGGGCCTTGAGTTGCGCAGTGGTCGGCTTTGAAGACGCCGCATGATGCCGCTGCTTCTTGGGCGCGTTGACTGTGACCGGAGGCAGGATCGGCGAAGCGCCCTGTGATGTCGGCGCCTGCTGTGCTTCGGCATTCGTAAACGAACCAGCCGCGATCAGACAGGCCGCCGTCAGCGCGTAACCGGCTCCGAAATCTTTTTTGTTGCAGGAACGCGCCGCGTAGCCCGATCGCAACGATACCGGCACTTTACTGTTGTCCATCTTTTCAACCCCCGATTATGTTTCAACGGCACGACCCGTTTGCGATGTCGCGGACTATCGCGCCGATGCGTTCGTGAGATGCCCCGCGTGGCGGATCAGAATTTCGGCAAACTTGATTCTTCGTCGAGCGGGTCATCCACGCTCGGCGGTTTCATCAGCGAAAACAGTTCATCGACCGTATTTTGCGCCGTCAGCCGGACGCTCGCGGCATCAAGCGAGCCCGCGATTCTGATTTGCCGCACGACAGCGCGCGTTTCGTCGCGAAAATCGGTCAGGAAACGCAAGGGATCGCGCGAGTCATTCGCAACTCTGGCAACCAGACCCATCAGCAAGATCTGGCATGCGATCATCCGCCCATTAAGTTCTTCCACCGCCCAAGTCCTGATTTATAAATAGTTTAATATCAACACCGTGTATTCTATTTACACATGGCTTATTTCAATTTTCAACTTGGATTCGAAAGATGATATTTAGAATATATATAAAGCTGATGTTGCTTATGCTTTGTTTGCAGGGAAGATCTGTGGGGTCGGGACCATTGGACGCACCGAAAGCGACAGCTCTTCAGATGGCCAGAGTTGTGCGCGGATGGATCGAACGCGGCCTCTATTTCGAGACGAAAGAACGGAGGCGCTGCCCCTGCCTCCATTCCAATCTTTTCAGAAGAAGCTCGCCGTCAGGCGGATGCATCTGATTGGATTAATTGAAGTTTTGCGCCTCCCGCTAAATACACCCTGCTATCGCCTCGAGCCGAAACATCAATAATATCAATACCGCGAGCGACGGCTGCCCTGCCAATGCCCACCGAAAGCTCTCCCTTGTTTTAGTTGCTTCAATGTGATAACACTATACCGTAGTGGACCCGCGCGACCCGACCCTCGATGTGCTTCTCGACCTCGACGGCAGGTTCTCGTGGTGGACCCCGATGGCGGCCACTGGGTCCGGTTCGTGGTGACGCGGGTACCGGTGTCGCTGGGGAAGCCGCATGGCATCGATTATTCGCTCACGCTGCACGGGCCGGATGGTGGGCGGCTAGTCGGTTTCGACAATGCGCATCCAGTGGCAAAGCAGAAGCGCAGCGAGCCACAGGATCACCGGCATCGGCTGCGCACGATCAAGGCTTACGAGTATCGGGACGCGGCGACGTTGCTCGCCGATTTTTGGGAAACGGTGGACGCAATGTTGCGCGAGAGAGGAGTAATTCCATAGGGAGCGATCCGAAGCGCACGCGCCTCGGCCTCATTGGAGCATCCCATGACTACATTGAGAATCGGCATTGCCAGCTATGAAGATATGAAGGCGCGCACCATGGCCGTTGCGCGCGGAGAACACCACGTCTCGGCCAACGAGCCGAAGGTCTGGTTCACCTCGACGGAGTCTTTCGCCAAAGTTCTGTCGGCCGGCAATCGCGACTTGCTGCGTGTCATTGCCGAGAAAGCGCCTGGCTCGCTGGACGAACTGGCCCGCATCACCGGCAAGGCGAAGTCCAACCTGTCACGGACATTGCGGACGATGGAAGGTTACGGCCTCGTTCACCTCGAGCGCGGCGAGCGCGGACGCATCACGCCCAAGGTGATGCACGACCGCGTGGAGCTGGACTTACCGCTTACGCTCTCACGGAAAGCAAGCTGAGTCCGCAGTTTTGTTCTGAAGTGGCGGAGGGAGCGGGATTCGAACCCGCGATAGGGTTTCCCCTATACACACTTTCCAGGCGTGCGCCTTCAACCACTCGGCCACCCCTCCAATATCGCCTGAGCCTTTTAGAGCCGTTTTGGTTCCGATGGAATCAGAACTGCGCGAACCGAAACCGCTTCGCACGAGGCTCCGCAAGGCGCGCCACTATAGTCAGGCAGGGGCGCAGCGCAAGGCTGCCGCGCGCTACATGCCGTAAAAGAATCCACAACCGCGCGCGGTCAGCCGCGCGACCGTGGACAGGGAGCGGCACGCAGCTTATGAAACAGGGCGTCGCGGCCGGAGTCCGGATTTTCCATGTTCCGTTTGCTCTTCCGTATCATCGGCTTCTTTCTGCTCGCCGCGGCCTTCGCGGATCTGGTCGTTGACGGAACCCGCAGCATCGCCGCTGGCGCGCTGACACTGACGCCGCTCGACAAGACCATCGCCTGGCTCTCACCGGACAGGATCGCTGGATTGAAGCCGGCGATCGAGCATCTCAATCCCTTTTTGTGGGACCCGGTGACGGTCGATTTGCTGCTGCTGCCGACATGGCTCATCGCCGGCGTGCTTGGCATTCTGATTATGCTGCTGACGCAGAAACGCCGGCCGAAAATCGGCTTTTCGAGCCGTTAAAGCCTTTTCAAGCGAAGCGGCTTCCGGTTCGCGTGAAGAAAACGCGTCAAAACAAATAAATAGTACCGCGGTCCTGATGGAATCAGAACCGCGGCACCAGAATTCCTTCGGAGAGGCCGCGCGCGTCAGAACAGATCGCGCGGCGTGGAAAAGGTGACGAGAGGCGTCATGCTGCCCGGCACATAGAGCGGGCGCGGCATCGCATCCTCATGGAAGCCGCTCGGAAAATAGGCCTGGTCCGGCGTCTGCACGAAATAGGTGCTCGCCGACATATAGCGACTCTCAGACCCGACAGGCACAACATTGCCCGGATCGAGCCAGCTCC
Organism: Beijerinckiaceae bacterium; assembly: GCA_004298435.1. Taxonomy (GTDB): domain Bacteria; phylum Pseudomonadota; class Alphaproteobacteria; order Rhizobiales; family Beijerinckiaceae; genus Methylovirgula. Next base: position 3,013 of record SCSF01000120.1, read on the forward strand.
GCTTGTTGACCGTCAGTGGCGGCTGATTGCTGATGTAAGCATGATGGTGGCGCGGATGATGATGCTTCGGCCTTGCGGCCGCCGGTTCGATCGCCAAAGCGAGCGCCGCCGATGCGATGCCGAGGGCGAGCAGAACCGTTGCTGATGAGCGCATTGTGCGAATCCCCATTCGAATTGCCAACAGCTTAGACTGATTTTCGTTTCAAAGCGAATTGCAAAGCCACCGCCGCTTCCCGCGCGAAGCCTGAAAGGGTCTTTTTGCCGGGGCGTGGCCGCCGCGCACCGTTCCAGGAGTACGGAATCAGAAGCGGGACCTATTTTCTTGTTTTAACGCGTTTTCTTCACGCGAACCGGAAGCCGCTTCGCTTGAAAACGCTCTGTTGCCCGATTGCGGCCAGCGTCCTCTTGGCCTATTTACAGGCCGCATGCCGTGCCGGACCAGTCCTGTGCCGGCCCATAGGAGAGAGTTATGGGGTTCAAAGTCGCCGTTGTCGGCGCCACCGGCAATGTCGGGCGCGAAATGCTCGATATTCTGGCCGAGCGCCAATTTCCGGCCGACGAGGTTGTCGCGCTCGCCTCGTCGCGCTCGCTCGGTACGGAAGTATCTTTCGGCGACAAGACCCTGAAATGCAAAGTGCTGGAAAATTATGATTTCTCCGGCACGGATATCTGCCTGATGTCGGCTGGCGGCACGGTCTCGAAAGAACATTCCCCGAGGATCGGGCAGCAGGGCTGCATCGTCATCGATAATTCGTCTGCATGGCGCTATGATTCGGACGTGCCGCTGATCGTGCCGGAGGTGAATGCCGAGGCGATCGCGGGCTTCGGCAAGAAGAACATCATCGCCAATCCGAACTGCTCGACGGCGCAACTCGTCGTCGCGCTGAAGCCCTTGCACGAAGCCGCGACGATCAGGCGTGTCGTCGTTGCGACCTACCAGTCGGTTTCCGGTGCCGGCAAGGAGGCCATGGACGAGCTCTTCGCGCAGACCCGCTCGATCTTCGTTTCCGATCCGGTGGAAACGAAGAAGTTCCCCAAGCGCATCGCCTTCAACGTCATTCCGCAGATCGACGTCTTCATGGAAGACGGCGGGACGAAGGAAGAATGGAAGATGATGGCGGAGACGAAGAAGATCCTCGATCCGAAGATCAAGCTCACCGCGACCTGCGTGCGCGTGCCGGTCTTCATCGGCCATGCTGAAGCGGTGAACGTCGAATTCGAAAAGCCGATTTCAGCCGACGAGGCGCGCGACATTCTGCGCGAGGCGCCCGGCTGCCTCGTTATCGACAAGCGCGAGCCCGGTGGCTACGTCACGCCACATGAGGCGGCTGGCGAGGATGCGACCTATATTTCGCGCATCCGCGAGGACGCCACGGTGGAGAACGGCCTGAATTTCTGGTGCGTCGCCGATAATCTCCGCAAAGGCGCAGCGCTGAACGCCGTGCAGATCGCGGAACTTCTGGTCAATCGTAAATTGATCGCGCCGAAGAAACAGGCGGCATAACAAAAAATCCCTCGCGCTTCGAGACGCGCTCCTACGGAGCGCCCTCAGCATGAGGGATTTTTGGTTTAAGCTGTTCCCCTCGTCCTGAGAGCACCTGAAGGCGCGCGTCGCGGCGTACGGTTTCGCGCTTGCCACATCGTCGTCGCGTCCCGTAAATCATCGACGATGACCGAATCCCAAAAGCCCCGCCTCTATCACAATCCCGCATCCTATTATTCGATGATCGCGCGTCTTGCGCTGGCGGAAAGCGGGCTCGTCTACGAGCGGGTGTTCGTCGACATCCATCTGCGCGCAAGCCAGCAGCGGCCCGACTATGTGCGGCTCAACCCGAACATGACCGTGCCAAGCCCGACGCTGCCGGGACGCATTCTCGATCAGAGCCGGAACATCGCCGAATATGCTTTGGGCGTCGCAGACGGCGCGCTCGATGCCGAGACGAAATTCTGGGTCGATCTCCACTATGACTATCCGATCGAGGAATTGACCTTCGGCGGGTTTCTGAGCCGCAATCCAATGGCGCGCATTATGATCCCCAGAATGCTCGCCGCCGCGCATCGCCGCCTGTTGGCCCGCGTGGCCGCCTATCCGGATCTCGCCGGTGTCTATAAGGCGCGCGCCGCTGTCTTCGCCGAGCGCGTGCGCGTCTTCGATCCTGACAAGGCTGTGCACCTGTCGCAGACGCGCCGCGCGGAAGCGATTGGCTTCATGGACCAGATCGAAAGTCACCTGGCCGATGGCCGGGGGACGCTGGTCCCACCAACTTACGGACTGGCCGACGTGGTCTGGACGGTGTTTCTCGCACGCATGGAGTTCAGTGGTCTCGGCGCAGAGATTGACAGACGGCCGGCGCTGGCGCGCTACTGGCGCACAATGCAGGCGCGACCGAGCTTCACTGCGGCGGACATCTGGACCCGCCTGCATGTTCTGCGCTTGATCGGTGGGATTCTCGGCATCGGCAGACAATGAAATGAGGCCGGAAGCCTCTCTCCACCCTTCCGGGAACTCCAGCGCCGCCAACGGATTGACATTGCCGAGCTTGCCATGTCCCGCGATGATCTCGGCCATCTGATCCTTGCCATTTGCATGATGGCCGTCGCCGGCTATGTCGACGCCGTCGGCTTCCTGGCGCTCGGCCATCTTTTCGTGTCCTACATGAGCGGCAACTCGACTCAATTTGCCGTTTCGCTCGTCCACGGCAATGTCGTGAAGGCGGAGAAAGCGGGCGGCATCGTCGGGATTTATGTTTTCGGCGTCGTCATCGGCCATCTCCTGGCGCTTCGGACGAAGATCTGGCGGCGGCCAGCCGTGCTTCTGCTCGAGGCGGCGTTGCTCGGCGTGGCATTGCTCGCGGCGCCGTCGCGGTTCGCGATCGCGCCGGCTGTCCTCGCCATGGGGGTACAGAACGAGGCGCTGCACAGGGCCGGCGAAATAAAGACGCAACTGACCTATGTGACCGGCACTCTGGTGAGCCTTGGCGAACATATCGCCAGCGCTCTGAGCGGCTGCGAGCCGGAGAAGCCCTGGCTGTGGGTTTCCTATCTTCTGCTATGGGGTGGACTGATTATCGGCGCCTTCGTCGGCGCGCGCATCTACGCCGACCGGCAGATCGGCGCGCTGGTCTGGCCGGCTCTGGCCGTGCTTCTGTTTGCTGCAATAACAGCGGCAACCGCCTGGTACGGGCGCGGCCAACACAGCGGTAAGCCGGAAGAACTTTGATGACAGAGGCGTGTCCTGCGCGGGCTTGATCCGCGCATCCAGGCACAATCGCCAATCAAAGAGTCTGATGGCCGAGGACGGGCCATAACGGTGGGTTACGCCGCCAGTTGCAGCCGCTTTGAGACGAGTTCGCGCAGCGCCCGCATGTCGCGCGAGAAGATGCGAATGCCTTCGGCAAGCTTTTCTGTCGCCATGGCATTGTCGTTGAGCATGAAGCGGAAACTCTTTTCATCGAGATACATGCGCGCCGGGGCATCTTTCGTCACGCTGGCGGGATCGAGCCTGCGGACCAGAGAGCCACTGTCCTTCGCCAGCGCATCGAGGAGCGGCGGCGCTATGGTGAGGCTATCGCAGCCGGCAAGCGCCTCGATCTGGCCCTGATTGCGGAACGACGCGCCCATGATCACCGTCTTGATCCCATGCGCCTTGTAATAGGCATAGATCTGCTTGACTGCGGCGAGGCCGGGATCCGTCTCCGCCGTGAATGTCTTGCCCTCGGCCTTCGCATACCAGTCGGCGATGCGGCCGACGAAGGGCGAGATGAGGAAGACATTCGCATCGGCGCAGGCCGCCGCCTGAGTCAGCGAAAAGATGAGCGTGAGATTGCAGTCGATCCCGTCCTTTTGCAGGATCGACGCGGCCTGAATGCCTTCCCATGTCGCTGCGATCTTGACGAGCACCCGCGAGCGCGCGACGCCGCGCTCGGCATAATCGCCAATGATCTCGCGCGCCTGCGCCACTGTGCCTTCGACATCAAAGGAGAGATCGGCATCGACCTCAGTCGAGACGCGGCCCGAGACGATCCGCGCCAGTTCGGAACCGAAATTGACCGCGAGCCGCATCGCGATCCGGCTTGCCGTCGCATTGTGATTGACGCCCCAGAGAATCGCCTCTTCGACTAGCGGCGCATAGGCCTCCATCTGCGCCGCCTTCAAAATCAGCGAAGGATTGGTGGTGCAGTCGCGCGGCGCATAGGCGCGGATCGCGTCGATGTCACCGGTGTCGGCGGTGACGGTCGTCATGGTCTTCAACTGGTCGAGCTTGGATGTCATGGCCTCGCGCTCTGGATCTGCCACGCTGGAGGTGGATAACGGCCGGAATGGCTGCTGTTCTGATGGAATCAGAACCACGGCTCTACCTGATTGTTTTGACGCGTTTTCTTCATGCGAACCGGAAGCCACTTCGCTTGAAAACGCTTTAGTATCGAGGCTTAGAGCATTTTACGGCAAAGATTGAGTCAAGTTTTGTTGGGCATTGCCGCAAACGGTGATGCCGGAAGCCTCAGGCCCTATCTGGGGTGGCTTTAGCACCTATCAACCGGAGGCTTTGCCCGCCGCATTTCTGATGACGGCCCGCTCGCTCAGATTTGGCGCGACAAAGCCGAAGACGCGCCCGTAAAAGTCGAGCTCCAGTTCCAGCACACGCTTTTGCGTCTCGGCCCGGCGAAAGCCATGCCCTTCACCTTCAAAGGCGTAATAGGCAACCGGCAGCCCCCGCTTCTCCATGGCGCTGACCATAAGCTCGGCCTGGTTCGGCGGAACCGTCTTGTCCTCCATCCCCTGAAAGAAAATAATCGGGCAGGCAAGGCGATCGAGGTGATTGATCGGCGAGCGCGCGTGGTAAAGCGCCTCATCCTCCGGCAAGGGGCCGATAAGACGGTCGAGATAGCGCGATTCGAATTTATGCGTGTCGCGCGCGAGCAGCATGAGATCGGCGACGCCGTAGAGGCTCGCACCGGCCTTGAAAACATCGGACGATGTCAGCGCCGCAAGTGTCGTGAAGCCGCCGGCGCTGCCGCCGCGAATGACGATCCGGTTGCGATCAACGAGGCCGCGACGCGCCAGATGCTCGGCAGCAGCGATGCAGTCGGCCACGTCCACGATGCCCCATTGACCGTCGAGCCGGTTGCGATAGGCGCGTCCGAAGCCGGTTGAGCCGCCGTAATTGACATCGCACACAGCAAAGCCACGGGTCGTCCACCACTGGATTCGGAGGCCGAAGCCGTTGGTGGTCATGCTTGTCGGCCCGCCATGCGACAGCACGACGAGCGGCGGCAATTCTCCTTCAGGCGCAGCGTAGTCGCGATGCTTCGGCGGATACCAGAAGGCATGCCCGACAGTATCAAGCGTTGGAAAGGTGATTGGTTCGCCGATGGAGACCGATTCCGCAGGCAACACAGCCGCGGTCGCGCTCCGTAAAACAACGGGAGGCACTCCCGCCTGCCTGATCGAAATCGAGGCAGGAGCATCGGCGGGCGTCGCGATCATCGCGAGGCCATCCCCGCCATAAGGCAGAGGGCAATCCAGAACCTGATCGAGATCGAGCTTTTGATAGGCGCCGCCTTCAATCAGCGCGACTGTCCGCAGACCTTCCGAAACCACGGCCACGAGGATGCGGCCATCGTCGAGAAGATGATAGGAACGCTGGCCAAAGACCCAGTGCGGGCCGCCAATCTCGGCCTCGATCGGAGCGATTGCCTCAACCTTACGTTGCCGGACCGCGTAAAGATTCCACCAGCCGCTGCGGTCCGAGGAAAAATAAAGAGTCCCGCCACGATCGAAGCGCGGCTGCACGACCGATTCGTCCCGCGCGCCGCCCGCGATCAAATCTGTACGGCCAAGCGCGCCATCGTCGGCGACGTCGGCGAGGTAAAGCCGTGACGCATCCCACGGCATATCGGGATGATCCCAGGCGATATAGGCGAGATGCCTGCCGTCCGGAGACAGGCGCGGCGAACTGAGAAAGTCAGGACCTTCGACGAGGATCGTCTGCGCATTCGCTGTCTGTTCGTCCGCATCGAGCGGCAGAGCGACAATGCTGGCTTTGGGATTGTTCGGCGGCCGGCCACGATGATCCTCGCAGATTGCAAGGACACGCCGCCGCGCAGGATCGAATTCGAAATCGGCAAAACGGCAGCCTTCCGGCGTCACGATGCGGCGTGGCACCGTATGCCCGTCTCCCTGAGGCTCGATCAGCCAGAGGCTTCCGTCGCGGCGCTCGCTGAAGATGATCACGCCATCGCGAACCGCATAGGCCGCGCCGCCATATTCATGCACGCGGCTGCCGACATCGATCGGCTGCGGCGTGACATCGGCTATGCTGCCATCGGGGCTGCGGCGGCAGAGGCAATTACGGCCGGCTTCGGCCGGGCGGCTTTCGAGCCAGTACAGATCTTCCCGGCCCTTTGGACCGTCAACCGCAAGAGACGAAAGGCCGATCGCCGCCTCCGTCATCATTTGCGGAGTCACAGGCGAAATCCAGGTGCCGTAGGGCGCAATCGTCTTTTCGTTCATAAGGGCCTCATCGCAGACCGGCGAAGCGAGCCGGATGGGCCGGTATAGACGATCTTGCATCAAGAAGCACAGGCCGCTGGCTGCCCTGCATCAGCTCCGATCATTTGCCGACGAGCGCCGGATGGCGCGAACCGCGTTTTCCAGCGCATTCAGGAAACGCGAGCGATCCTGCTTCCTAAACGCCGGATTGTAGGTTTGCAGGCCTGTCGCCTCGCGCAGGTGGCGCTGCAAGTCGCGCACGCCAAGCGCGAGCCCGATGTCATTATCGGTGAAGGGCTTCCCCGTATGTCTCAGAACGCGCGCACCTTTCGCAAGGCAACGCGATGCAAGCGGAATATCGGCGGTGATTGCGATGTCGCCCTGGCCGATATGTTCGGCGATCCAGTCGTCCGCCGTATCGGCGCCTTCCGCCACCACAATATGACGGAAGAGCGGATTGGCGCTTGGACGCAGGCCTCCATTGCTGACCAGATGAACTGTCAAGCCATGTCGCGCGGCGACGCGCTCCACTTCCTGTTTCACCGGGCAGGCGTCACCGTCGATGAAAATCTCGAGCATGCTGCGCTCTATAGCATTTTCAAGCGAAGTAGCTTCTGGTTCGCGTGAAGAAAACGCGACTTGCGGACCGGAGGTCCGCGGTCCGGATCGCGGACCTCCGGTCCGCATTGCATCCCGCTCTAGGCGACCTTGCTCGATTTGCCGCGCGGCGCCTGCCGCCTGCGTCTGAAGGCGCCTTGCTCGGGCTTGCGCGGGGCCGCTTTGCCGTGCGGCGTCTCCCGCTTTCCCTGATGCGGGGCCTTGACCGGCGCCGCGTCGGCGGAGATCGCTCTTGGCGCTTCGATCGCCAGCGGCCGCTTGGTCAATCTTTCGATATCGCGGAGCAGGCCGCGCTCAGACTGATCGCAGAAGGAAAAAGCGATGCCGGATTTGCCGGCGCGCGCGGTGCGGCCGATGCGATGCACATAGCTTTCCGGCTCGTTCGGCAGTTCGAAGTTGACGACGTGGCTCACGCCCTCGACATCGATGCCGCGCGCGGCGATATCGGTCGCGACAAGAACGCGTGCATCGCCGGTACGAAACCGCTCCAGCGCCCGCTGCCGCGCGTTCTGTGACTTGTTGCCGTGGATCACATCGGCAGCGACGCCGGCATGCCCAAGATAGTCGTTGACGCGATTTGCGTGGTTCTTGGTGCGGGTGAAGACAATCACGCGGCTCATGTCGTCGTCCTTGAGCAGATCGACAAGTAGCGCATGCTTCTGCGCAGCCGGAATGAAAAAGACGCGCTGCTCGATCCGATCGACCGTCACGACCTGCGGCGTCACTTCGACACGCTCGGGCTCACGCAGGAGATCGGCCGCGAGTCTGGCGACATCATTCGGCATGGTGGCCGAGAACAACAGCGATTGCCTCTGCCGCGGCAGCTTCGCCAGAATACGCCGAACGTCGTGAATGAACCCCATGTCGAGCATGCGGTCGGCTTCGTCCAGCACAAGAAATTTCACGTCGTCCAGCCGCACATGGCCTTGCTCGACGAGGTCGAGAAGGCGGCCGGGCGTTGCGACGAGAATATCGACGCCGCGCGCCAACGCTTTCACCTGGCTGCCCTGGCTCACGCCGCCGAGAATGACGGCATGGCGCAAGGCGAGATGGCGGCCATAAGCGGCAAAGCTCTGGCCGATCTGCACCGCAAGTTCGCGCGTCGGCGCAAGAACGAGGGCATGCGCGGATTTTGGCGCGACGCGCTGCTGCGGCTTGCCGAGCTTTTGCAGAATCGGCAGCGCGAAAGCCGCGGTCTTTCCGGTTCCAGTCTGGGCGATGCCGAGAAGGTCCTTGCCCTGAAGGAGATGCGGAATAGCGCGCATCTGAATGGGCGTGGGAGCGGAGTAATTTTCGGCCGCAAGAGCGCGGCAGATCGGCTCGGAAAACCCGAGTTCGGCGAATGTGGTGTTTGTCACGTCTGAGGATATTCCAATGCCGCCACAGGCAAGGGACCGCACGGGTCGCCATGCCGCGATGGAGCGTTAACCGCATTCCACGCGCGACTGGAACAAACGGAGATTGATGAAAAAGAGGGCTCCGGATGACACGTCAATAAACGCGCTGCGCGAATCCGGAAGCACTGTGCGCTTGTGCGGGAACGAGCCTCCAAAGTCAAGGCGGCGGCTGTGTCGCAGGCAACCAATAGCATAGCACGCCGTTTCTTCCATTCGCCGCGACAAACCGATTGGGACGTGATGAAGACAAGCAAGAGCGACACCAGAGCGCAGCCTCAAAAAGATCTCGAACCGGTCGTCGCTGTCTCCCAACGCGAGATCGAGGACATAGAAGAGCGCTCAAGCCCGCGCACGCCTGTCATTTATGAAATCGTGCGCAGGCTCGGCGAAGAGGAAATGGCGCGGCCCGTCGCCTCATTGTGGTGGTCAGGCGTCGCGGCAGGCCTGTCGATCAGCTTTTCCTTGGTCGCTCAGGCACTTTTTGAAGCGTATTTGCCGGAGGCGCCTTGGCGGCACCTCGTCACAAGCCTCGGCTATTGCGTCGGCTTCATCATCGTTGTGCTGGCGCGTCAGCAGCTTTTCACCGAAATCACGATCACCGCCGTGCTGCCTCTGTTCGCAACCTTTACGTCCCGCAATGTCCGCAAGTTGACGCGGCTCTGGAGCATCGTGCTCATTGCCAATTTCGCCGGCACAATGGTCGCGGCGTTGTTCTACACTTATGTGCCGGCGGTGTCCCCGGCGCTGCATAATGCGATGCTGGAAGTGAGCAGCGGACTTTTGGGACAAAGCGCGCTCGAAACTTTCGTCAAGGGAATTCCCGCAGGCTTTCTCATCGCCGCGATGGTCTGGCTGATACCGAGCGCAGATACCGCCCAGTTCCATGTCATCAGCATCACGACTTATGTCATTGCGGCAGCAGGTTTCATGCACATTATCGCCGGGAGCGTGGAGGCTTTTTTCCTCGCACTGAACGGCGCCGCCGGATGGGACTTCGTTTTCGGCGGATTCATCGTGCCCGTGCTCTTCGGCAATATCATCGGCGGCACGGCGCTCTTCAGCCTGATCTCCTATGGCCAGGTGATGCACGAGATTAAGGGGTAGTGGGCGAACTGTCATAAGGTAGCGATGACAGCGATCCCTCGCACTTCGAGACGCTTGCTTCGCAAGCTCCTCAGTGTGAGGGGCAGGAAGGTTATAAAGGAGAGTAACCGTGCCCAATCCCTCACCCTGAGGAGCGCCTGAAGGGCGCGTCTCGAAGGGCGAGGGATCAGTGTTGGAGAGGAGCGGCAAACATGAAAGTCGTCATGCGCGGACCAAGCCCGCGCATGATGGCGGTTCGCCTTATCTCGCGGGGTCGGCGTCGACATATATCTCGCCGCCCTTTTCCAGAAACTCCGCGCTCTTTTCCGCCATGCCCTTTTCCCGCGCGGCGATCTCGGCAGCTTCGACACGCAGATCCTGGCTGATCTTCATCGAGCAGAACTGCGGCCCGCACATAGAGCAGAAATGCGCGGTCTTGTGCGCATCCTTCGGCAAGGTCTCGTCGTGGAACTGCACCGCCGTTTCGGGATCGAGGCTCAGGTTGAACTGATCCTGCCAGCGGAAATCGAAGCGCGCACGTGAGAGCGCATTATCACGAATCTGCGCGGCCGGATGGCCCTTGGCGAGATCGGCGGCATGCGCGGCGATGCGATAGGTGATGACACCTGTTTTCACATCATCGCGGTCGGGCAGACCCAGATGCTCCTTCGGCGTGACATAGCAGAGCATGGCGCAGCCATACCAGCCGATCATCGCAGCTCCGATGCCCGAAGTGATGTGATCGTAGCCCGGCGCAATGTCCGTCGTCAGCGGCCCAAGTGTATAGAAAGGCGCCTCGTCACATTCCTTGAGCTGCTTTTCCATATTGATCTTGATCTTGTGCATCGGCACATGGCCGGGGCCTTCGATCATCACCTGACAGCCTTTCTTCCAGGCGATCTTGGTGAGTTCGCCAAGCGTTTCGAGCTCGGCGAATTGCGCGCGATCATTGGCATCGGCGATCGACCCCGGCCGCAGTCCGTCGCCGAGCGAGAAGGAGATGTCATAGGCGCGCATGATGTCGCAAATCTCTTCGAAATGTTCGTAGAGAAAGCTCTCTTTGTGATGCGCCAGGCACCAGCGCGCCATGATCGAGCCGCCGCGCGAGACGATGCCCGTCGTCCGCTTCGCAGTGAGCGGCACATAGGCGAGGCGCACGCCGGCGTGGATCGTGAAATAATCGACGCCCTGTTCGGCCTGTTCGATCAGCGTATCGCGGAAGACTTCCCACGTCAGCTTGATCGGATCGCCATCGACCTTTTCGAGCGCCTGATAGATCGGCACGGTGCCGATCGGCACTGGCGCATTGCGCACGATCCAGTCGCGAATGTTGTGAATGTTGCGGCCAGTCGAAAGGTCCATAACCGTGTCGGCGCCCCAGCGGATCGACCAGACCATCTTGTCGACTTCTTCCGCGACCGACGATGTCACCGCCGAATTGCCGATGTTGGCGTTGATCTTCACGAGGAAATTGCGGCCGATGATCATCGGCTCAAGTTCGGGATGGTTGATGTTTGCCGGAATAATCGCACGGCCGCGTGCGATTTCGTCGCGGACGAATTCCGGCGTGACGAAAGCGGGCATATCCGCGCCGAAGCTTTCGCCGTCGGCGAGCTTCTCGCGCGCTTCGGCCAAAGCCTGTTCGCGGCCGAGATTTTCGCGCGCCGCGACATAGATCATCTCTTCTGTAATGATCCCCGCGCGGGCAAATTCATACTGCGTAACGAGCGTTCCCTCGCGACCGCGGCGCGGCGCACGCACCGCAGGACAGAGCGGCACGAGCTTGTCGGCGCCGATACTGCCGTTATCTTCCGGCCGGATGTCGCGGCCCGTGTAAGTCTCAAAGCCGCGCTTCGCGAGCCAGGCTTCGCGCAGAGGCGGCAGCCCCGCGGCAAGATCGATCTGCGGGTTCTCCTCGGTATAGGGTCCCGACGCGTCGTAGACGCGCACCGGCGGTTCATTGGCGGACGGATCGAGCGCAATCTCGCGGAACGGAACCTTGATCTGTGGATGGGCCTGCGGCTGATGATAAATCTTGTGCGCGCCCGGAAGTGGGCCGCAGGTGACATTCCGCGGAATAAGATCTTCGGGCTTTTGCTGAATATTCATCACGCGTCTCCATCGCTCCGAGGGCATGGTGCGAGCATGCCCTTCCATTTTGCGGCAGAGCCAGCAGATCCAAAGCAGCTTGTCCGCTCTCAATCACTTGAAATCGGTAGCGCTCAGGAAGTGCAAGGTCAGCGGATGACGACACGTTGAAGCTGGCGCTTCGGTCGTTCTGCCGGTCCCTGCGCTGGCATTATCCAGATTCAGGTTCACAGGGTTTGATCTCAGCCGCCGAAAATCCGGCAGCACCCCTTGGCAGAGAAAGGATAGTCCCGCCGCAGCCTTTCGACAAGCCCCGGATAGAATGGGGCCTGGCACAGAGGCTTCGGCGGGGAAAGGCTCAGGCGGTCGCGACTGGCTCGCCGCCACCCTGCTGGGCCGCCATTTCCTCGAGTCGGCGGCGGTAGAGGCTGGCGAAATCGATCGGATCGATGTAGAGCGGCGGGAAACCGCCGCCGCGCACGGCATCGGCGATGATCTGCCGCGCGAAGGGGAAGAGAAGCCGCGGGCATTCGATCATTACGATCGGATGCGTCTCGTTCTGCGGGATGTTGATGAGCCGGAACAGGCCCGCATAATTGAGCTCGAACTTGAACAGAACTCCGTCGTCGCCGTTGGCGGAGCCTTCAAGCAGAAGTTCGACCTCGAAATCCGTCTCGGCCATCTGCTTCACATTGACATTCACCTGAATGGCGATGTTCGGCGGCTTGGCCTGGGGGCCGAGCGAGCGCGGCGCATTCGGGTTCTCGAAGGAGAAGTCCTTCGTATATTGCACCATGGCATTGAGAGCTGGCGCATTGTCGGGCGCGTCGCCGCCATTCCCATCGGCCATGTCATCACTCCTGTCGCATAAGGGCGTTTTCCGCCGCCGAAAATCGGCCCAGCCGGTAGCATGGATGCGTCAGGCGAACAAGCCGGGTGAGCCAACACGCCAGCGGATATGAATAAGCCTCAATGCCCGTTGGGCTTGTGCTCATCGATATGCCGCCAATCCTGCGGCGAAAGCTCGATGACATCATCGGATTTGGGCGCCGATGCGTTCTGCGGCGTGCGCCAGGCGCGGGCCGCACGCAGAATCAGGAAGAGGCCGACGCAATCGGACAGAAAGCCCGGCAATATGAGGAGGACTGCGCCGAAGCCCGCCGACAAGCCGGCGCTGAATCGCTCGGGCGCAAACCTGCGCATGCCGCCGCCGGAATTTAACAGATCGAGAACGTTGCGCCGCGCCGAAGCGCCAAGGCGATGCAGAAACCACATGCCGAAGAGACTTGTGGCGAGTGTCGCGATAATCGCGCCGTCCAGCCCGATCGCATGCGCCACGAGGCTGAAGGCCACAAGTTCGCCGAAGAACCAGAGGCCAAGGCCAGCAAAAAGACCCAAAAAGACAGGCATCGATTGAACCCTGGCCACCAGTTGCGCTTGCAAATGGGCTTCACTACCGCCTCAGGCTGAAGCCATTTCCGTTTCGACAGGCTTTCGAACCCCGATATAAGCGCAAATTCGCCGATTGCACGGACTCTCGAAGCCTGACCAGATGAAGAGCACTCGACGGGCCGCACTCCCCCCGCATCCCTATATATGCTAAACGGACCTACGCATTCGTTCCCCAACCTCGAGCTTCGGTTCGAGCTTTTACGAGATCTTCATGCACAACCCGCTCGACGCCTCGACGATTATATTTGCGCTTCTTGCAATTTTCGTCTTGTGGAAACTGCGCTCGGTGCTCGGCTCGCGGACCGGCAGCGAGAAAGAGCCGCCGCAAAATTCCTTTTTCCATCGTCCAGGCAACACGAACGACAACAACGATCGCAAGGTCATCCCGCTTCCCGGCGCCGCGCATCCGGGGCCGGCCGCAGGCTCTGCCGCGCCGCAGCAGGGTTTTGCGCAGCCTGCTGCACCAGCCGACCGATGGAAGGGCTATGCCGCGCCCGGCTCCAGCAATGCCGCTGTTCTCGACGAGATCGCCGCGATGGATCGCGGCTTCGACCTCGAAGGCTTCATTGCCGGGGCGAAGACGGCTTATGAAATGATCGTCACCGCATTTGCCGCCGGCGATCGGCAGACGCTGCGCAATCTTCTCGATCAGGATGTTTACGAAAACTTCGTCACCGCCATCGCCGGGCGCGAGAGCCGCAACGAAAAGATGAAGACGACGCTTGTTTCAATCGACAAGGTCGATCTCGAAGAGGCGAGCCTCCGCGACCAGACCGTGCAGATCACCTTGCGCTTCGCCTCGAAGCTCATCACCGCGACCGAAAGCAATGCCGGCACGATTATCGACGGCAGCCCGGAAAAGGTCGTCGATATGATCGACATATGGACTTTCGCGCGCGACAGCCGGTCGCCCGATCCCAACTGGAAGCTGGTCGCGACGCAAACCGGACATTAAAGCGTTTCCTAGCGAAGTGGATTCCGGTTCGCGTGAGGAAAACGCATCAAGACAAAATAGCCAGAGCTGCCGTGCCGGATCTGACTCCTCTGGGTTTTGCCGATCTTCCCGGCTTCGCGGATGACGATCACGCTGCCGCTTTTGCCTTGTTTACACGACATGCGGCAGCGATTCTGGATGATCGGCGGCTTTTGCGGGAGGCCATGCCAGCCAACGCAGCGCTGCGCGAGGTTTGCCGCCGCGCGCTGGAAAATCCGGCGAGAACGGGCGCAGCGGCGCGGCTTTTCTTTGAAAGCCACTTCACTCCGCATCGGGTTCAGGCGAACCCGGAAAATCGGTCAGCGCGAGGCTTCGTCACCGGCTATTACGAGCCTGTTATCGCCGGCACATTGACCCCTTCGAGCCCGGAGGCTGCGCCTATCCTCGGCCGCCCGGACGATCTGATCTCCCTTTCGCCGGGCGAAAGTCTTCCCGGCCTCGATCCGGCGTTCAGCGCAGCACGGCGTCTGGCCGATGGCCGCTGTGAACCCTACCCGGACCGCGCCGCCATCGAGGCCGGCGCAATCGCCGGACGGACAAAACCGCTCGTCTATCTCACCGATAAGGTCGAGGTGTTTTTCGTCCAGGTCCAGGGTTCGGCGCGTGTCACACTGCCGGATGGCCGATCGCTTCGCCTCACCTATGCCGGGCGCAACGGGCAGCCCTATACGTCGATCGGCCGGGCTCTGGTCGAGGCGGGCGAGATCCCCGCCGGCGATATTGGAATGGATCGCGTCAAGGCATGGATCAGAGCGCATGGGCAAGGCCCGGGCGAAGCGGGATCAAACCTCATGCTGCGCAACAAATCCTATGTGTTTTTTGCGCGAAACGACCACATCGACCCCAAAATGGGGCCTGTCGGCGGAGCCGGATTGGGCCTTGAGCCCATGCGCTCCATCGCCATTGACCGCCGAATCTGGTCTTATGGTCTGCCATTCTGGCTCGCCGCCGATCTGCCCTGGCAGGACGCGACGCCGAGCGCTTTCCGGCGGCTGATGATTGCCGGGGATACAGGCTCGGCTATTCTTGGTGCGGCTCGGGCCGATCTATTCTTCGGAAGCGGGACTCAGGCGGGACAATTGGCCGGCGGCATCAGGCACGCGTGCGACTTCACCGTTTTGCTGCCGAATGCGGCGGGTCAGGACAAAAATCGATGAAGGATGCCCCGCCGCCAGCGCGCCGACGCCTGCGACGTCTCACAGACGAAGAGATCGCTCTCTGGCTGACGGTGACCAAAAGCGTGACGCCGCGCGCGGAGACAGTGCTGCCGACGCCAGAAAATCCACTCCCACACACGAACGCCGAGCCCGCGCCGGTTGCGACAGTTGCGCCGCCAGCCTCGCTGAAACCGTATCGCGCACCAGAATTGCCGCGCCTCGCGGCGCTTGACCGGCGGCTCAGGCAGCGGCTTTCACGCGGCCAGACCGGCGTCGACAAGGTCATCGACCTGCATGGCCTGCGACAACATGAGGCGCATTCCGCGCTCTATCACTTTCTCGCTCGCGCGCAGGGCGAGGGTGCGAAGCTCGTTCTGGTTGTCACCGGCAAGGGCGAAGGCCGCCAGGGGGACTATGGCGAATATGGCGGCGGCGTGCTGCGCCGCGCGGTTCCGATGTGGCTCAGGGCGCCGGATTGGCGGCATCTCGTGATCGGCTTCGAGGAGGCTTCGCGTCCGCATGGCGGCGCGGGCGCGCTCTATGTGCGATTGCGCCGGCATGGCAAGACCGAGCGTTAAAAGCGTTTTCAAGCGAAGCGGCTTCCGGTTCGCGTGAAGAAAACGCGCCAAAACAGGAATATAGAGACGCGGAAAGGCTTCGCTCCACCCCACCCTGGACATATCTATACAAAGCATCGTTGCCGCCACGGTGGCGGCTTGCCGATACGTCAATATCGAGGAGAGTCTCATGCCGGCATCGCACAAGGACTGGGCTGCGCTTCCACCCCCTTCGCTGAACGACATCGAGCGCCTCGCCGCCGCGAGCTTCGCCGAATTGCCCGAGACGTTTCGGCAGATGTGCGAGGGCGTCGTGATTCAGGTGGAAGATTTTCCGGACGATGAAATTCTCGATGAGATGGATTGCGAAACGGAATTCGACCTTCTCGGCCTGTTTCGCGGCAATGGTCTGGCGCAATCGGGCGCTACTCCGGCTACGGGGCAAGAGCCCAATATGGTCTGGCTCTATCGACGGCCCATCCTCGATTATTGGGCGGAAAGCGACGAGATGCTGGGCGCCGTCATCACGCATGTGCTTGTGCATGAGATCGGCCACCACTTCGGTCTCTCCGACGATGATATGGAAGCGATCGAAAACCGCGCGGCTTAAGACACATTTCAGGGGGCATGATCGATAGGAAGAACCCTATTGACATATGCCCTTTGCGGACAAAGATTCAGGGTGTTGGCCGCATATGGCTCGTTCGGATGCAATGGGGCATTTCGGTCGTGCGGGCAGCACAACCAAGGCCCGTGGCCGCAGTGGCAATCGCCGACGCGACGGCAACGCCTAGGGCACGGGTGATCGTATCGACCAGAAGGCAGGAGCATGACGCCACCGGGCCAGGAACATAGACTGTGGCAGTGACCACAGTCACGATCTGCGAACGAGGGTGAAAGCGCTCAACCTGGTTTGCGGGTCGCCGACAATTGAAAAGCTGCGCGAAACTGCGGCCGTTATGGCCAAACGTCCAAGGTTTCGAGTATAGCTCCCCGTTATCTGGAACATTCTTCGCAAGACGAAGACAAAAAGGCCCCGCCGAGCCCAGCGCCGCGGGGCCATCATTTTATTTTTTTGATAAACGCTCTATAGGGTCTGCCAGAACCGGAACACCACAGAGGCTCATCCCCCTGCCATGAACAAATTCACCACGCTCACCGGAGTCGCGGCGCCGCTCGAAATGGCCAATGTCGACACCGACATGATCATCCCGAAGCAATATCTGAAGACGATCAAGCGCACCGGCCTCGGACGCGGCTTGTTTTCCGAGCTGCGCTTCAAGGACGACGGTTCGGAAAACCCGGATTTCGTGCTGAACAAGCCGGCCTACCGCCAGGCGAAAATTCTCGTTGCCGGCGACAATTTCGGCTGCGGCTCATCGCGCGAGCATGCGCCGTGGGCGCTGCTCGATTTCGGCATAAGCTGCGTAATTTCAACGAGCTTCGCCGATATTTTCTATAATA
Organism: Beijerinckiaceae bacterium; assembly: GCA_004298435.1. Lineage (GTDB taxonomy): Bacteria > Pseudomonadota > Alphaproteobacteria > Rhizobiales > Beijerinckiaceae > Methylovirgula. The sequence goes on from SCSF01000120.1 coordinate 20,315, forward strand.
ACTGCTTCAAGAACGGGATTCTGCCGATCAAGGTCACGCAGAAAGACCTCGACAAGCTGATGGACGATGCGGTGCGCGGCGCCAATGCGACGCTCTCGATCGATCTCGCGGCGCAGGAAATTCGCGGCCCCGATGGTGGCGTGATCCGTTTCGAAATCGACCCGTTCCGCAAGCATTGCCTGATGAACGGCCTCGACGACATCGGTCTGACCCTCGAAAAAAGCAGCAAGATCGCCGGTTTTGAAAACAAGGCCAAGGCGGAGCGCCCCTGGTTGTGACTTCGCCCTTGACGTGCTGGCCGGGCTCCCTTAGGAAATCAGCTTCCGTTTCCGCCCGGCCTTTCGGCCGGGCTCATTGTTCATGCCTATGAGGTAAGCCCATGTCGCGCCGCTGCGAACTGACCGGCAAGGCGGTCCTGACCGGCAATCTGGTCAGCCATTCGAATCACAAGACGCGCACGCGCTTTCTGCCGAACCTCTGCAACGTCACCTTGCTGTCCGAGGTGCTTGGCCGTGCAGTTCGGCTGCGTGTCTCGGCGGCGGCGCTCCGCTCGGTCGAGCACCGTGGCGGCCTTGACGCCTTTTTGGCCAAGGCGAAGGATCCGCAATTGTCGCCGGGCGCATTGTCGCTGAAGCGCGAAATTCTGAAGAAGCAGGCCAGCGCCTGATTTATGAGGCCGCTTGACGCCTGACCTTTCGAGCGAGCCGGCCTACTTCGCCAAGGCGAAGCTTATTGGCTCGCGGGTGCGCCTTGAGCCATTGTCGCCATTCCATTGCGATGCGCTGACATCAGCCGGCACTGATCCTGCGATCTGGCGGTGGCTGCCAAGCGAGCATTACGCGCCCGGAACGATGCGACCGTTCATCGATAGCGCGCTCGCTCTTTACGCTGCACAGATCGCGGTGCCTTTCGCAACGGTCGACGTCGCATCCGGGACCGCTGTTGGCTCAACACGCTTTCATCATATCGAGCCGGAACAACACCGTTTGGAAATTGGCGTGACCTGGATCGCACCTGCCTTCCAGCGCTCTTACGTCAACACCGAAGCCAAGCTGCTGCAACTCTGGTACGCGTTCGAAGTTCTTGGGTGCCGCAGGGTGGAATTGAAGGCGGATTCAGAAAATGCCAAATCCCGCCGCGCGATTCTCCGGCTGGGCGCCAAAGAGGAAGGCCTCTTTCGCAAGCATATGATTTACCCGGACGGTCGAAACCGCGATAATATTTATTTCTCGATCATCGACGATGACTGGAAAAATTCGCGGCGATTGTTGGAAAAACGGTTGGGTTATAAATTTACGCCAGCTTTCGCCATCTGCGACTAGAGCGGGATGCGAAAAAGTGGAACCGGTTTTTCGCTTAAATCCCGCTCTAATGTATTGGAGTCGATCACGTTACATGCGTTCAGGTCGATTCGACCTAAACGCATCGTGATCTAACGCGCAGCGGCCCAACTTTCAAAAACATGACTGATTAATGCAGCCGGCGCGCCGCAGCGTGTTCGCGCTTGCCAGCCGTCGTTTTCGCCAAGGTCGGCGGCAAAGCCTTTTCATGGAACAATTCAGCAAGCTTGTCGGTCATCGCGCCGCCAAGCTCTTCTGCGTCGACGATCGTGACGGCGCGCCGATAATAGCGCGTCACGTCATGGCCGATGCCGATGGCGATCAATTCAATCGGCGAGCGCGTTTCGATCTCTTCGATCATATGGCGCAAATGCCGTTCGAGGTAATTGCCGGGATTGACCGACAGGGTTGAATCGTCAACCGGCGCACCATCCGAAATCATCATAAGAATGCGGCGCTGCTCGGTGCGCGCAAGCAGGCGGCGATAGGCCCATTCGAGCGCCTCGCCGTCGATGTTTTCTTTCAGAAGACCTTCGCGCATCATCAGGCCAAGGTTCTTGCGCGCCCGCCGCCACGGCGCATCTGCGGATTTATAGATGATGTGACGGAGATCGTTGAGCCTTCCCGGAGAAGCGGGCTTGCCGGCTTGCAGCCAGGCTTCGCGCGCCTGTCCGCCCTTCCACGCCCGCGTGGTAAAGCCCAGAATCTCGACCTTGACGCCGCAGCGCTCGAGCGTCCGAGCCAGAATATCGGCGCAGGTCGCCGCAACCGTGATAGGCCGGCCACGCATCGAGCCGGAATTATCGAGCAACAGCGTCACGACCGTATCGCGGAAATCCGTGTCCTTCTCGCGCTTGAATGACAGAGGCTGCTGCGGATCGACGATGACGCGGGAAAGCCGCGCCGGGTCGAGCATGCCTTCCTCAAGATCGAACTCCCAGGAGCGGCTTTGCTGCGCCATCAGGCGGCGTTGCAAGCGATTGGCGAGGCGCGCCACGATCGGCGACAAGTTCTGCAACTGCTTGTCGAGATAAGCCCGCAGCCGATCGAGTTCCTCCGGTTCGCAGAGATCCTCGGCCGCAATGATCTCGTCATAGCGCCTCGTATAAGCCTTGTAATCGGGCGCGCGATATTCCTGCCGGCCGGAAGCCACAGGGCGGCGTGCTTCCGATGGCTGGTCGCCCTCGGAGGCGTCGCCTTCCTCCTCGCCGAAATCGTCGGTCGGTGCTTCGCCCCCTGCCGTCATGTCTTCCTCGGCGGCCTCATCGGCTGCCTCGGCACGTTCGGCCTGTGTTACCGCACCGGTCTCGTCGCGCTCGCTTTCAGGGTGCTCGCCGTCCTCGCCAGCATTTGCCTCCTCCTCGCCTCCTTCAGCCTCTTCGGAAGAGTGATCGGAGCCGATGTCTTCGGCCATGTCGAAAGCGGCAAGGAGTTTGTGGATGGCATGGCCAAAGCTCCGCTGATCCTCGATGTCATGGGCAAGCCGGTCGAGATCGCGCCCCGCCCTTTCCTCGATCCAGGGCCGCCAGAGGTCCGTGAGCTTCTGCGCATGGTTCGGCGGCTTTTGCCCCGTCAGGCGTTCGCGCACGATGAAGGCCAGAGCCTCTTCAAGCGGAACCTGCCCGCGTTCCTTGACGTCGCCGAGGTGGGCGCGCTGGCAGCGATCGTCGAGCATCGCATCGAGATTTTGCGCGACCCCCTGCATCCGCTGCGCCCCGATCGCTTCGACGCGCGCCTGCTCCACCGCCTCGAATATGGCGCGCGCATTTTGCTGCTGCGGCATCATTCGGCGATGCAGATCGGCGTCATGGCAGGCCAGCCGCAGGGCTATGGAGTCGGCATAGCCACGCAGAATCGCGGCCTCATGCGCATCGAGCTTGCGCGGCGGCTCGGGCAGGCGCGCCTTGGCGACGCCGCCGCCCTGGCTCAAGCTTGGCCGTTCGGCCGCATAGCCGACCTCGAGATCCGGCACGTGCGCAAGCGCCCGCATGCAGCCCGCGACGGCCCGCTTGAAGGGTTCCTGCGGCGCTTCCGGTTTGGAAGGCGGCTTCTGGTTCGAACTCAAGGCGGCACCTTAAGAATTGTCACAACGGCAAGCCTCGATCTCATCCTGAGGAGCTTGCGGAGCAAGCGTCTCGAAGGATGTGTCGCCGGCCCGTCAGCTCAATGCGGCATTGACGGCGCTTTCCGGCAGATCCTGGCCAAAACAGCGCTGATAAAATTCAGCGACCAGATTGCGCTCAAGTTCGTCGCATTTGTTAAGAAATGTCAGCCGGAAGGCAAAGCCGATGTCATGGAAAATTTCGGCATTCTCGGCCCAGGTGATCACGGTGCGCGGGCTCATCACCGTCGAGAGATCGCCGGCAGTAAACGCACTGCGTGTCAGATCGGCGACGCGAACCATCTTGTTAATTGTTTCGCGGCCCTCTTTCGTCGTCTGATAGGATTTGGCTTTCGCCAGAACGATCCCGACTTCCTTGTCATGCGGCAGATAATTCAGCGTCGCGACGATCGACCAGCGGTCCATCTGCCCCTGATTGATCTGCTGTGTCCCATGATACAGGCCGGAGGTATCGCCGAGGCCGACCGTGTTGGTGGTTGAAAACAGGCGGAATGCCGGGTGGGGCTTAATAACCCGGCTCTGATCGAGAAGGGTGAGTCTGCCCGAGACCTCCAGCACGCGCTGGATCACGAACATCACATCCGGACGCCCGGCGTCGTATTCGTCAAAACAAAGCGCAATATTGTTTTGCAGCGCCCAGGGCAGAATGCCATCGCGGAATTCCGTCACCTGCTTGCCATCACGCAGGACGATAGCATCCTTGCCGACGAGATCGACGCGTGAAACATGGCTGTCGAGATTGATGCGGATGCAGGGCCAGTTGAGGCGCGCCGCAACCTGCTCGATATGCGTCGATTTCCCGGTGCCATGATAGCCGGTGATCATCACGCGGCGGTTCTTCGCGAATCCGGCAAGCACCGCGAGCGTTGTATCGCGATCGAAAATATAATCGGGATCAACTTCCGGAACGTGCATATCCGGCGTCGAATAGGCGGGCGCCTCCATGTCGCTCTCGATGCCGAATACCTGTCGGACCGAGATTTTCATGTCGGGGAGCAATGTGTTGGCCTGGCCCTCCCCGGCTAAAGGAGCATTTGGCATTCGTCCTCCGTTCCGGCTTGCGCCGGCTCGCGCGCAATGCTGCGGGAAAGAGATCGGCGGCGGCGCCTGCGTTCAGGCGAGTTTGACTGACTTCAGGTAATTATAGGCGCGGATGATTTCCCGCAATTTATCTTCCAGCGACCGGTCGCCGCCATTGGCGTCTGGATGCAGCCGCTTCACCATATTCTTGTAACGGCTGCGGATCGTTTCCGCATCTGCGGTCTCGTCAAGCCCTAATTGGTCCAGAGCCTTCCTTGCGGCAATGCCGTAACGTGGCTTTTGTGGCTCAGCCGGCCGGGAGGAGCGGGCCTTGAACATGCCGAGCGGATCGGTAAAACGCGACCGATCGTCGCTTCCTGCCTTCCCGCGCGCGCCTTCGATGTGCCCCATGGTCCAGGTTGGACGATGTCCAACCACCGCATCGCGTTGATAGGACGCCAGGGCTTCGGCCGTCATACCGCTAAAATAATTATATGAGGCGTTGTATTCGCGAACATGATCGAGGCAGAAGCAGAAATATTCTCCTTCCCGAAGCCGGCCCATAGGCGCACGGAACTCGCCCATCGCGGCGCATCCGGGATGATCACAGCGTGGCGCCGTGCTCGTGCTGCTGGGCACGCCTTCCTTGGGTTTCGATTTAACCCTGATTCGATCGAAGAGCGGGGAATTCAGATTCATGACGCCTTATTATGAAGTTCTTTGCCGTGGCCGCAAGCGCGACGAACCGCCATCATCGCAAAAGAGTCCAAACTTCCTTTTACACTTTGAAGACGCGGAGGAGCCGTTATGAGCGTGCAAAGCCAAGCGACGATGGCGCATCGTATCGCAGAAAAATTACAAGCCGCCCTGAAGCCGATTTCACTTGAGGTAATCGATGAATCCCGCAAGCACGCCGGCCATGCGCATGTCGTCTCGCGGGCGGGTACGGCGGGAACACCGGGCGAAACTCATTTCCGCATTAAAGTGGTGTCGGATGCTTTCGCAGGCAAGAGCCGGGTCGATCGCCATCGTACCATCAACGATCTGCTCGGCGCCGAATTCGCCGATACCATGCACGCCCTGTCGATCGAAGCGAAAGCGCCCGGCGAATAGAGATCCGGCTGCAAATCAACTGCTGCGGCTGAAAACCGCAGCGGCCTGAAACCGCTTTGGATTCATTCGCCGGCTGTCCCCGCAAATAAATCGGGCAGGATGCTGCCCGCAAATGCGGCAACTTCGAATTTTTCGAGCGTCGCCGTGGATCCGCCGCATCCGGGTCGCAAAGTCGAATCGCTTCCGTCGGCCGATTATGGCCTCCGGGCGCGGAAGCTTGGCTTCGTTACTGAAAATTCAGGCGAACAGATTTGCTTTCAACAAGGGCAGCTTATGAAATTGCTGCGCTTTGCAGGCGAACGCGGGAGGGGGTAGGCTTGACCAGAAGAGGCATGACGGCAACCGCTCCCGACCATGCGAGGCAGGCATAATGAGTCGCCCGAAATCCCGCTCATCCGAAAATGATTGCGGCCCCATGCAGACAAACCCGATGAATTCTCGCAGTCCGCTGCGCACGGCAGCTCTGACCCTTGCGCTTGGCCTCACTGCAAGCGCCGGCCTTTCCAGAATCGCTTCGGCGAACCCGGCAATCGTCGTCGATGCCGCCACGGGCAATGTCGTCTATGCCGAGCAGGCGACCCATCCCTGGTTCCCTGCTTCGCTGACCAAGCTGATGACCTTTTATGTCGCGCTCGAAGCGGTGCGCGACCACAGGATCAACCTCGATACGCCAATCGTCATGTCCGCACGGGCTGCGCGCGCCGTCCCCTCGAAAATGGGATTCAAGCCGGGCACGGAGGTCACGCTCGACAACGCTCTGAAGATGATGGTCGTGAAATCGGCGAACGATCTCGCGATTGCTGTCGCCGAAGCTGTTGACGGATCGGTCGAGGCCTTTGCCGACGACATGAATGCGACGGCCGCGCGGCTCGGCATGCGGCAAAGCCATTTCGTCAATCCGAATGGCCTGCCCAATCCCGACCATTATTCATCCGCGCATGATCTCGCCATTCTCGCGCGCGCCATCCACGTCGACTTTCCGAAAGAAGCCGGATGGTTCGGTTTGGGCGCGCTGAGCCTCGGCGAGGAAATCATTCGAAATCATAACGATTTACTCGGCCGTTATCCGGGCGTTGACGGGATGAAGACGGGGTTCACCTGTGCCGCGGGTTTCAATCTCATCGCGACCGCAAAGCGTGACGGTCATCGCTACATCGCCGTGGTTATGGGCGCGCCGAACACGCGCTCGCGGATGATCAGAACAGCGGTGTTGCTGGATCGCGCCTTTGACGGAATCGATCATCCGGAAACGACGTTGAAAGCACTTGACGTTGTAGGTTCAGGCACACCGCCAGACATGCACAGCGAGGTGTGCCGGCGCCGCGGCAAGGCCCTTGTCGCTTACCGCGCCCAGACCGCGCGGCTCGAAGCGCCGCTGCTCGCCACGAAGACAAGCGCCGGAGCTGCATCGCCGTTTCTCAATGCGGGTGCGGGAACAGAATTGGCTCCGGTCGCACCCACCATAGCTTCGGTACATAGGCAGGTTTTCGAACCTACTCCGGTCTTTGTCGGCCCTGCGGCTGGTTATCAGGGACCAATTGCCGAGGCAAGACCGGCGAATTCCCCCGTCGGCACGCCATTCCCGCCAGGGACGAAGACTGCCGCCGAAGAGCCAAAGCCTGATACCGTCGCCACTTCGGAGCCGGCAAAGACACACCACCACAGAAGACACAGGCACGCAGCGCACAGGAAAGCTGTGCATCATCATGCCCGCAGAAAAACGGCGCACAGAGGCAAGGAAAAAGCGATCATCGTCGAAAACAAAGCCGCTTCGCACGCTGGCAAAGCCGAACACGAAAAGCGGAAGGTCGCTGTCCACGCAGAAAAGCATAAAGTTGCCGGCAAGCACCATACCGTAGCGCGGCATCATGCGGCGAAGAAGAAGCACGCAGTCAAGCACGCAAAGAAAGCCAAAGCGAAGCATGTTGCAGGCCGGCCCATGCAGCTCGAAGGCGGCAAGATCCAGTCGACCAGATCCCCGGCGCATGAGCATCAGTAATTTACTGCTATTTTCCTCGAAAGGAGGCGGGACGCAGATATGGCAATGATGGAGCCCGCGAAGCGTCCGCCGCCGCCTTTTCCCTTGACCGTTCTCACCGGCTTTCTCGGAGCAGGCAAGACGACGCTGCTGAACCGGCTTCTGACGGAGCCGGCGCTCGCCAATACGCTCGTCATCATCAATGAGTTCGGAGAAATCGGCCTCGATCATCTTCTTGTCGAAAAGATCGATGGCGACATGGTCGTTATGACCTCGGGCTGCCTCTGCTGCACGGTGCGCGGCGATCTTTCCGCGACGCTCGAAGATCTGCTGCGTCGGCGCGACAACAATCGCATTGCGCCCTTCGACCGCGTCATTGTGGAAACGACGGGACTGGCGGATCCCGCGCCTGTGCTCCATACGCTGATGTACCATCCCTATCTGATGCTGAGATTCAGACTCGACGGAGTTGTAACGCTTGTTGACGCGCTCAACGGCGCGGCCATTCTCGATCGTCATCCGGAAGCGGTGAAGCAGGCGGCCGTCGCAGACCGTCTCGTCATTACGAAGACGGATCTGATCGAGACCGAAGCTCTGCTGATCGAATTGCAGGAGCGGCTTTCGACGCTCAATCCGACCGCAGTGCAACTCATTGCGGCGCGCGGCGAGGCGACTGCCGACAGGCTGCTGAACGTCGGCCTCTACGATCCTGACCACAAAATCCCCGATGTCCGGCGCTGGCTGAACGCGGAAGCCCTCGATAGCGGGCACGATCACGATCATCATGCGCATGCACACGACATCAATCGTCACGACGCAAAAATTCGCGCCTTTGCTCTACGCCATACAGAACCGATGCGGCCGGCCGCTTTCGAGCTTTTTCTCGAATTGCTGCGGACGGCGCACGGCGCGCATCTCTTGCGCGTGAAGGGGATCGTCGCGCTATCCGACGATCCGGCGCGCCCGCTCGTCATTCACGGCGTGCAACACATGTTTCATCCGCCGGCGCGGCTCGATGCGTGGCCAGATGAAGATCATACCACGCGCATCGTCTTCATTCTTTACGACATGGAGCCGAGCTTCGTCGAAGCGCTGTGGAATGGGTTTGCGAACATCGCGGCGCCGGATGCGCCGGATCGTGCGGCGCTGACGGAAAGTCCATTGAGTCCATCACAAGGTGGGCTGTTGGGATAATTAATTGCTCATATCGAGCGCCCAATAAACGAGATAACGCGTGCCTGGCGCATGCGCCAGAGCTATGCCGAGATGGCGCATTTTCGGCGCCAGCAGATTGGCGTTATGCGGCGGCGAATGACGCCAGCCCCGCAGCGCGGCCGGCAAGGAAAAATAGCCGGCCGAAACATTCTCGACTGCCGTTGCGCGTGCAAGATTCGCCGCATCGAAACGCTGCGTCAAAGTCCCTGCGATCGTGTGGCTCAGCACGTTATGTGACGCCATCGCATTTGCCTGCGCCTGCGCAAGCCGTTGCAAGGTTGGATCGAACGTAACTGCGCTGAGGCCATGCGCCTCGCGATATCGCGAAATCATCATTGCCGCGATTTGCGGATCGACATGCGCCTCAGCCGCGGCGCGGGCGCGCGCAGACGGCGTCGTCGGCGCAACCGGCACAGGCGGCGGGACTGGCGGCCGCGCCTGTTCTGCGCAGGCAGCAAGCATCAGGCAAACGGCCAGCGCGGACAGGCTTGAAATGGAACGATGCGTCACGAAGAATTTCCGGCAGGACCTGGATGAAAGCAATGGGCGCGAGCGCCGCCGCGCGATGATCGGTGTTTACCGAGTTCGCGGCGGTTTGCCTATTACGATTTCTTCCACGCCCGTTCGGGAGTCTCGTCCAGGCTTGCCCCTCCGACCACCCTGTCGAGAAGCGGTTCGAATCTTTCGAGGCCCGCCAGCGTCACGACGCTCGATGGCGGCGGCGCAGCAAAGAGACCTTCGGCCTTGAACCTGTGATAGATCTCGAAATTGAGATCGCTTTTGACTGTGCCAAGCGTCGATATGTCGGCGACGAAGCAATAGAGTTCAAAATTATAGGCGCTTGGGGTTATTCCTGCGAAGACCACCGTGGGCTCGGGCCGTGAAGAGACAAGCTTGTGACTTTTTGCGATTTCCAGAAGAATATTGCGGGCCTTTTCGGGATCGGCGGCTGCGTTCACCGGAATGGCGATCATAATGCGGCCGCTGCGATCGGTGCGGACAAAATTTTTGACGATGCCGGCGACGAGGTTTGAATTCGGCACGGCGACCACGGCGCAATCGAAAGTCTGGATTTCGGTGGAGCGGACATTGATCCGGCGCACCAGCCCTTCCTCGGAGCCGACGACGATCCAGTCACCGACACGGATCGCGCGCTCCCAAAGGAGGATGAGTCCCGAAACGAAATTATTGACGATCGATTGCAGGCCGAAGCCGATGCCGACCGACAGAGCGCCAGCGACAATCGCAAGCTTCTCGAAATTCAGCCCCAGATAGGCGAGTGAAAAGCCGAGCGCCAGAATGAAACCGAGATAGCCGAAACTCGTCCTGACGGCGTTGCGCAAGCCGAGATCGAGCCGCGTATGCGGCAGGAAGCGGCTTTCGATCCAGCTCCCCACAGTCCGCGTCGTCGCAATGCCGATGACGAAGATCGCGACAGCAATAATGATGGAGGAAATCGAGACACTGATGTCGCCGACATGAAAGCCGAAGAAGGCATCGTGAAAATAGGTCGGCAAATCGGTCGATTGAATGCCCCAGGGCGCCAGTATGAGCAAAAGAGCCGCGACGAAAATCGCGACGGTCGATGCACCGCTCAAAAGGATTGCGAACTGCTCGATCGAACCGGAGGAGAGACCGCTGCTGGCGTTCAGGGCGCGGCCGAAAGGCGTTGTCGGCTTCACGCCCACAGCAATGGCCTCCTCGACGAGCGTATGCGCCATCATCGCGACAAGTCCGACGAAGCCGACCCAGAGAACCTGAGCGACCAGGAAGCTCGCAAGGCCCAGGAAGCCTGCGGGCACTGCGACGAGGATCGCGACGGTGACGATCCAGAGAAGGATGCGCAGCGGTCCATACCAGTCACGCGTTGCGGTGACGCGCGGCCCGAGAACGGCCTCGGAATTGCAATCCTCGCCACCTCGCCATAAGGCGGCGGCGATAGCGATCGCGGCACAGAACGCCACAAGACCGTTCACGGCGCCCTGAAACATCCAGCCAGCGCCAATCGCATCGCAAAGCGCGTGAAGGACGTGGCCTGCCATCACGATTGCCGCGATCAGCACCATGGCCGCGCGCGTATGCGAATAACGCCCGTCGCGGAGCGTCAGGAGCCGCCAATCGGGGCTTGAAGGCGCAAGCACGCCGCGACCGAGACCCTCGGCGATCGCGACACCGAGAACAGAGAGCAACAGAACAAAAAACGGCCGGCGGAAGAAGGCATCGAAGACGCCGAAGGCGGCGCTCAGCCCGGCGATAACGACGAAAGGCAACAAGGCGCCAGCAGCCACGATGAAGACAACCTTCCAGGCTTCGACGATCTTTCGGAACTGGTCCGCACTGACTCCCGTGTGATCGCGGCCCCGCCGCGCATACATCGAAACCGGCCAGTAAAGCCCGAAAGCAGCGAGCACCAGGATCCAGAAGAGAGGCGTTCGCCATCCGGGCAGCCGGCTGTTGACCTGCTTAAACCACTGGCCTGCCGCGGCCTGCGCCATTTCGAAATTATGCGGCGTCTCGGCAAGGACGTCGAACCAGCGGCCCGGCTCGACGATGCTCGGGCCGCGCCTGAAGAGGGAATGCGTGAAAGTCGCGTGCTGGTGCTTCGCAATCCTCGCGTTGATCTGTGTCACGCGCACTATCAGCAGCTTCGCTCTTTTGACGAGCGCATCAATCGCTTCGAATTCGCTTTGCTGCTGTTGACGCTCCTTGGTTATCTGCGCGCTTTCCGGCGGCGCCTTGGCTGCGGGCGCGGGGCCAAGCTGATCGAGCCTTGCTTTGACAGCCGCGAGTATGGTGTTGAGGCGATCGAGCGTCGTCTGCAATTTGGGCGTGAAGGGAGCGATCTTGTCGCGGAAAGCCTGCAAATCCTTCGGCGGAAGATCCCGGTTCTGGAATGCCGTCTCGATCTGCATCAGGGCCGAATCGATCTGGTCGAATTGCCGCGAGGTCCTGGATTCCAGAGCGAGCGCGGGAGAAGGCGTTGCTGGCGCTGCGTTTGGCGCATTGGAGGCCGGAGCCGGCGCGGCAACGGCAAAAGCCGCACTCGTGAGAAGCGCGAGGATTATGACAAATCTGCATGCGGGCATGACGCGGGCCAGCAGTCTCACGGTCTCATCTCCTGTCGCTCAACGTGTCTCGATTCAGAACGCGCGCGGCGGCGGCGGATAATCGTGAATCGCACCAGAAAAATCCTCGACTCGCAAACCTTCGGCGGCATCGCTGACAAAGTCCGGACCAAGCGGCACCTTTCCGAAGCCCCCCGGAATATCGAGGACATATTGCGGCTGGCAAAGGCCGGAAAGATGGCCGCGCAACTGCTTTACGAGCGCGCGTCCCTCCGCGACCGAAAGCCTGAAATGGCTTGTGCCGCGCGCGAGATCCGGATGGTGCAGATAATAGGGCTTGATACGGGCAGCGACAAAACTGCGCATCAATTCCGCAAGCACTTCCACAGTGTCGTTGACGCCGCGCAGAAGCACGCTCTGGGAAAGCATCGGAATTCCGGCATCGATCAGCCTGGCGCAAGCGGCGAGCGCCTGCGGCGTCAATTCACGCGGATGATTGGCGTGGACCGCGACATAAACGCTCTGACGCGCGCTACGCAGGACATCCACCAGTGCATTGGTGACGAGCGACGGCTCGGCGACAGGCACGCGCGTATGAACGCGCAGAACTTTCACATGATCGATTGCGGCAAGACGCGCCACGACATCGGCAAGGCGGCGCGGCGAAAGAAGAAAGGGATCGCCGCCGGTCAGTATGACTTCGAAAATCTCGTCATGTTCCGCAATATAGGCGAAAGCTGCGGCGACCGCTTCAGCGGAGAGAGTCGCATCCTTGCCAGGGCCGATCATTTCGCGGCGGAAGCAGAAGCGGCAATAGACCGGGCAGACGTTGATGAGCTTCAACAGCACGCGGTCGCGATGGCGATGGACCAGACCTTCGAGCGGGCTGCGCACGGCATCTCCGATCGGATCGCCGAGTTCCTCGGGAAGCACGGTGAGTTCCGCAGCGTCAGGCAGAAACTGCCGGGCGATAGGGTCGGCCGGGTCGCCTGGATCGATCAGCGCTGCAAGCGGCCGGCTGAGGCCGACGGCAAATGTTCCGGCAAGTTTTGCGAGAGTCTCCCGCTCTTCGGGCGCAGCAAGGCCCGCTGCAATGAGATCCTCCGCCGAGCGCAAGGACGCGGCGTCCGGCTCATTTGCCGGGCCTGTGGATTCCAGAACATCTTTCTCGAAGATTCCCAGTCCGGAGGTCTCCCTCTTGTTCATATGCGTGAACCTGCCTCTGCAATGGGCGTCCAGATAACTTGCTCGATGTGGTCTGCGCCGGTCGCCAGCATCACGAGACGATCGAAGCCGAGCGCAATGCCGCTGGCTTGCGGCATCTCTTCCAGAGCCTCGAGAAAGTCGGCATCAATCGGATAGCTTTCGCCATAGATGCGCTGGCGTTCCGCCATCTCCGTCTCGAAACGGCGGCGCTGCTCGGCAGCATCCGTCAATTCACCGAATCCATTCGCGAGTTCGATCCCGCAGACATAAAGCTCGAAGCGTTCGGCAAAGCGCCTGTCCTCCTGCAACCGTGCAAGTGCGGCCTCCTGCGCCGGATAGTCGACGAGCAGAGTGGCGCGACCAAGGCCAAGATGCGGCTCGACTTTCTCTGACAGAATCTTGCTGAAGATATCCGACCAGCTATCGTCTTCGACGATCCGCAGGCCGATCGCTTTCGCCTGCACGGCGAGCGCAGCCACATCGCATCCATTGGCGTCATAGGTCGCAAGAAGATCGATTCCCGCATAGCGGCGAAACGCTTCGGAGACGGACAGAATTTCCGGCGCCGCGAAAGGATCTGCGCTCGCCTCGCGAAAGGCGAAATGCGTCAGGCCCACAGTTTTCGCGGCAAGGGTGAGGAGGCCCATGCAATCCTCAAAAAGCTGCTGATAGGGCGCCCCGGCGCGATACCATTCCAGCATGGTGAATTCGGGATGATGCAGCGGACCACGCTCCCGGTTGCGGAAAACATGGGAGAGGCAGAACAGGCGCTGCTCGCCAGCGGCAAGCAGCTTTTTCTCAGCAAATTCCGGCGAAGTGTGGAGAAAAAGCCGCGTCGCGCCGCCGTCCGGCGCAACGAGCTCCGTCGCGAAGGCGGAAATATGCGCTTCATTGCCGGGGGAGAACTGGAGGATGGCGGGATCGACTTCGACGAAATCCCGGGCCTCGAAAAATCCCCGCACCGCTTGCATCAGGGCGGCCCGTTGCCTCAAAAAGCCCTGCCGCCGGGCATGAACAGAGGCGTGCCACCAGAAAGAGGGCTTGCTCATTTTCTCATTTCGCTCGAAAACCCCCGGCAAATCACCGTTCAACCGCACCCCATCGATGTGACGGGGTCCTTCGCCGCTTGCGCGCGCGCTGTCATCAGAAACCGTAACCGCCTTAATTCAACGGCTTAGAACATATCCGGACCAGCAAAGTCCATCATTGTCCAGACGACGCCGGGCATAACCCGGCGGCGCACTACACAGGAATCCGTCGTGAAAGTCATCGCCAGCTCAATTCGCAAGGGCAACATCATCGAAAAGGAAGACGGCCAGCTCTACGTCGTCCTGAGCTTTGAAAGTTTCCATCCCGGCAAAGGAACGCCGACGACGCAGATCGACATGCGCCGTCTTTCCGACGGCGTGAAGGTTTCGGATCGTTACAAGACGACAGAACAGGTCGAGCGCGCTTATGTCGAGGATATGAATTACAGCTATCTTTATCAGGATGGCGATGGCTATACGTTTATGAATTCAGATACTTACGACCAAATTACCGTCCCTGCCGACGTCATCGGCGGCCAGGCCGTATGGTTGCAGGAAGGCATGAGCTGCATTCTCTCCATTTTCAATGGCATTGCGGTGGCGATCCAGTTGCCGGCGCGTGTCACGCTCGAAATCACGGAAACCGAGCCCGCGATGAAGGGCCAGACGGCGTCATCCTCCTACAAGCCGGCAAAGCTCACCAACGGCCAGCGCGTCATGGTGCCTCCACATATTTCTCCCGGCACGCGCATCATCGTGCAGACGGAAGACGGCGCCTACGTCGAACGCGCAAAGGACTGAGCGACAGGAATCTTCAGGAGAGTCCGGCGCAAAGCCTTGCTTCAGCAACAAAGAGGGCGGCTCAAGCGCCGCCCTCCAATAAGTCGAAGATCCGCCGGTCAATGGTCTTTCGACGCCAACGCTTCAATCAGGTTTCGCAGCGCCGGCGGCTCGTCGCTGGCTGGCGCGAGAGGATAGATAAGGCGCAGCCGCCTTCCAACGATCTGCGCAAGCGTGGCAGAACGCCCTTCGACAAAAATTTCGCCGGGTTCCAGACTCTGCCCCGTGCTCGCCGGCTTCCAACCGCGAGGCAATGTTTCATCTCGGCCCATACCAGTTCTTTCGACCGCAGCTTTCGATTGCATTTGCGGACACGCATCTCAGGTGTCCCAAGGTTAATTCTTCTGAACCTAAAACATGATACGGCCATATTTGTTCCGCCGATTCCCAAGAACTTGTAGAAGCGGAGCAGCAATGCGCTGCATATGGCACCTTTGTACGTCGGGCCGCTCGACTCAGGTTGGGCTCGCAAAATAGCGTTGCCACAGTGTCTTTTCGCCGAGCGCCTCGATAAAGGCAGCATGAGCCGCAAGCTCCGCGGCTATCAGACGCGGTGCAAGCTTGCGCTCGCTGCTGTGCAATTGCACCGCCCGCGCCGGCATGTGCTGCATTGCCGCCGGATCAAGCGACAGGGTCGTTTGCCGCCCACCGAGCAGTTCGGCGTAAACTTCAGCGAGGATTTCGGCATCGAGCAGCGCCCCATGCTTGCTGCGGCGGCTGAGATCGATGCCATAGCGCTGGCATAGCGCATCGAGACTGTTGCCCGCGCCGGGATAGCGGCGGCGCGCGAGCGTCAGCGTATCGATCACCCGGTCGGCGGCGATGCTCGCGAAGCCATGCCTGAGGAGTTCGGCGTTGATGAAGCGCATGTCGAACTCGGCGTTGTGCGCAATGAGAGGCGCATCGCCAAGGAAATCCAGCATAGCCTCGGCTATCTCGGAGAATTTCGGTTTGTCCGCGAGAAACTCCGCCGAAATGCCGTGAACGCGAAAAGCTTCCTCAGGCATGTCGCGTTCCGGATCGAGATAGACGTGATAGGTCTGCCCGCTCGGGATCCTGTTGAAGAGTTCGACGCAGCCAATTTCGACGATGCGGTGACCGGAGGCCGGATCGAGTCCCGTCGTTTCCGTATCGAGAACGATTTCGCGCATTAGAACCTTCGGATTGTTTTGTGAAACCTTTTCAGCGGCCGTCTAGCCGATCCAGCAATTGGCTTATCTGGCGCTCCGCTTCGGTGAGCCCCTTGCTGGTGTCGAGAATGAAGTCGGCGCGCCGGCGCTTTTCCGCATCCGGCATCTGCTTTGCGAGTATTGCCGCAAGCTTCTGCGGCGTCATCCCTTCGCGCGCAGCGATACGTTCCTTTTGCACCGCTTCTGGAGCCGTCACCAACAGAACGGCATCGACATCGGCTTCAGCTTTGGTTTCATAAAGAAGCGGAATATCGACGACGACGATCCGATCGCCACGCGCTCTCGCCTCATCGATAAAGGCGGCGCGAGAGGCGCGCACCAGCGGATGAACAATGGTTTCGAGCCGCTTGATCGCATCGGGATCGGCCAGAACATGCGCCGCGAGCAGCTTGCGATCGACGCAACCGTTGCGCACTGTGCCGGGGAAGGCAGCCTCAACCAGCGGCGCCGCCTCGCCGCGATAAAGCGCATGAACCGTCGCATCGGAATCATGCACGGCAATCCCAAGACGGCGAAAGATCTCGGCCGTCGTCGATTTTCCCATGCCGATTGAGCCTGTGAGGCCGAGAACAAACATCAGCTTTGGCCCGCTATGTCGCGCGCGACGAGAGCTCTCAACTCCGGCGTCACTTCCGGCGCCACGCCGAACCAGCGGGCAAATCCGGGTGCGGCCTGATGCAGCAGCATGCCAAGGCCGCCGGATGTCCTGAGGCCGCGCGAGCGAGCCGCGGTCAGAAGTTCCGTTTCGAGGGGCACATACACAATATCCGCCACGACAGCGTGATCCGGCAACGGCGTCAGATCGACATTGAGCGGAGGCTGGTTCGCCATGCCGAGCGATGTCGTATTGACGAGAAGGTCGGCGCCCGCCAAGCAATCTGGCAGTGCAGAGAAATCGAGGAGTTCAATCGCGCGAGCCGGATCAATCGCGTGGGCAAGCTCGATCAACTCCAGGCCGCGCGCTCGGCTGCGATTGATCAATGTCATGCGGCACCGGCTGCGGCTCATAATCGCTGCTATAATGGAACGCGCCGCGCCGCCGGCTCCGATAACCACTGCTTTTTCACAGCGCTCGTCCCAACCAGGCGCATCGGCATCGAGAGACGCCAGAAAGCCTGCGGCGTCAGTGTTGTCGCCCTGGAGTTTTCCACCATCAATCCACAGAGTATTCACAGCCCGCAGGAGTTTGGCGCGAGGCGTTGTCCCGGCGCAGAGCGCAAAGGCGCTCTCCTTGTGCGGGATCGTGACATTGCCGCCGACGAAGCCCTCACTGGCGAAATTGCCCAGAAAGTTCGTCAGCGCCTCGGGCCGGACCGCTATTTGCTCATAGGAACCGGGAAGGCTGAGCATCTTCAGCCAATAATTATGAATGAGCGGCGAGCGCGAATGCGCGATCGGCCAGCCGATGACAAAAGCATGCGGAGCGAGAGACGAAGTGCTCATCAGGCGAGGCAGCCTTCACGACGGAGAAAACCGAGCAAAGGCAACAAAGGCAGGCCGAGGATCGTCGCGTGGTCGCCTTCGATCTTCTCGAAAAGATGAATCCCCGCACCTTCAAGCTGATAGGCGCCGACGCTCGAAAGAACGGCATCGCCGGCAAGCGCCAGATAGCGGTCGACGAAATCCTCGCCATAAGCGCGGCAGGTCAAACGCGCTATCGCGATTGTCTGGAACAATATTTTCCCATCGCGCACCACGCAAAGCGCGGACTGCAATTCATGCGTTTGACCAGAAAAGTCAAGAAGCTGCGCGCGGGCATCGGCAATCGTCGCGGGCTTGGAAAAAACTCGGCCCGCGAAAACCAAAATCTGATCCGCTCCAAGGACGAGTCTGCCGGGCTTACGTTCTGCAACCGAGGCCGCTTTCGCCTGCGCCAGACACGGAGCGATCTCGTCTGCTCCGGCATTCTTTGCGCGCAAAGATGCCTCAAGCGCACGCTCATCGACGCTGCTCGGGATTGCTTCGAAAGGAATGGCGGCGGCGGCAAGGAGCGCCTGCCGCATCTTGCTGCTTGACGCGAGAATAAGTGGCGCGTTGCTCAGCCACAGTCCGTCCATGCAAACCCATGCTCCATGAGATTTCGCTCGGGACGACTAGCTGCCCATTTTGGCGCGATGGACTCGATGCAGATCGAGGATCGCCGCAGCAGTCTCTTCGATTGCCCGGCGCGTTACGTCAATCACCGCCCAACCATGCTGGGCAAAGAGCCGGCGTGCCTGCGCAATCTCCTCGCAGACCAGAACAGGATCGACATAGGGGGAATCAAGCCCGGCATGCAAGGCCTCAAGCCGGTTCTGCCGGATCTGGATAATGCGCTCTGGCGATGCAATGAGGCCAACGATCAGGGGGCGCTTCAACCCGAAAACAGTTTTGGGCAAGGGCACGTTCGGGACGAGAGGAATATTCGCGGTCTTGATGCCGCGATTGGCGAGATAAATGCTCGTCGGCGTCTTCGACGTCCGGCTCACGCCGATCAACAAAATATCGGCTGCCTCGTAGTTATCCACCATCTGCCCGTCATCGTGCATCATGGTGTAGTTCAAGGCGTCGATCCGGTTGAAATAATCGGCATTGAGCGCGTGCTGAGCGCCGGGACGCGGATGATCGATCGTGCCGAGATAAGATTGAAAATGGTTGAGGATCGGCTGCAATACGGAAAGGCAGGGCGCGCCGATTTCCCGGCATCTGGCTTCCAGCCGTTCCACCAGAGCGAGATCAACCAGTGTGAAAAGAACCAGGCCCGGCGAGGCTTCAATTTCGCTAATCGCCTTGTCGAGCTGTGCCTGCGAGCGCACCAGCGGATAAAGATGTTCCATCGAAAAGGCGCCGTCGAACTGCGCGGCGACTGCGCGGCTGACGGCGATCAGCGTTTCGCCGGTCGCATCGGATATAAGATGGAGGTGGAAATATTTGGCCGACAAAGAGAAATTCCTTTATCCCCGATCGGGGAAACGCCCTGGGTACAGATGTGGATAAATGTGGCCCCGCCGGTTGGAGAGCCACGATTGTGCGGATTTGTTCCTCCCGGCGTCAACAGGGCGGCGAGTTCGGAAAACTCAGCGCTGGTTCCTGGGAATTGCGGGCAATTCTTGTCAGCCTGTGGGCAGGCTTCGGAATGCAGCGGACAAGTCCTTGGACTGATTAACAAAAGATTAACACACCCCGCCGGCTGAGCGGCTGTGGGCAAGCCTTATAACGCACATCGCAAAGCTGATGATTGTGCATCGTCCAGAATAAGGCTAATTCGCCCCTCTAATAAAAACTATAGGATTCTAAAATAAGGATTCTTTTAATTTGGACAGGCCTGTAGAACGACCGGCCACGAAGCTGTTGCGCGTCCTCGATGGAGAAGCCACGAGCGTCCCGCCAATCTGGCTGATGCGCCAGGCCGGGCGTTATCTTCCTGAATATCGCGTGCTGCGCAGCAAAGCCGCCTCGTTTCTCGAGTTCTGCTATTCACCGGCGCTGGCGGCCGAAGCGACCCTCCAGCCGATCCGCCGCTTCGGGTTCGATGCCGCAATCCTGTTCAGCGATATCCTTGTGGTGCCCGACGCCTTTGGGCAGAAGGTGTCTTTCGAATCGGGAAGTGGGCCGAGACTTTCGCCGATTGACAATCGGGAGGATTTTCGACGACTGCGAGAGACAATCGATCTTGCGCATCTCGATCCGGTTTTCGAAACAATCGGAATCGTTAAGAGCGCTTTGCCTGCGGATGTGGCGCTGATCGGATTTTGCGGAGCCCCATGGACGGTCGCGAGCTATATGATTGCGGGCCAAGGCACCCCTGACCAGGCGCCGGCGCGGCTCTTCGCCTATCGCGAGCCTGCGCTTTTCCAGGAACTCATCGACAGGCTCGTTGCCGGTTCGATCGATTATCTGGCGCGGCAGATCGCGGCAGGCGTCGAACTCGTGCAGATTTTCGATAGCTGGGCGGGCGTTTTGCCGCCGGCGGAATTCGAGCACTGGTGCCTTGAGCCGATACGCGCCGTGATCGCGGGCCTCAAGGTGCGCTGCCCGGCAGCGAAGGTCATCGCCTTTCCACGCGGAGCTGGATCGCATCTAATGGATTTTGCGGTGCGCACGGGAGCGGATGCGGTGAGTCTCGATACGTCTGTCGATCTTACCTGGGCGGCGGATCGCATTGCGTCCGATGTCGTGCTGCAAGGCAATCTCGATCCTCTGGCGCTTGTCGCCGGCGGCGACAGCCTGCGCAAATCCATTGCCGGGATTACGGGGACGCTTCGCGGCCGGCCCTATATTTTCAATCTCGGGCATGGAATCCTTCCGGAAACGCCGATCACTCACGTCGAGGCGCTTCTGCGGCAGATTCGGTCGCAGGCATAGACCAGGAAAAGGCATCTTGGGAAATCTCTATTCCTGGATCAAGGCCCTGCACATTCTGAGCGTCATCGCCTTCATGGCGGGCATGCTCTATCTGCCGCGGCTCTTCGTCTATCACGTAGGCACGGCTCCTGGATCGCAAGCGTCCGAGCTTTTCAAAATCATGGAACGGCGTCTCGAAACGGCGATCATGCGGCCGGCTTTCATCGTGCTCATCGCGACGGGCATCACGCTCGGATGGAAGGGACATTTTTTTGCAACCGGCTGGCTTGGCACGAAGCTGCTGCTCGTGCTGCTGATGACCGCTGCTTACGGCTATCTGATCGCCAGCCGGTATCGTTTCGCCGCCGACGCCAACAAGCGTTCAGTGCGTTTTTTCCGAATCTTCAACGAGGTGCCAACATTGCTGCTGATCGGCATCGTGATTTTGGCCGTTCTGAAACCGTTTTGATTTCATAGCGTTTTCGAGCGAAGTGGCGTCCGGTTCGCGTGAAGAAAACGCGTCAAAACAAATAAGTGGAGCCGCGGTTCTGATTCCGCCAAAACCGAAACGACTCTAGACGCCGTGCTGCATGTGCCAGGCGTCACGATAATATTTCGTTCTTGAAGCCGAGTTGCTTCGTGTTTTTTCCCCAATCGATCTTCTCGACGTGCAGAACCTCTATGTCGAAGCCAGGACCCGAATGCGCAACCACCATGTTTTTTAGAGCTTCAATCGTTTCGGACGTGAGGGGATCTGGCCGTTCGATCTCGACTACAATGGTCCTGAGATCTGTCTGGCGTATACGATAGCCGCTGAGTTTGACGAGTTCGATGAATTTGCCGGCACGCACATAAAACGGAATGAGATGCCCGTCGGGATGTTTCAGCAGGAGCTTCGAGCGTCCGCGAATGTCCGAGAGAACAGGACCATTATGTCCGCAGGGACATGAGTCCTTCAGTTGGGCCAGATCGCCGATATCATAGCGGATGAACGGCGTCGCGTAGGAATGCAGATGCGTTATCAGGACTCGGCCCATCAACTTGCCATCGATGATGATTCCCTCGCTCTTATCCAGTTCCACAATGACATTGCTCGCGGCCAGATGATAATGGCCAGGGTTCATTGGACACTCATGGCCAATGGGGCCAACCTCCTCGGAGGAATATGAGGCGCGCACGATGATTCCGACATCCGCGAACTTCTGGCGGATTTGTTCGTCGGGAGAACCTCCGAGGCAGAGCCAATAGTCTGCGCCGGCTCGTTTCAGGTCAGCCGGCTCGATATATTGAATCACGAATTCGATGAAATGCGGGATCGTGACCAGATAACCTATGGGGTCACGCGTCAGTTCCTCCAGAAGCTTTGGAATATTCGGATAGGCATATTCGATATATTTGCCTTTTCCGACCTTGAAGAAACTGTCGAGACCAGCGGTCCAGGAAGGATCCTTTGCGACGGTGAAGCCGTTCTTGTTCTCGATGAAACCTGATTTCACTTTCGTCCGGTTGAGAGAAAGCGGCCTGCCCTCGATGAAGTGTTGCGCAAGGGACCGCGCGGTGTTGTAGCGGCGGTTCATATCCGACACGAAGAATTCAACCGGGGTTCCTGATGAACCGGAGGTGCTGCTCTTGCTTGTCGTCAGCGGATCGGTGCGGAGAATGAGAGGGCCTTCACTCTGGACCTGAGCGATGACATCTGCGCGCGTAAGAACAGGCAGCGATGAAAGCGATAGATCGCGAACATTCTTCTTCGCCGGCAATCTGCGCCGCCAGAACGCGGACCTTTGGGAAACGTGAAAGAGCAGATTGCGCAATTGCGCAGCCTGCCATTGCTCGAGAGCCTTGTGGCTCGCTGTTTCGAGAGCTACGAGCTCGATGAGGGAAGCCAGCATCTCCCTATGCGCCGGCTCGCAGAACGTCATCGGCTTTTCGCTGAATGCACGATTTGCGAAGGCAAATTGCGAAAAATCGATTTTCATAAATGTTCGTCCATTGCGAACCCCTGGCGGACGCCCGGCGAGCTTTTTGGAGGGTTTCAGGGAGCGAGGATTATCAGAAGACTCCGGTTTTGGAAGTTCGTTTGCTCTGAGCCGGTTTGAAGACGCCATGTCCGCCTATGAGGACCGCGCCGACGAGAAGACGTTTTTCGATCTGCGAATGACGTAGGGCGTTTTCGAGCGAAGTGGTTTCCGGTTCGCGTGAAGAAAACGCGTCAAACAAATAATTGGCGGCGGCTCTTCCGGCCGGGCTAAAGCGCCAATCCGAGATGCTGTTATCGGTCTGCTGATCTGGAGTGTCCCACGGAAACTGTAGCGCTTTGGACACAGCGCAAGCACAATTTTTGGCCAGAAGCGCGATTTTGATTGCGGTGTGGATAGCTTTGGTCCCAGCTGAAAGTAATTCTTAATAAAATTCATTGGGGCTGAGACATGGTCCGGGGGCTTTTGATCTCAACGGTTTCTTCCGTCGCTATGACGACATCTGCTTTTGCAGCAGGGGCTCCACCCATTCCGCCGCTACCGATATTCAGTTGGACCGGCGTCTATGCCGGTATCAACGCCGGCGGATCTTTCGGAAATTTCAACAAGACGAACCTATACGAAGGCACTCCCTTCGCCTGGGACAGCACCCGCGCGGAGGGTTTCTCCGGCGGTGGCCAGTTCGGCTTCAACTATCAGTTCCTGAACAATCTGGTGCTGGGGTTCGAAACCGATTTCCAGGGTTCGAGCCTCAGGGGCAACTATGGCGATCGGGCGCATTCCTACAGCTATAGTGAAGACGAGGGATTTTCTTTCGGCTCCGGCTCGTCGCTGCGCACGTCGCAGGCAAACCTCGAATGGTGGGGCACGGTGCGCGGCCGGCTCGGCTATGCCTTCGGCAACATCCTGCCCTACATCACGGGCGGTTTCGCTTATGGACGGATACACACGTCCAGCACCTACAGCGCTTCCGGAAGTGGCTGCTATTTCGGCTGCGAGGGGAGCTATTCATATTCGCATTATTACGCGCATTCCTCAAGCAGCGTTCAGCCTGGCTGGACAATCGGCGCCGGCGTCGAATATGCGCTCACGCACAATCTGACTTTTAAGTTCGAATATCTCTACACCGAGCTGGGGGCCTGGGACCACGCCTGGAATAACGATCCAGGGTACTACACGAGCACCGATCTGTCGTTTCATACGGTTCGCGCAGGGTTGAATTGGAAATTCGACTGGTTTGGGCCACCGCTGTTCGGGCCGCCGGGGGGATAGCGGAACGGCTGGCGATCGTGCGCGAAGCATCATGGTAAACCGCGCGGAGTGCGCGCGGGCGATTCCGGGTGATCAAAGTGCGGTTTAATGTTGTTTTATCGAGTGATGGCTTCGCCGGAGCGGAGATATTCCGTCAAGGTATCCCAGCGAGACCTGTGGCGGCGAAGGCACGGTGTCTTTCCAAATGCGGCAAGGCGAGACTTTGCCATTGTGCCGGGGCGATATTGCGGTAGTTTCTGTTTCAGTACTTTTTTAAATCTTCAACTGGGGGATGAATTATGAGAACTCTTCTCATCGCGACGGTTTCGTCGCTGGCGCTCGCGACGAGCGCCTTTGCAGCCGATTTGCCGAACACCAAGGGGCCTGCGCCGTTCATGCCGCCGCCGCCGCCGGTGTTTAGCTGGACGGGCGTTTACGCCGGTCTTAACGCCGGAGCGTCGCTGGGCAATTCCGCTCTCGGCCTGAACATATTCGGTGTTAACGCGGCGTCGCTCTACACCCGCTCGAATGGTTTCTCCGGCGGCGGTCAGATCGGTTTCAACTATGAGTTCGCCGGCAGCAATATCGTCATCGGCGCGGAAACCGACTTCCAGGGCTCGACGCTTCGGGGCGATTATCTAAGCATTTCTGCCCCCCTCGCTGGTGGCCTTTCGGCTAACGTCGGAAGCAGGGTGGACTGGTGGGGCACGGCGCGGGCGCGCGTCGGCTATGCGTTCGGCACCTTCCTGCCTTATGTGACGGGCGGTTTCGCGTACGGGCACGTTGCCAACTATATTAATGCCAACCTTGGCGGTGCCGGATCATTTGGCACCAGCTTCGGCAGCACGCGCGGCGGCTGGACGGTCGGTGGCGGCCTCGAATATGCCATGACTCACAATGTGACGCTCAAAGTCGAATATCTTTACACGGATCTCGGGACTTTCCATCGGGATTTGAGCTCGATTATTCCTGGAGCGCCCGGGGGTATCATCGACGCCAGCACCCGGACCCAGTTCAGCACGGTTCGCGCCGGCGTGAACTGGAAGTTCGACTGGCTGGCCCCGGCACTCCCGGTTGTCGCCAAGTACTGAGCGGCTGCCAGATAACCCATCTGACAAACCGGCGGCTTCGGCCGCCGGTTTTTTTATGAGGGTTAACCAAAAGAGCCCTTGTCCAGCCGCGATTGCACCACGAGGAAACCGCATTGCTACGCTTGAGTGGTGAGGCTTGGGGTCGCATCATTCGCTGCGGCCCAAAGCGGGGCATGCTTCCGGTTGTCAAAATCCTCAAAACATCTTATCTTGATTACCTCTCCTAACAGTGACGAACCGGCGCGATTTATGCGTTTGAGCCGAGTGGGCAACAGTCGCTACCCGGGACAAAGCGCGAAGTCGGAAAGATCGGGCGCGATTGAACCTTTAGAGACCGTTATTCATTTGTGCTGAAGCGCGCCCACGCGTTGCACTGTAGCGATCGCCATCCTCCCAGGATCTTGATGCCCAGACGGGCCTTTTCCCTTGCGCGGATCACGCGCAACCTTCCAAGGACTCCATCCCTATGCGGGATATCAAACTTCAGGAATTAAAGACCAAATCCCCCACCGAACTGCTCGCCTTCGCGGAGGAGCATGAGGTCGAGAACGCTTCGATCATGCGCAAACAGGAATTGATGTTTGCGATTTTGAAGCAGCTCGCCAGCCGGGACATTGAAATCGTTGGCGAAGGCGTCATCGAGGTTTTGCAGGATGGCTTCGGCTTCCTGCGCTCGCCGGATGCCAATTATCTCGCAGGGCCTGACGATATCTATGTCTCGCCGTCGCAGATTCGCCGCTTCGGCTTGCGCACCGGCGATACGGTCGAGGGGCTGATTCGCAGCCCAAAAGAGGGCGAGCGCTATTTCGCGCTGCTCAAAGTCAACACGATCAATTTCGAGGACCCGGAGAAGATCCGCCACAAGGTCCATTTCGATAATCTGACGCCGCTATATCCTGACGAGCGGCTGAAGCTAGAAATCGAAGATCCGACAAGAAAGGATCTGTCCTGCCGCGTGATCGACATTGTCGCGCCCATTGGCAAGGGCCAGCGCGCGCTGATCGTTTCGCCGCCGCGAACAGGCAAGACCGTATTGTTGCAGAACATCGCACAATCAGTGACGGCGAATCACCCGGAATGCTATCTGATCGTGCTTTTGATCGACGAGCGGCCGGAAGAGGTGACGGATATGCAGCGCTCGGTGAAGGGCGAGGTCGTTTCCTCAACCTTCGACGAGCCGGCAGTGCGGCATGTACAGGTTGCCGAAATGGTCATCGAAAAGGCCAAGCGCCTCGTCGAACACGGGCGCGACGTGGTGATCCTTCTTGATTCGATCACGCGCCTTGGCCGCGCTTACAACACCGTCGTGCCGTCATCCGGCAAGGTGCTGACCGGCGGCGTCGATGCAAACGCCTTGCAACGCCCCAAGCGCTTTTTCGGCGCGGCCCGCAACATCGAGGAGGGCGGCTCGCTCACCATCATCGCGACGGCGCTCATCGATACCGGCTCGCGCATGGATGAAGTGATCTTCGAAGAATTCAAGGGCACCGGCAATTCGGAAATTATTCTCGACCGCAAGGTGGCCGACAAGCGGACCTTCCCTGCGATCGATATCACCCGATCCGGCACCCGCAAGGAAGAGCTTCTGGTGCCACCGGATATTCTCAAGAAGATGTATGTGCTTCGCCGCATTCTCAATCCGATGGGAACGGTCGATGGCATCGAGTTCCTTCTGAACAAGCTGCGCGAAACGCCGAAGGGCAACGCCACCTTCTTTGAGGCGATGAATACCTGAGGCCGGTCTAAGGGTATTCCTTCTCCCGCCTGCGGGAGAAGG